>NZ_UQXD01000048.1 GCF_900544955.1 uncultured Oscillibacter sp.
TCCCCGGCGGATGCGCCGCAAAGCCGCAAAGGGGCGTTCCCCGGCGGATGCGCCGGGGAACGCCCCTCTCTGCCCGCAGGTGCCGGAGCCGCGGACTGCCGCTCTCCCGGAACAGCGCCCGCGGTACTCTCCGGGAGCACTTGGCCGGGAGCGCCGATGCGCCTCCGGGCCCCTCACGCCATCCTCTCCAGCAGCCCCCGGATGTCCCTCTCCAGCAGGGGGCGCATGGTGTCCCGATAGCGCAGCGGGTCGATTTCCAGCACCCGCCGCCGCACCAGCGGCCACAGCGCGGGCTTATAGGGCACCAGGTCTCCCAGGGCCGCCAGGGCCTGCCGCACCGCCGTGGGCCGCTCCTCCTGCAAAATCGACAGCGCCCCGTCCAAAACCCGGTCCACGGCCCCCTCATCGTCCCACCGGGCCTGCCTGCACAGCAGCCGGAAGCCCCGCACCCGCGCCCCGCCGCGCCCCCTCTCCGCCAGGGCGGCAAAGCGGTCCACCCAGGGGTACAGCACGTCGCTCTCCTCCGAGAGGCGCTCCAGCTCCTGTAACAGCCCGTAGGTCTCCCGGGTGTCCTTCCCCTCCATCGCCGCCACCATCCACGCCAGCTCCACCAGACCACTCCCTTTCCGTTTTCCTGATCTTACCACACCGCCGCCCCGCCGGGCAAGGAACCGAAACGGTTTTTTAGCGGGAAGGGTCCGCCCGGCGCTTGTTATTTTCCGGGAACCTGCTATGATAGAGGCAATCACAACAGGGAGGCACAGCTATGCTGGACTTTTTGAAACAGGAGGGCGTCAGCCCCCGGCTCCTGGCGGAGGTGGAGCGCTTCCGGGCCCAATACCCGGCGGAGGACGCCCTCCGCCGCCGCATCCCCGTCCCCCGGTACCTCTATTACGGCAAGGATGTCTGGGAGGAGGCCGTCACCGCCCTGCTCTGCGGGGAGAACCTGCTGCTGGCGGGGCCCAAGGCCACCGGCAAAAACGTGCTGGCCGAAAATCTGGCCGCCGTCTTCGCCCGGCCCAGCTGGGACGTGTCCTTTTACATCAACACCGACGCCGCCACCCTCCTGGGGACGGACACCTTTGCAAACGGCGCCGTGTCCCTGCGCAAGGGGCCCATCTACCAGTGCGCCGAGCGGGGCGGCTTCGGCATTCTGGACGAGATCAACATGGCGAAAAACGAGTCCCTGGCGGTGCTCCACGCCACGCTGGACTTCCGCCGCGCCATCGACATGCCCGGCTACGACCGCATCCCCCTCCACGGCGCCGCCCGCTTCATCGCCACCATGAACCACGGCTACGCCGGCACCCGGGAGCTCAACGAGGCCCTGGCCTCCCGGTTTGTGGTCATCGACATGCCCGCCATCACCCCCCAAGGCCTGGTGAAGCTCCTGACCCGGGAATTTCCGGACCTGCGCCCGGCCTATGCCGACCAGTTCGCCGGCCTCTTCCAGGACATCCAGAGAAAGTGCGACGGCGGAGAGCTGTCCACCAAGCCCCTGGACCTGCGGGGCCTGCTGGCCGCCGTGCGGCTGATGCACGCGGGGCTGGAGGGCAACCGCGCCCTGGACCTGGGCCTTGTGAACAAGTCCTTTGACGGCTTCGAGCGCCAGCTGGTGTCCGACGTCATCCGCACCCGGCTGCCGGACACGCTCTCCTGCGAGGATGTGTTCGCCTGATGGAGATTCTGGACAGTGAGAAGCGCCGGGCCAGGAATCTGATCTGGAACGCCGCCGGGGAGTACGGCTTCGAGCCGGACTTCAAGGCCTACGACGAGGCGGGCCGGGCGGACCTGTACTGGAACAGCATCATCGGCGCCGTCCGCAGGGTCTGCGGCCCGCAGCCCCTGGCGGACTTGTTCGGGAGCTTTCGCGGCTGTCTGGACGAGCATCTCTACGAGCAGCTGGTGTGGCTGGGGCTGGAAAACGCCGTCTACCAGCGGGAGGCCCCCCGCCGCCCCGCCCTGCCCGCCCTGCGGCGCAGCTATGCCCGGCGGGTGCTGGCCCTCAGCGCCACCAATCCCACGGACCGGCTGCTGGACGTGCTGGAGACCGCCCATTTCCGCCGGGCCCTGGGAGAGGACCCGGCGCTGAAGCCCCGGGACCGGGAGATGCTGGACGCCCTGGAGTTTCCCGGCGAAGATGCCGGTCCCGCCCTGGCGGACCGGGCCCTGGCCTTTTTGAAGACCTATTTCGACTTCACCCCCGGCCCGCAGGCGGAGGCGGCGGAGACCGCCGCCCGGCGCCGCCTCCCGGGCCTCCGCCGCAAGGTCAAGGCGGACCTCCCCGCCGTCCGGGGCTTTGGCTACGGCTTCGGGGAGCACACCGTCTCCCTCGGCGGCGGGTCCGACGCCGCCCCGCCCCGGCGCCGCCTCACGGACCTGACCGTGGCCCAGAGCGAGGCGGCCCTCCAAGCCTACATCCAGGCGTTTTTCGGCCCCCCGCTGTACGGCCCCCGGCAGTCCCGGGAGCGGGAGGAGGCCCTCTGCACCGGCGACCACACCGGCTGCCGCCTCTACTACGCCCGGGGGGACGGGGTAATGGACCCCACGGTGCGGGGCTACGCCGGGGCCCAGCGCCGGGCGGCGCTGAAGCAGGCGGAGAAGAACCGGGCGGCCTACCGGGCGGACCTGCTCCGCCACCGGGCCACCATCGTCCGGCTCACCGCCCGCATCCGCAACGCCATGCTGGCCTATCTCCAGCCCACGGCGGTCCGCGCTACCTCCGGCGCCCTGGACGCCGGGCGGGTCTGGCGGGGGCTGTATCTGGAGGACGGCAGGGTGTTCACCAAGGTGTTGCAGACGGACCCGGGGGACCTCTGCGTGGACCTGCTGCTGGACGCCTCCACCTCCCAGCTGGACCGGCAGGAGACGGTGGCCGCCCAGGGCTACATGATCGCCGAAAGCCTGAGCCGCTGCGGCATCCCGGTGCGGGTCACCTCCTTCTGCTCCCTCAGCGGCTACACCGTCCTCACCCGCTACCGGGACTACCGGGAGACGGCGGCCAACGAGCGCATCTTCCACTACTTCACCACCGGCTGCAACCGGGACGGCCTGGCCCTGCGGGCCATGGGGCGGGAGCTGGAGGACGCCCCCTGCGAGCATCGCCTCCTCATCCTGCTCTCCGACGCCAAGCCCAACGACGTGGTGAAGCTGCGCCGGGGCGGCGCCTTCTCGGACTACGCGGACCAGGAGGGCATTCAGAACACCGCCCTGGAGGTCCGCGCCCTCCTGCGGCGGGAGGTGGCGGTGGTGTGCGTCTTCACCGGCGACGACGGCGACATCCCCGCCGCCCACACCATCTACGGCCGGAATTTCGCCCGCATCCGCTCCCTGGACCAGTTCGCGGACACGGTGGGAACCCTGATTCAAAACCAAATCCGCAGCCTGTGAGTGCGCCAAGCCCGCACAGCGGGAGAACAGACGGAGGAGGCCGCCCCACGGGGTGGCCTCCTCCGTCTTTCCCATCCGGCTTCCCCGCCGGACAGAGTCAAACTTTACATGATTATACCGTGGGATACTCCCCGTCCCAGAGCACCTTGCGGAACTTCATGGGGTCCGTGTTGCCCTCCGTGGAGAACAGCAGCACCTGGCTGAACCGGTCCAGCCCCAGGGCCTCCCGCAGCTCCCGGTACCCGTCGCCCTCCATCAGCGCCGCCACAAGCCCCATGCCCACCGCCCCGGACTCGCCGGAGATCACCGTGGGGTCGCCCTTCACCGGCACGCCCAGCATCCGCATCCCCCGGGCGCTGACCCAGTCCGGACAGGAGACGAAGGCGGAGACGTGGTTGCGCAGAATATCCCAGGAGAGGATGTTGGGCTCGCCGCAGGCGAGGCCCGCCATGATGGTCTTCAGCTCTCCCGTCACCACCCGGGGCGCGCCGTCCCCCGCCAGGGCGCCCTGATACAGGCAGTCCGCCGCCCGGGCCTCCATCACCACGAACTTGGGCGGGTCCTCCCGGAAGAGGTTGGTGAAATACCCCACCACGGCCCCCGCCAGGCTGCCCACACCCGCCTGGATGAACACGTGGGTGGGCCGGTTGACCCCCAGTTGGCGCAGCTGCTCCGCCGCCTCGTTGGCCATGGTGCCGTAGCCCTGCATGATCCAGGCGGGAATCTCCTCGTACCCCTCCCAGGCGGTGTCCTGCACCACCACGCCGTGGGTGGTCCCGGCGGCCTCGGCGGCGGCCATGCGGACGCAGGCGTCGTAGTTCACGTCCTCAATGGTGACCTTGGCGCCCTCCTTGGCGATGTTCTCATACCGGGCGGGGCTGCTGCCCTTGGGCATGTGGACCACCGCCCGCTGCCCCAGCTTGTGGGCCGCCCAGGCCACGCCGCGGCCGTGGTTGCCGTCGGTGGCGGTGAAGAAGGTGGCCTGGCCGAACTCCCGGCGGAACTCCCCGCTGGTCAGATAGTCGTAGGTCATCTCGCTGACGTCCCGGCCCATCTCCTCGGCGATGTACCGGGCCATGGCGAAGGAGCCCCCCAGCACCTTGAAGGCGTTCAGCCCGAAGCGGTAGGACTCGTCCTTCACGAACAGCCCCCCCAGACCCAGATAGGCGGCCATGCCGTCCAGCCGCGCAAGGGGCGTGATGGTATACTGGGGAAACCCGGTGTGGAAAAAGCGGGCCTTGGCCACGTTTCCAAGGCTCATGATGGACAGCTGCCCGTCCTCGCTGGGGGGCATGCGGTTCTCTGTCCATTTGATCGGTTCCTTCATCGTCACTCACCACCAAAATTTTTTAGGATTGCAGATTTTTTGTTAGCTTCTGATGTCATGATACCATAGTCCCGGGGGAAGTCAAGGGCTTTCGGGAAATTTTCGCCCACCCGGGGCATACTGGTGAAAAAGGACTTGACAAATACCCCCCAGGGGTATATATTGGGTTCAGAAAATAAATACCCCCCAGGGGTATCCCTGGGAGAACAGGAGGTCCCATGCGGGAAGAGAAATATGACATCACCGGCATGCACTGCGCGGCGTGCAGCGCGTCGGTGGAGCGCGTGACCCGGAAGCTGCCGGGGGTGGAGCGCAGCGACGTGAACCTGACCACCGGCATCATGACCATCGCCTACGACGAGCAGCAGACGGCGCCGGAGCAGATCGTGGCCAAGGTGGAAAAGGCGGGCTTCGGCGCCGCCCTCCACGCGGAGCGGACGGAGGCCCCCCCGCCGGACGCCGGCAGCGCCGAGGAGGCAGAGCTGCGGCAAAAGAAGCGGGAGCTGATTGCGGCGGGCCTCTTCTCCCTGGTGCTGCTGTACGTCTCCATGGGGCAGATGCTGCCCTTCGGCCTGCCCGGGCTGCCCCTGCCGGACCTCTTCTCCATGCACACCCACCCGGTGAACTTCGCCGTGCTGCAACTGCTGCTGACCGTTCCCGTGCTGTACTGCGGGCGCCACTTCTTCACCGGCGGCTTCAAGGCGCTGTTCCACGGCAATCCCAACATGGACTCCCTGGTGGCCATCGGCTCCGGCTGCTCCTTCGCCTACAGCGTGGTGATGACCTTCCTCATCTCCGACAATCCCCACGCCTACGTCCACAACCTCTATTATGAGTCCGCCGCCGTGGTGCTGACCCTGGTCTCCCTGGGCAAGTTCCTGGAGAGCCGGAACATGCAGAAGACCAAGGGCGCCATCACCGCCCTGATGCAGCTCTCCCCGGACACCGCCATTTTGGCGGACTCCGGGCGGGAGGTGCCCACCAAGAGCCTGAAAACCGGGGACGCCGTGCTGGTAAAGCCCGGCGCCCGGGTGCCCGCCGACGGCGTGGTGACCAGCGGGGAGAGCAGCGTCAACGAGGCCATGCTCACCGGCGAGAGCCTGCCGGTGGAGAAGACCCCCGGCAGCGAGGTCATCGGCGGCAGCGTCAACCAAAACGGCGTGCTGTACGTCCAGGTGACCCGCACCGGCGAGGACACCACCCTCTCCCGGATCATCCGCTTTGTGGAGGACGCCCAGGGCAAAAAGGCCCCCATCTCCAAAACCGCCGACAAGGTGGCCGGGGTGTTCGTGCCCACGGTCATCCTCATCGCCCTGGTGGCGGCGGTGGCCTGGGCGGTGGCGGGGCAGCCCTTCTCCTTCGTGCTGCGGGTGTTCACCTCGGTTCTGGTCATCGCCTGCCCCTGCGCCCTGGGCCTGGCCACCCCCACCGCCATCATGGTGGGCACGGGACTGGGCGCCAGGCACGGCATCCTCATCCGCTCCGGCGAGATTCTGGAGACCACCCACAGCGTGGACACCGTGGTACTGGACAAGACCGGCACCGTCACCCAGGGCACCCCCGCCGTCACGGCGGTGACTCCCTTCCAGTGCGGCGAAACGGAGCTTCTGTCCACGGCGGCGGCGGTGGAGGCCGTCTCCGCCCACCCCCTGGCCCAGGCCATCAGCGGCTACGCCGAGGCCCAGGGGCTGGGAGACCTGCCCCGGCCCGACGGCTTTGAGAACCTCTCCGGCCGGGGGCTCCGGGCCCAGCTGGCCGGGGAGACGGTGCTGGCCGGAAACCGGCGGCTGCTGGAGGAGGCGGGCATCGACCTCGCTCCCCTGGCGGCGGAGGCGGAACGCCTGGCCGCCCAGGGCCAGACCCCCATGTTCTTCGCCAAAAGCGGCCATCTCCTGGGGCTGATCTCCGTGGCGGACCCGGTGAAGGACACCAGCGCCGCCGCCATCCGCAAGCTGCGGGACGCGGGCATCCGCACCGTGCTCCTCACCGGCGACAACCGGGCGGCGGCGGACCACATCGGCCAATTGGTGGGCGTGGACGAGGTCATCGCGGAGGTCCTGCCGGAGGAGAAGGCCGGAGTGATCCAGACCCTCCAGCGCCAGGGCCGGAAGGTGATGATGGTGGGCGACGGCATCAACGACGCCCCCGCCCTCACCCAGGCGGAGGTGGGCTGCGCCATCGGCAGCGGTAGCGACATCGCCATCGAGTCCGCCGACATCGTGCTGATGCGGGACGACCTCCAGGACGTGCCCCGGGCCCTGCGGCTCTCCGCCCTGACCCTGCGGGACATCAAGCAGAACCTGTTCTGGGCCTTCTGCTACAACACCGTGGGCATTCCCATCGCGGCGGGGCTGCTGTATCTCTTCGGCGGCCCCCTGCTCTCCCCTATGTTCGCAGGCGCCGCCATGTCCCTGAGCTCCGTGTGCGTGGTGGGCAACGCCCTGCGGCTGGGCCGGGCCAAACTCTAAAACAGAACAGGAGGACCCATCATGGCCGAATCTCAAACGCCGGAGACCCTCTCTCCGAACTGCTGCCGCCACAAGCACCGGGAGGCGCCGGAGTACCAGGCCCTTTTGAAGCGGCTCAGCCGCATCGAGGGCCAGGTCCGGGGCGTCCGGGGCATGGTGGAAAAGGAGGCCTACTGCACCGACATCCTCACCCAGGTCTCCGCCATCCAGTCGGCTCTGAACGCCTTTTCCCGGGAGCTGCTGGCCAACCACATCCACACCTGCGTGGTGGAGGACATCCAATCCGGACATCTGGAGGTCGTGGACGATCTCCTGGTCACCATACAAAAACTGATGAAGTGAGAAAGGAAGGCAGAAACCATGACCAAAATCTCCGTACCCGACATGATGTGTGAAAACTGCGTGAAGCGCATCACCAGCGCCCTGACCCAGGCGGAGCTGAAATTTGAGGTGAGCCTGGCGGACAAGTGCGTTTCCATCGACGGCTGCCAGAACTGCGTGCAGACCGCCGTCAGCGAGCTGGAGGACCTGGGCTTTACGCCGGAAGTCCGGGAATAAGTCCCAAAAACGCAAAAAACGCGAAAAAACGCCCCTGTACCTATCCAAAAGGTACAGGGGCACTTTTTCGCACAGCCGTGTTACCGCTTTGTAATCTTTTGATTCTTCCTCACAGATTTTTCCAGCGTTTTTCCGTCGGTTTTCGTCTAAAGTGGGTTTGGCAGTGCTCAAAATCCGGCCCAAACTTGACAAAAGTGGGATGCAGGTGTATACTGACCACAGTTTTTCGGTTGGTAACAAAAGTTACAAGTTGTTTCTCGCAAGAGAGCGGACCGCAAAGACGTTTCAGGAGGTATGATTTTGAAACACCATCACCTACGGAAAAAACTGACTGCATTCTGGAAACAGCGCACCATGGTCCTCTTCGCGATGGCCACCATGGTCCTGGCCAGCGCCGCCGCGACGGACTGGGCCAGCGCCCTGTATATTCTCACCGGCACCGACGACGCCGCCATCATTCTGGACGGCGCCGGCAGCGCACCGGACCTCTCCTCCCAGCTGGTCCATCTGACCTCCGGCAGCAGCGGGTACGACGTGACCCTGGCCGCCGGGCAGACGGTCACCGTGAACCACGAGGGGGCCAGCATCACCCTCCAGGCCCGGAAGGAGACCATCTCCTCCCTGCTGGACCGGCTGCACATCAACCCCAGCCCCCTGGACATGGTGGGCGTGGACCTCAGCGGCGACGGCGCGGTGCTGACCGTGGCCTCCGACCTCACGTATTACGAGGAGCTCTCGGAGCCCGCCGCCTTTGAGACCCAGCGGGTGGCCAACCCCGACCTGCCCCAGGGCACCGAGCAGGTGATCCAGGAGGGGGCCGACGGCGTGCGCACCTCCATCTATGAAGTGGTCTGGTCCAACGGCAAGGAGGCCTCCCGCCAGTTTGTGGAGGAGCTGGACAGCACCGCCGTGGACCGCATCGTGGAATACGGCACCGCCGTTCAGGCGGAGACGGTGAGCAACGCCGACCAGCTCTCCGGCGTCACCAAAAACGACGACGGCAGCGGCACCCTGGTCTTCCAGTCCGGCGCCACGCTGTCCTTCTCCAGCGCCAAAACCATGACCGCCACGGCGTACACCGCCGGACACGGCGGCGCGGACTACTGCACCGCCACCGGCACCACCGTTCGGGTGGGCACCGTGGCCGTGGACAAGAACGTGATTCCCCTGGGAACCCGGATGTTCATTGTCACCAGCGACGGCATCGTCTACGGCATGGCCGTGGCGGAGGACACCGGCGTGCGGGGCAACAAGGTGGACCTGTATTACGACACCTATCAGCAGTGCATCAACTTCGGCCGCCGGAGCTGCACCGTGTATATTCTGGAGTGACCCCATCCCCATGCAGACAGTTTCTCCCCCGGTATCCAAGGATACCGGGGGAGTTTTTCCATGGGCTCAGAACCAGCCGTGGCGCTGGTAGGCCTCCACCGGGTGCACGCCCCGGAGGACCTCCTCCCGCACGTGGTTTTCCGTGCTCTCCAGCTCTTCCGCCTTCAGCAGCACCTTCACGGCCACCTCCCGGGGAATGGCGATCACGCCGTCCTTGTCCGCGAAAATGATGTCCATGGGGTTGATCTGGGTCTGTCCGATCCGGATGGGGACGTTGTAGGCCGTCAGCCGCCAGCGGCCCATGACGTCCCGGGGGGTGGTGTAGAGCTTGTAGACCGGCAGCCCCAGCCGGTGGATGTAGTCCACGTCCCGCACGCCGCCGTAGATGACGGCGCCGTTTCCGCCCCTGGCCTTGATGGTGGTGGCGGACAGCTCCCCCAGGTGAGAGCAGGTGTCCTCATTGGGCTGGGTCACCACTACGTTGTTCTTCCGGACGGCCCCCAGCATCTCCAGAATGGGCACGAAAATCCGGTCGGGGTCCCGGTCGGTGGTGGGCTCGCCGGTGGCGGTCAGCGCGGTGCCGCAGAATTTGGCGTCCGGCGTCAGGCCGGTCATCTCCTTGGGCAGCACCTGGTAGAAGTAGCCCAGGCCGTCCAGCACGTCGGAGATCGTACCGCCGTACAGCCGCAGATACCGCTCCACCAGCTCGTCCTCTTCGATTTCCTCCGGGGCCTCCTGGTGTGTGTACATGTCAAACCGTTTTTGCGCTTCCATCATTGTATCCTCCCGTTTTTTATATGTATGAGACGTCGCAGGCTCTCGCAAATTTGGGCAGGAGGTGGTATTCCTCGTGGCCCAGCCGCTCCGCGCAGGTGGGCGCGCCGCCGCAGGTCTCCAGAATGCGGCGGAAGATCCGCTCCCCCACCTCCGGAACCGTGTCCCTGGCCAGGATGATGCCCCCGGCGTCGATGTCGAAGTCCTCCGCCATGGCGGCGGTCCGCCGGGGATTGCCGCAGACCTTCAGCACCGGCGCCACCACGCTGCCGGCCACGCTGCCGCAGCCGGTGGTGAACACCACCAGATGGACGCCGGAGGCGATCAGGGCGGCGAAGCCGTCGAAGTCGCTCTCCTCATAGAGGGTGAGCTGGCTGGAGTCCGTGCCCCCCACCTTGTCCAGCAGGTACACGCCCCCCTGCCGGGGCCGCTGAGCCGGCTTCAGCACGTCCCGGATGGGCCGGGTGCCGGATTTGCACAGGGCACCCAGGGACTTCTCCTCGATGGTGGTGAGGCCGGAGGCCTCGTTCCCGGCGGAGATGGCGAAGGTGTGGAGGCGGTTGCTCAGCGTCTTGGCCCGGCGCAGGCCGTCCCGCAGCTTCTCCCGGACCGCCTCCGTCTCCCCCCGGTCCAGCAGGTACCGGTCCGTGCCCAGCAGCTCCGGCAGCTCGCTGAAGATGCAGGCGGCCCCGGCGTCCACCGCCAGATCCACCGCCCGGCCCACCGCCGGATTGGCCGCAAGGCCGGAGGTGGCGTCGGACCCGCCGCACTCCACGCCGATGACCAGCTCCTCCACGCCCATCTCCCGGGTGGGGGCCTCCGCCGCGGCGGCGGTGAGGGCCCGGGCCGTGCAGATGCCCTGCCGGATGGCGTCCGCGGTGCCCCCGGTGCGCTGAATGACCAGCAGCTCCGCCGTCCGGCCCGTCTCCCGGACCTCCTCCAGCCAGCTCTGGACGGGGGAGCTCTCGCAGCCCAGGCTCACAAACAGCACGGCGGCCACGTTGGGGTGTTTCGCCAGCTCCGCCACCACCCGGTAGCCGTAGGGGTCCGGGTAGCAGCTGTCGTAGCCGAACACCTGGGTCCCGGGCACCGCCTCCCGAATCCGCCGGGCCACATGCTCCGCGCACTTCACCGTGTAAATCACGGCTACGTGGTTGCGAATGCCCACCCGGCCGTCTGGCCGCAGATATCCCCTCATCGCTCCGCCCCCCTGTCCGCAGCCGCCCCGGTGTCCGGGGACGGCGTGTCCTCCACCATCAGGGAGCGGAGGTTGTGCAGGTGCACGTGCTCCCCCGCCCGGATGGGCCGGTAGGCCTCGCCGATGGGCACGCCGTACTTGATGACCGGCTCCCCCGGCGCCAGGTCCCGCAGCGCTGCCTTGTGCTCGAAGGAAATGGCCTCCCGGGTGACGGTCAGCACCTCCCCGTCCACCTCCACCGGCGCCCCCGCCGGGACGTCCGTCAGGGCCGTCACCACGTTGTCCCCGGGGTGCAGCCGCAAAAAGCTCGCCATGGATGTCCTCCCCCTTTTTCGCGCCGGCGGGCAGGCCCGCCCGGCTGTGTACGCGCGTAAACAATCTCTGTGAAAAGATACCGCCCCGCTTCCCGCCCGGCGGCGGAGGAGGAGGCGATATGTGCATAATAGCAAACCGCGCCGGGAATGTAAAGCCGGTTTTCTGAAAAACCTGCACAAAGTTTGCCCCGTTTTTTAGGAGCGGGACAGCCGGTCCAGCAGCGGCGGCAGCTCCTCCAGGGAGGCGATCTCGTGGTCCGGCCGGATGTCCGCCCGGGCGGCGGCGCCGGGACGGCGGAGCCAGCAGGTGCGGATGCCGGCGCCGATGCCGCCCCGGATGTCGGAGGTGAGGCTGTCCCCCACCATCAGGGCCGTGTCCCGGGAAAAGCCGGGGACGGCGGCGAAGCAGGCGTCGAAAAACGCCCGGGCGGGCTTGTCCCAGCCGATCTCCTCTGAGATGAAGACGGCCCGGAACCAGGGCTCCAGCCCGGAGTCCCGCAGCCGCCTGCGCTGCACCGCCGCCGCACCGTTGGTGGCCAGGTACAGGTCATACCGGGGCGCCAGGGCCTGCACCAGCGCCGCCGCCCCGGGCAGCAGCATGTGTCCCTCCGCCAGGAGGCCCTCGTACCGCCGGCACACCTCCCGGCTGGAGCGGACCACCCCCAGCTCCGCAAACAGCAGGTCGAACCGGCGGGTCATCACCTGGTCCCGGGTGAGCACCCCCTCCTCCAGCAGCTCCCACTGGGAGAGGTTGATGGCGTGGTAGCGCTCCGCAATGGCGGCGGTGGGCGGGATGCCCGCCTCCTCCAGCGCCCGGTCCAAGGCGGCGGCCTCCGCCCGGTTGAAGTCCAGGAGGGTATTGTCCAGGTCGAAGAAAATGGTTTGGATCACGGGAACACCCCTTTCGTTTTCTACCGGTATTCTACCGGATTTGCCGGGGGTTTGCAATCCGCTTCGTTTTTGGTATACTGTTCTCATCGAATGGAAAGGCGGAGACCCTATGAATCTTTGCGACTACGACACCATCCGGGAGCTGCTGGGCCGCCACGGCTTCCATTTCTCCAAATCCATGGGGCAGAACTTTCTCATCAACCCCCAGGTGCCCCGGGACATCGCGGCGGCCTCCCAGGCGGATGAGACCTGCGGCGTGCTGGAGATCGGGCCGGGCATCGGCCCGCTGACGGCGGAGCTGGCCCGGCGGGCGGGCAAGGTGGTGTCCGTGGAGCTGGACGCCTCCCTGCTGCCCGTGCTGGCGGAGACCATGGCCCCCTACCAAAACGTGGAGATCGTCCCCGGGGACGTGATGAAGCTGGATCTCCAGGCTCTGGCGGCGGAGCGCTTCCAGGGCCTCACCCCCATGGTCTGCGCCAACCTGCCCTATAACATCACCACCCCGGTTTTGACCCGACTCATTGAGACGCCCTGCTTCTCCACCGTCACGGTGCTGATCCAAAAGGAGGTGGCCCAGCGGCTGGCGGCCCCGGCCGGCTCCGCCGCCGGCGGTTCTTTTTCCCTATTTCTGCAATACCATATGGAGGCGGCGCTTTTGTTCGACGTGCCCCGGGAGAACTTCCTCCCCGCCCCCAAGGTGACCTCCGCTGTGCTGCGGTGCGTCCGGCGGGCGCGGCCCGCCGTGGAGGTGGCGGACGAGGCCTTCTTCTTCAAGGTAGTGCGGGGGGGCTTTCTGCTGCGGCGCAAAACCCTGGCCAACAGCCTCGCCGCCGCCCTGCCGGAGTGCGGCAAGGAGGCCGTCCAGGACGCCATCGCCGCCTGCGGCCTCCGCCCCGACATCCGGGGGGAGCGGCTCACCCTCCAGGAGTTCGCCGCCCTCTCCGCCGCCCTGGCGGAGCGGCGGGCGTAATCGCTCCTTGCATTTTTCCGCCCACTCCTATATACTGGTAGGTATCTGGAATTTGCTCTCTCGATGGGCCGCCCATCCCACTATCAAATCAGGAGGAATCGCATCATGGAAACGTATGGTTTGGAATCTCTCGGCATCACTCATGCGGCCGCCGTTTACCGCAACCTGACCCCCGCCCAGCTGACGGAACACGCCCTGCGCCGGGGAGAGGGCAAGCTCAGCAACACCGGTGCCCTGGTGGTCAAGACCGGGAAGTACACCGGCCGCAGCGCCAACGACAAGTTCATCGTCGACACGCCCGCCGTCCACGATGAAATCGCCTGGGGCAAGGTCAACCGCCCCATTGAGAAGGCCAAGTTCGACGCCATCACCGGCAAGGTGCTGGCCTACCTGCAAAACCGGGAGATCTTCCTCTTCGACGGCTTTGCCGGCGCTGACCCCAAGTACACACAGCGCTTCCGCATCGTCAACGAGCTGGCCTCCCAGAACCTGTTCATCCACCAGCTGCTGCGCCGTCCCACTCCCCAGCAGCTGGAGAACTTCCAGGCCGACTTCACCATCATCGCCGCCCCCGGCTTCAAGTGCATCCCGGAGGTGGACGGCACCCGCTCCGAGGCCGCCATCCTGGTGAACTACGAGGAGCGGCTGGTGGTGATCTGCGGCTCCCAGTACGCCGGGGAGATCAAGAAGTCCGTCTTCTCCGTCATGAACTATGTCCTGCCCAAGCAGGGCGTGTTCCCCATGCACTGCTCCGCCAACATCGGCAAGGACGGGGACTCCGCCGTGTTCTTTGGCCTGTCCGGCACCGGCAAGACCACCCTCTCCGCCGACCCCAACCGGATGCTCATCGGCGACGACGAGCACGGCTGGGCAGACGACTCCGTGTTCAACTTCGAGGGCGGCTGCTATGCCAAGTGCATCAACCTCAGCCCCGAGGGGGAGCCGGAGATCTACAACGCCATCAAATTCGGCGCCCTGGTGGAAAACGTGGTGATGGACGAGGAGACCCGGGAGTTCGACTTTGACGACGACTCCCTGGCCGTCAACTCCCGGGTGGGCTATCCCGTGGAGTACATCCCCAACGCGGAGCTCTCCGGCATGAGTCCCAGCGTGCCCAAGACCGTCATCTTCCTCACCGCCGATGCCTACGGCGTGCTGCCCCCCATCTCCAAGCTGGACAAGAACCAGGCCATGTACTACTTCGTCTCCGGCTTCACCTCCAAGGTGGCGGGGACGGAGATCGGCATCACGGAGCCCGTCCCCACCTTCTCCACCTGCTTCGGGGAGCCCTTCCTGCCCCTGGACCCCTCCGTGTACGCCTCCATGCTGGCCGAGAAGGTGGAGAAGTCCGGCGCCAACGTGTACCTGGTGAACACCGGCTGGAACGGCACCGGCAAGCGGATGAAGCTGAGCTACACCCGGGCCATGGTCACCGCCGCCCTCACTGGTGAGATCGAGAAGAGCGCCTTTGTGACCGATTCCACCTTCGGCGTCCAGGTGCCCACCGCCATCGAGGGCGTGCCCTCCGAGCTGCTGATTCCCGAAAACACCTGGGAGGACAAGGCGGCCTACCGGGCCAGCTGCCGGAAGCTGGCCACCAGCTTCATCGAAAACTTTAAGAAGTACGACCACATGAGCGCCGAGGTGGTGGCCGCCGGTCCCAAGGCGGAGTAACCCCCTTTCCTGCGCCCCGGCCCCCCGGAGATAGCTCCGGGGGGCTTTCTGTTACCCTTTTGTGATGATTTCGCCCTCTTCCCCATGATACAGTGGCGAAAAAGGAGGGAGTGCTCATGACAGCTTCCAAAACCGGCCTGTGGCGGGTGCCCGCCGCCATGGCCCTCAGCGGCCTCATCGGCCGAATGGTGGGCTTTCCCCTGGCGCGGCTGTTTCTGGTGCGGCTGGAGGACGGTTCCTACACCAGCTCCCCGCTGTTCAGCCCCTGCATGAACGGGATCTACGTGGCGCTGTTCCTGGCGGCGGGCTGGCTCCTCCTGCGGGGCATGGACCGGCGGACCCTCTTCCGCTCCGCCACGCTGATGGTGGCCTACGGCCTGTTGGTGCTGGCGGTGGAGCAGATCGGCCAGGTCCTGGCGGGGGGCGGCATTCTGCTGCTCACCTATTACCTCTACATCCCCACGGAGGCCGGCTCCGTGGTCACCTCCCTGCTCTTCCGCCTGGCGCCGGAGACCCTTCCCCACTGGGGCTTCGTGCTGCTGGCAATTCCCTCCTGCTTCCTCCCCTACCTCTATCTGGTGTTTGGCCGGAAGGCCGCATAGATTTCCAGAAAACGGGACACGCTACGGACAAATTCAACCGAAGGAGTGTGTTCCCTCTATGTTCAAGCACGAAAAGCAGCTCTTCCACCCCGTGGGCGTGGAGAAACCCAATCCCCAGTACGCCGCCCTGCTCCAGGAGCAGCTTGGCGGCGCCAACGGCGAGATGAAATCCGCCATGCAGTACCTGTCCCAGAGCTTCCGCATTCAGGACGCCCGGATCAAGGACCTGTTTATGGACATCGCCGCCGAGGAGCTGGGCCACATGGAGATGGTGGCCCAGACCATCAACCTCCTCAACGGCCATGAGGTGGACGCCGCCGCCGTGAAGGCCGGCGAAATCCAGACCCATGTGCTGCTGGGGCTGAACCCCGGCCTCATCAACGCCTCCGGCTACTCCTGGACCGCCGACTACGTGACGGTCACCGGAGACCTGTGCGCCGACCTGCTCAGCAACATCGCCTCCGAGCAGCGGGCCAAGGTGGTGTATGAATACCTCTACCGCCAGATCGAGGACAAGAAGGTGCGGGAGACCATCGACTTCCTGCTCAACCGGGAGGAGGCCCACAACCAGATGTTCCGGGACGCCTTCAACGAGGTGCAGGACTCCGGCTCCAACCGGGATTTCGGCACCACCAAGGCCGCCCGGGCCTATTTCTCCCTGTCCAACCCCGGCCCCAACACCTTCGCCGGAAAGGACGTCCAGGCCCCCTCTTTCGCCAAGTGATCCCTGCCCCGCCTCCGGCGGGGCAGTTTTATATCCGCAGCACCTGGCCTGGGTAGATGAGGTCCGGGTTCCGGATGCCGTTGGCCGCCGCCAGGGCGGACACCGTGGTGCCGTACCGCTCCGCGATCCCCCACAGGGTGTCCCCGGGCTGAACGGTGTAGGTTCGCTCCGCCGTCCCGCCCGGGATGCGCAGCACCTGGCCCGGGTAGATGAGGCTCGGGTTCCGGATGCCGTTGGCCGCCGCCAGGGCGGACACCGTGGTGCCGTACCGCTCCGCGATCCCCCACAGGGTGTCCCCGGGCTGAACGGTGTAGGT
>NZ_UQXD01000049.1 GCF_900544955.1 uncultured Oscillibacter sp.
GATGGGCATGCCCGCCACCGCCGGGTCCAGGCTCGCGAGGTCCACCCGCTCAATCTCCCCCAGGGTGCCCCCTACGGGGACGAAAGACGCTCCTGCCCGGTTGTAAAACCGGACGCCGCAGGCCGCCGCCGCGCCGCAGCCGCCGTCGTTGGTGGCGCTTCCCCCCAGGCACATCACCGCCTGCCGGGCGCCGCGGCGGGCGGCGTGGCGCAGCAGCTCCCCCACGCCGAAGGTGGTGGTCCGCTCCGGATTTTTATCCCCCGTCACCTGGGGCAGGCCCGCCGCCGCGGCCATCTCCACGACCGCCGTCCCGTCGGGCAGGAGGGCGTAAAACCCGTCCAGCGTCCGGCCCTCCGGCCCTGTGACCGGCAGGGAGACCCGCTCCCCGCCCAGGGCGGCCAAAAAGGCGTCGGCGCTGCCCTCGCCGCCGTCCGCCACCGGCAGGGAGACCACCTCCGCCTCCGGCAGCACCGCCCGGATGCCCGCCTCCATGGCGGCGCAGACCTGGGCGGAGGACAAGGTCCCCTTGAAGGAGTCCGGCACCAGTACGAATTTTCTCATAAAACGTCCCTCCATCGCCAAAAAATACGCTCTGTGGCTAGTCTACCACAGAGCGTATCCTCTTTACAACCACAGAATGTCCGCGTCCAGCCCGGCGGCATCGTCGGCGCCGTGGGTCACCAGTACCACCACCTTCCCCTCCCCGTGGCGGCGGATGGCCGCCAGGCATCGGGCCCGGTTCTCCGGGTCCAGTCCGGTGAAGGGCTCGTCCAGGGCCAGGGCGTCGGCGGGGGCCAGCAGGGCCCGGGCCAGCGCCAGGCGGCGCTTCATGCCGCCGGAGAACTCCCGGACGGGGCGCTCCCCCGCCTCCTCCAGCCCCAGCTCCGAGAGCAGGGCCGCCGCGGCGGCGGTGTCCATCCCCGGCCCCAGGACGAAGGCCAGGTTTCCCAGGGCGCTCTGGTGCTCCAGCAGCCGGTCCTCCTGGAACAGGGCGGACCAGCGGCAGCCCTCCGGCAGGCGCACCGTGCCGCTGTCCGGCCGCTCCAGTCCCAGCAGGATGCGCAGCAGGGTGGTCTTCCCGGCACCGGAGGGGGCCATGACACAGGTGGCGCGGCGGCTTGTGGCGGTGAAGGACACCCGGTCCAAAACCGTCCGGCCCCGGTAGACCTTGCACAGCGCCTCCGCCGCGATGGTCTTCATAGCGCCCCCACCTTTCCCGCTAGGCGGTCCACCGCCCGCAAAAACAGCTTTTCAAACGCCAGGGACACCGCCACGATGACGGCGGTCCAGGCGAAGAGGTCCGGCGTCTGGAAGTACACCTTGGCGGTGTACAGCCGCTCGCCGATGGTGCCGCCGGGCAGGCCGATGACCTCCGCCGCCGCCCCGGCCTTCCAGCAAAGGCCCAGGGACAGCGACACGGCGGAGCGGAAGTAGGGCAGCACCGCCGGCAGCCAGATGCCCGCCAGCTTCCGCCGCCAGGGCACCCGGAACACCCGGGCCATCTCCAGCAGCTCCCGGTCCGCCGCGCCGATGCCCGCCAGCACGTTCAGGTACACCGGCGGAAACACCATCAGCCCGGAGATGAAGAGGGAGAGGGCACGGCTGTCCAGCCACACCAGGGCCAGGATGATGAAGGACACCACCGGCACTGCTTTCACCGCCGCCACCAGCGGATACAGCAGCTCCGCCACGGGCCGCAGACGGGCCGCCAGGGCCGCCAGCGCCGCCGCCAGGGCGCAGGAGAGGAGAAAGCCCCCCAGAATGTGGAGGGCGGAGTTGCCCACGGAGCGCCAGAAGGGGACAGTGAGGGCCAATTGCCCCAGCCGGGCCAGGGCCGCCAGGGGGGAGGCCAGCAGCAGCTCCCCGTGGGGGAAGAGGAGGCGGAAGGCTAGGCTGGCCCCCTGCCACACCAGCAGCCAAACCGCCACGGCCCAGGGGCGGAGGGCGGTCTGTTTCGATTTCACGGCATTCCCTCCTTTCCCGGGGCGGGACTGGCCTCAGAGGCCGAAGTTGTAGTAGAAGTCGTCTCCCGGCAGAGCGCCGCCCTCGCCGTCGGCGCCCACGGAGGCCGGGTCCGCGTCAAAGAGGACCTGGAGGTAGCCGGAGAGCTTCTCCTGCATCTCCGCCCCGGTGATGCACACGATGTTGCAGTAGGGCAGGGCCTTCTCCGCCACCGCCGCGTCCACAATGCCCAGTTCCCCGATCTTCACCGCCGCCGCGGCGGCGTCACCGTTCACCTGCTCCACGGAGGCGGCGTAGTCCGCCAGGAAGGTGGCCACGGCGGCGGGATGGGCCTCCACAAAGTCCCGCCGGGCCGCCACCACGCCGGTGAGGAGGGCGGAGCCGTTGTCCAGGGTGTCCCACTCCGCCGTCAGGTCCAGGGCCACCCGGAGGGTGTCGATCTTGCTCTGGGCCACGGTGACAAAGGGCTGGGGCAGCAGGGCGATGGTGGCGGCGCCGGAGGCCAGGGCCGCCACGCACTCGCTGTGCTCACTCTTCCAGTCAATGGTCAGGTCCCCGTCGGGGTCCAGGCCGTTTTCCGTGAGCAGGTAGCGCAGGGCGTACTCCGGCGTGGCGCCCTTGCCGGCGGCCGCCAGGGTGGTGCCCGCCAGGTCCTGCCAGGACTTCACGGCGTTGCCGTTTTCCACCAGGTAGAGCACGCCCAGGGTGTTGATGCCCAGGGTGACGATCTCCCCGCCCGTCCGGTTGTACAGCACGGCGGCCAGGTTGGCGGGGATGCAGGCGGCGTCCAGCTCCCCCTTCATCAGCGCGGGGGTCAGCTCGTCGGGGCTGGCGGCCAGGGTCATGTCGTACAGGGGGGCCTCCCGGCCCTCCGCGTCGGTGTAGGTGCCTCCCAGGTACACCAGGCCCATGGCGGTGGGGCCCTTCAGCGCCCCCAGGCGCAGCGTGACGGGGGTCTCGGCGGGGACGGAGGGGGTCTCCGGCTCCGCCGGGGTGCGGGAGCCGCCGCAGGCGGCAAGGGACAGGGCCAGCAGGGTTGCCAGGCAGGCGAAGAGGCCTCGTTTCAGCAGATGCATCGTGGGTTCCTTCCTTTCTTCACTGGAGGGCGTCCTCCGGCGCGTACACGGTCTTGGCCGTGACGCCCGCAAGGCGCCCGATCTTTCCGGATAGGGCGGAGATCACATCCCCCGGGGCGTCGATGGCCACGCTGATGATGTGGATGCCCCGCTCCCGGTAGGGTACGCCCATCCGGCCGATGATATAACCGCCGTACTGGTGCAGCAGGGCGTTCAGGGCGGAGGCGGACTCCGCCTCCCGGACGAGGATGGCCAGCACGGCCACGCGGGTCTCCATACCAGTTTCCCCCTTTCTCAGGAAAAAAGTACATCCCCTCCGCCGGGCCGGCGAAGGGGATGGATGGGCAGCATCCAGCGGCGCGGTCTCCCGCGCGGCGTATCCCCGTCTTTCGGCTTGGAGCGTCCTTGCCGGCAGAACAGCGGAGGAGGGGTGATTCAGGTTCGCCGGTCAGAAACTGCTTCCCGGGAACTGGAAAAGTATACTATGGTTTGCCGCCGCCGTCAAGAGAGCCGGTGGGGACACCTTTTTTTGATCATTGTGCCGATAAAAGTTTCGTCGATTTCACCAAATATATTGTTTTGAGCAAGTTGATATGGCAAAATACATTGTCAGATTTTACATCCGCAAAAGGCGGAGAAGACGCACATAAGGATGATTGTAGCGGGAGGCGAATAAGGTGAAGAGAAAATCCATTCAAGAGCATAAAAAGAGACAGGAGCCATATTGGTTCCTGTCTCTTTTTATCTTAGGTTCGATTTCCTTTATGACTGTTGCACGGCACACAGAGAAGTTGTGCATTTGAGAGGACTGTTCTACCGCCAAGGCTCCAAGGCGTAACATGGTCAACGGTTAGTTCATCAGCGGTAAACCACTGATGGCAAATAGCGCATTGATATTTCCCATCTGCTTCTTCGCTCTGTCTTAAAAGTTCAAGTTTGTCATCGCTTGAAAACAGCCTCTTGGGGTCTACACTGATACCACGGACAACCGCCAGGATAATATCCTCAATCTCTCCGGCCTTATCTTTGATAATCTTAGCATCATCACTCTTTAAGAACCGTGCCACATGAGAATTTATCTCGCGCTTATGCTCTTTCCAGATGGTAATATCCCGAATGTACTTGACTGCCAAACCAAACCTGATAGCCAGATTATCATACTTATCAAAGACTTCGGAAATGAAGCGAATGTACCTGCTGATTTCCCGCTGGTCTGTATCAAAGCTGGTATCTTGCTGTCCCTTTACATACTCGTCAATGCTTTCAAAATGTTTGAGTGTCTTAAGTAATCCAAGCACCTTGTATTGATTATTTCCTCGGGAGTTCGCACCAAGCACCTTTTTAGCGTCCCTATCGTTTTCAACATAGGAACTTAGTCCACGCAGGTACTCCCCATTGTACAGGCCATTCAGCACCTCATACTTTGACAGCGGAACGCCCAGGGTATTGATGCGCTTGAATATCTCACGCTTTAGTTCTTCGTTACCACTACACACAATCAATGATAACTCACAACGGTTAATGACCTCTTGCACAGCTGGATCGGTCTGTCTCCAAATCTTACCCTCATACTCAATGTCGTTTTCCTTAAATCTGGTGATTGCGTGAATTCTCTGCTTGCCATCCAGAACTTCTAAAATCCCATCTTCATTCTCCCAAAAGTAGAAAGCGGGAAGTGGAATGCCATGTACAATACTGTCTATGACCAACTGCTGTTTTTCAGTATTATATACGATTTCACGCTGGAGGCTTATATCACTGATGATTTTGCCATCTCTGACCTGCTCATACAGTTCTTCAATTGTCATCAGCATCGTGATAAACCTCCTTGTTACGGATTACCATTCGCCTAAATGGGCACTTCCATGGCTTTCCGTCTTTCTCATACCATAAGTCTGATTTGTCCCCATTGAAACGGAACTTCTTTTCAATCCGAATGCTCAAATCTATAATCTGGAATTGATTCGGATTGTATTTCTGCAAAAATGTAATTGGCACACCAATGTACCCATCATAATCATAGGGAATGGACAATGTTTTGTTCACATCAATTCCATCGAAATTATAGTATGTTGGAAATTTCTTCGGGTCATATTTTTCAGTGAGTATCATCTTATCGTGTCTGTATGACACATCAAGGTTCGTATACCAACAGCAATAACGGACGAGTGCGTCATTTTTAGGCAATACCTCACCAGTAGGTAGCATAAAGCCTGTCATGTGATGATGATATCCAAGCCACATTTCGTTGCTCTTAATATGTTCAAAAGTATCTGTATAAGTGACCGCATATGCGGGACCGATTACCAGAAACTTCGCCTTTGAGGTGAACATTACATCAATAAATTCTCTGAATTGACTAAACGGTGGGTTTGTTATGACTATATCATATTTACTGTAATCTACATCTTGAAAGCGTACGCCTTTACCAGTTGCCGGGTCATATCCACTGACGGATATGGACTTGATCCCATAGGCTTCTGCATGGGATACAAGGAACTTTACAAAGTTGCATTTAACTGTGTTTAGGTCGCGCTCCAACTTTTCCTTGGAGTGTTCAACATCAATCAGTTTGACGCTACCGCCTTCACTAAAAAGGTCTTGGGGCGATATATAGCCTCCTTCCTTGTAAACCAAGGCTTCCTCGAAACTTTCATCCCAGTCACAGGGGCATATAATACGCTTGCCTCTCAGTTGCTCACGGTACAGAGGAATTTCGTCGGCGATGTCCTGCCACAGTGTATAAAACTCGTCATTTTTTGTTTCTCTTGATTTCTTTAACCGCTCAGAAGTTGCCATACTAAATCCTCCGTTAAGTGTCCCAAATTCCATAATTAGTATAGCACGAGCGCCCTAAAGTTTCAACATAAAACAGGCTCCCCACGAATGAGGAGCCTGTCCAAACTGTTATTCCATTGCCGGAATCGCCGCCGCGGCAGCCGGCGCAGGGCTTTTTGGGCCGGCAGTGCCGGTAGCAGACCAGGCAGTTCATGCCGCAGGGGGCGAACATCGCCGGGTCAATGGCCTCGTTCGGCATTTTCATAGAGGGCTCCTCCCGCCGGCGTCAGGCCGGCCTATCAGATGGGTTCCTGGTCCCCATTTTACCAGCATCCGCCCTCTGTGGCAAGGCCGTCGCCCCCCGCCGGAAAAAGAGCCGCCGGCCTTGCCTTTTCCGCCTCCGCGCAGTACAATGAATGGGATCAAATGGGAAATTTACATCTGTTGGAGGAAATTCACATGACCTATCAGGAAGTCTTGCAAAACGCCCGGACCTGCATGGGCCCCTACTGCAAATCCTGCCCGGTGTGCAACGGCCTGGCCTGCCGCAACACCATCCCCGGCCCCGGGGCCAAGGGCATGGGCACCGGCTTCATTCGCAACTACCAGAAGTGGCAGGAGCTGTGCGTCAATATGGACACCATCTGCGAGAACCGGCCAGTGGACACCGGCTTCCAGCTCTTCGGGCGGCAGGTGGCGCTGCCCGTGTTCGCCGCCCCCGTGGGCGTGATGAAGATGCACTACGGCGACAAGTTCACCGACCTTGCGTACAACGAGCTTCTGGTCTCCGCCTGCGCGGCGGCGGGCATCACCGCCTTCACCGGCGACGGCGTGGACCCCACCGTGATGGAGGGGGCCGTGGAGGCGCTGAAAAACGCCGGCGGCTGCGGCGTACCCACGGTGAAGCCCTGGAACATGGAGACCGTAAAGGAGAAGCTGGACCTGGTGAAGGCCGCGGACCCCTTCGCCATCGCCATGGACATCGACGCCGCGGGACTGCCCTTCCTGAAAAACCTGACTCCGCCCGCCGGCAGCAAGACCGTGGAGGAGCTGCGCCAAATCGCCGCCTGGGCGGAGAAGCCCTTCATCCTCAAGGGCATCATGACGGTGGCGGGGGCGGAGAAGGCCCTGGAAGCCGGGGCGAAGGCCATCGTGGTCAGCAACCACGGCGGCCGGGTGCTGGACCAGTGCCCCGCCACCGCCGAGGTGCTGCCCGCCATCGTCGACGCCGTGGGCGGCCGGATGACCGTCTTGGTGGACGGCGGCATCCGCACGGGCATGGACGTGTTCAAGGCCCTGGCCCTGGGGGCGGACGCGGTGCTCATCGGCCGCCCCTTTGTCAATATGGTCTACGGCGGCGCCGCCGAAGGGGTGCGGCTCTACGTGGAGAAGCTGAGGGCCGAGCTGGCCGACACCATGGCCATGTGCGGCGCCCACTCCCTGGCGGAGATCAAGCGCTCCATGCTCTTTGGCCTGTGAGCGTGCCGGCAGCGGCGAAGCGGTGGATGACACCATGACCTATCGCTACCGTGAAGAAAAAGGTTTTATTGCCAGCGTGGTTATTGATAACAACACCTTTACCGGGCGCCCCGCTTCGTCCGTCCGAGCACTTGACACGATCCCCGCCGCCACATACAATAGAACAAATCTGTTTGCGAAGAGGGGTCCACTATGAGACGTTCCGCCGGTATCCTGCTGCCGATTTTCTCCCTGCCGTCGCCCTACGGCATCGGTTCCCTGGGGGCCGAGGCCCGGGCCTTTGCCGACTTTCTCCACGCCGCCGGGCAGTCCTGGTGGCAGATTCTGCCCGTGGGGCCCACCGGGGCCGGGGATTCCCCCTACACCAGCCTCTCCACCTTTGCCGGAAACGCCTATTTCATCGACCTGGACACCCTGGCCGCCCGGCGGCTGCTGACGGCGGAGGAGCTGGCCGCCGCCCGAGTGCCTCAGGGGGGACGCGTGGACTACGCCGCCCTCAGCCAGGGGCGGGAGGCCCTGCTGCGCAAGGCTTTCGGGCGCATCGGCCCCCGGGAGGCGGAGGCGGCTCGGGCGTTCCGGGAGGCCACGCCCTGGCTGAGGGAATACGCGCTGTACCGGGCTGCCAAGACCCACTTCGGCGGCGCCGCCTGGTTCGACTGGCCCGACGAGGCCCTTCGCCGCCACGACGATGGCGCCGTGGCGCGGTACCAGGGGATGCTGGCGGAGGACGTGGCCTTCCACACCTGGGTCCAGTTCTGCTTCTTCCAACAGTGGGCCGCCCTGAAGGACTACGCCAACGACCTGGGCATCCGCATCATCGGCGACCTGCCCATCTACGTCTCCCTGGACAGCGCCGACGTGTGGAGCGAGCGGAAGGAGTTTTTGCTGGACGGCGGGGGGCTGCCCAGCAAGGTGGCGGGGGTGCCGCCGGACTACTTCTCCGCGGAGGGGCAGCTGTGGGGCAACCCCCTCTACGACTGGGAGGCCCAGCGCGCCGACGGCTTCGGCTGGTGGATTCGCCGGGTGGAGGGGGCCGCCAAGCTCTTCGACGCCATCCGCATCGACCACTTCCGGGCCTTTGAGAGCTACTGGGCCGTCCCCGCCTCGGCGAAAACCGCCCAGTCCGGGGCCTGGGAGAAGGGGCCGGGGATGGAGCTGCTGGGGGTTCTCACCAGCTGGTTCCCCCAGATCACCTATATCGCGGAGGACCTGGGCATCCTCACCGACGCGGTGCACGCCCTGCGGGACGCAGCGGGCCTGCCGGGGATGAAGATTCTGGAGTTCGCCTTCTCCGGGCCGGACAACGCCTATCTGCCCCACAACTACGCCTCCTCCCGCTGCATCTGCTATACCGGTACCCACGACAACGACACCGCCGCCGGGTGGTATGCCGCCGCCTCCCCGGCGGAGCAGGCCTACGCCCGCCGGTATCTGGGCGCGCCGGACGACGCCGGAGCGGTGTGCCGCGCCCTGCTGCGGGCGGGGCAGGGCAGCGTGGCGGAGCTGTTCGTGGCCCAGATGCAGGACTATCTGGGCCTGGGCGGCGAGGCCAGGGTGAACGTCCCCGGGGTGCCCAGGGGCAACTGGGGCTGGCGGATGGAGCCGGGGGCGGCCGCCCCCGCCCTGGCGGCGGAGATCCGGGCGCTGAGCCGCACCTTCGGCAGGTGCTGAGGGCGGTCCGCCAGGGCGGGAAGCGCCGCGCGGCGGAGAGGGCCACAGGTGGAGACGCTCCGTGCGACGGGCTCCGGAACCGGGGCGGGCGGCAAGGCCCGCGACCGGCAGCGTGACGGGAAAAGAGCATCCCGGCCGGGCGGAGAACCGGTCAAACCGCCTTTGAAAGCGGACGGCGGGAATACCGCTCTAATGGGCTGGCGTCCAGGCGCGCGATGACAACGAAAGAGGGACGATCGGCGGTAAGCCGATCGTCCCTCTTTCGCGCTGCGTGAGAGCGGGGGAACCTACAGGATGCCAATCAGAGTACGGATTGCGTGTTCACACATTTCGCAAGATTTTCACGATTTCCTCCACTTTGAGAACCTTGCCGCAGGACACCGCTTTGCCATCCACCACCAGAGCCGGGGTGGTCATCACGCCGTATGCGGCGATCTGCGTGAAGTCCCTCACATGGTCGATGGCCGTGTCCATGCCAAGCTGGATAAGGGCCTCCCGGGCCGCCGTTTCCAGCTGGTTGCACTTCGCACAGCCGGAACCGAGAATTTTTACGGACGCCCCTTCACGCTTAGCGGCTTCCGCTTTCTCCATGTTTTCAGGGGTGTAGCGATTCCCACAGCAGCAGGAAGGGGAGTCTGCCCTCTTTTTTCTGAACAATCCCATCGTCAAAAGTTCCTTTATGAGTTTATAAAAGAAACGCTTGCATTGCGTTAAAGAAATAGCCAACCAGAATGATTCCAATGGCGCAAATGCCGATAAACAGTCCCAGCAGCCTTGGCTTCACGGCCTTTTTCAACATAATCATGGACGGCAAACTCAGCGCGGTGACCGCCATCATAAAGGCGAGGATCGTGCCGAGCTGCGCCCCCTTAAAGAGCAGGGCTTCGGCAATGGGGATGGTGCCGAAAATATCGGCGTACATGGGAATTCCGACCAGCGTGGCGAACATGACGCCGAGGGGATTGGCGCTGCCCAAAGCGGCCTCAACCCAGTGTTCAGGAATCCAGTTGTGAATCAATGCACCTATTCCAACGCCCACGAGGATGTAGGGAAACACTTTTTTGAAAGTGGCGAGCATCTGCTCTTTGGCATACACAAGCCGGTCTTTTTTTGTCAAGTCAGGAGACGCAATGTCCACGCTGCCCGCCGTGAGAATGAAGCGCTCCACATCGTTTTCCATGTGCAGCTTCTCTATGACGGTCCCGCCTGCCACTGCAATCGCCAGCCCAACCAACACATAGAGGATAGCGACCTTTGACCCGAAAATGCTCATGAGCAGGATAAGACTCCCCAGGTCCACCATTGGCGAGGAAATCAAGAACGAGAAGGTCACACCCAGCGGTAGGCCCGCGCTGGTAAACCCAATAAAAAGGGGGATGGAGGAACAGGAGCAAAACGGAGTTACCGTTCCCAGCAGGGCCGAAATGCAGTTTGCCCCAATGCCATGGAACCGCCCAAGGATCTTTTTACTCCTCTCCGGCGGGAAGTAGCTCTGAATATAGCTGATGAAAAAAATCAGGAAGCAGAGGAGAACGGTGATTTTCACCGTGTCGTAAAGGAAAAACTGTATGCTGCCTCCCATGGGGGTGCCGATATCCAGCCCCAGGTTAGAAAGCCCCGTGCCGATCAGCTCGTTGAGCCATTTCATGCCGAGAATTTGATTTTGAATGAAATCCCAGATCATTGGCAGCATCCCACGCCTTCCTTAACGCAGAAAAGGCCGTCGATAAACCGCTGAAATGCAGTCAGCGTTTCACGGCTTAAGGAGTAGTGGCTCCATTTGCCCTCTTTCCGAACCGTCACCAAACCGCACTCACAGAGAATTTTCATGTGGTGAGAAAGGGTCGGCTGTGTAATCTCAAAGTGTTCCAACAGCTTGCAAGCGCACTTCTCACCGTCGGACAGCATGTTTACGATTTGCAGGCGGTTGGAATCTCCCAACGCCTTGCAAATCAACGCAACATCCATCGTATTCATATGCCGCACCTCACATTGATAATTGTCTATGTGTTATTATACGCAACACATAGATAGATGTCAATACGTCGGAGAAAAAAACAAGAGCGAATCTGTCATTGGCCCCGTTTGCATGTTCTGGAAACCAAGATTTGTCGAGTGCGCCTTCTCCGCCGAATCCCCACGGTTAGGGGCGTGAGAAGGGACGACCCGCCGCATTGCAAAGCATCCTGCGTTCCATACCCCAATATGACAGCCGTGCAGGCTTGCCTTGTAAGCGCTTCGCTGATCCGGCCACAGGCCCTCTTTTGGCGTGGCCGCCGTCATGGTTTGCTCCCCCATACGGTCAGTTCAATTTTCATTGCTCCGGCGTTGACCGTTTCAACCCGTCCACACCCATCCGGCCGCACCGAGAGCCGCACGGATGATGGAGGCCGCCGCTTTACAAATCCGGCTGCCGATGGTAAAATGGGCTTGGACCACTGGTCTCATTTTAGAAAAAGGAGCATTTGCCTTATGAAGAAGTGGTGTGCTTCGGAGAGTGCCCTGGGCCGGGAGGTCCGCAAGGGCTGACGTTCCGGGCGGCCTCCCGTGGGTTTTTCCAAAAAACACACGTGCAGGAGGTTTCCACCGTGAGACAATCACAAGACACAACCATCGAACAACCCTTCCGCTGCCAGGCCTGCGGCGCCTGGGTGGAGCCGCCGGAGAGCGGCGGCCGCCACCGCAACCACTGTCCCCACTGCCTTGCCAGCATCCACGCCGATGAGATTCCCGGTGACCGGGCCTCCCCCTGCCGGGGCGTCATGGACCCGGTGAGCGTCTGGGTCCGGCGAAAGGGGGAGTGGGCCATCATCCACCGCTGCCGCGTCTGCGGCTGCCTCCGGTCCAACCGGGTGGCCGCTGACGACAACCCGGCCAAGCTGCTGGCCATTGCCGCCGGTCCGCTGGCGTCCCCGCCCTTTCCCCTGGAGCATTTGGAGGAGCTGCTGCGCTGAGCGCCTCTCCCATATCAGCAGCGGCTGCCTTTGGGCGGCCGCTGCTGCCGTCTCCGGCGGATTTTTCCATCACAGCGGAACGTTTCCGCCAACCGTTTCGTCTATACGGACAGAGGCCCCCGCCTGGAAGAGCGGGGCAAAAGGAGGATGGGACCATGAAAAGAAGAGCTTGGGCGATTTTTCTGGCGGTGCTGCTGGCGCTGAGCCTGGCGGCCTGCGGCGCAGGCGGCAACAGCGCCGGGGCGGAGTCGGCGGCCCCGTCGGCCTCCCCGGGGGAGTCGGCGGACTACGGCGGCGCGGCCTCCGGGACGGCCTCCACCCCCCTCCAGGGGCAGAAGCTGATCCGCCGGGCGGAGCTGGAGCTGGAGACCACCGCCTTTCAGGAGGCGGTTCAGGGCCTGGCGGACCTGACGGAGCGGCTGGGGGGCTACTACGAGTCCAGCAATGTGGGCAGCCAGGGCGGCGGCTACCGCTGGGCCAACTACACCGTCCGGGTGCCGGCGGAGCAGTACCAGGCGTTTTTGACCCAGGCGGGGGAGCTGTGCCACGAGGTCTGGAGCCGCACCACCCAGGAGGACGTGAGCATGGCCTATTACGACACGGCGGGGCGGCTGAAGACCCAGCAGATCAAGCTGGAGCGGTTGCAGGCCCTGCTGGCCCGGGCGGAGGAGATGGAGGACATCATCACCGTGGAGGCCG
Organism: uncultured Oscillibacter sp.; assembly: GCF_900544955.1. Taxonomy (GTDB): domain Bacteria; phylum Bacillota; class Clostridia; order Oscillospirales; family Oscillospiraceae; genus Oscillibacter. Next base: position 12,620 of record NZ_UQXD01000049.1, read on the forward strand.
CCATCTCCGAGACGGAGCAGGCCATTGACGAGCTCAGCGGCACCCTCCGCCACTACGACGGCCTGGTGGACTACGCCACGGTGGAGGTCTCCCTCACGGAGGTGTACCAGCTCTCCAACGTGAAGGAGGCGCCCACCAGCTTTGGAAGCCGGATGGCCTCCGCCTTTGCCAACGGCTGGCGGAGCTTCACCGGCGGGCTGGAGAGCCTGGCGGTGGCGCTGGCCTACGGCTGGACGTGGCTGGTGGTGCTGGCGGTGATCGCGGTGGTGGCGGTCCGGGTGCTGCGGCGGCGCCTGCCCGGTGGAAATAAACCGGATGACAAAGCCCCCAGGGGCTGATACAATGGCAGGGGGCGGAATTCCCGCCCCCTCTCATTTTGGAAAGGGAGGCAGGGACCATGGAACTGACCTGGCTGGGACACGCCTGTTTTTTGCTGGAGGAGGACGGTTACCGGGTGGTGACGGACCCCTATGACGGGGTGGAGGGCTATCCGCCCCTGGAGACGGCGGCCCACGCCGTCTATTGCAGCCACCGCCATTTCGACCACGCCGCGGTGGACCGCGTGGCGCCTCTGCCGCCCCGTCAAGGCCCCTTCGCCGTCCGGGAGGTCCCCTGCTTTCACGACGGCTGCGGCGGCGCCCTCCGGGGGGAGAATACCATCCGGGTGTTTTCCGCCGGGGGCGTGTCCGTGGCCCATCTGGGAGACCTGGGCCACCCGCTGACGGCGGAGCAGCTCCGCCAGGTGGGGCCGGTGGACGGGGTGCTGGTACCGGTGGGCGGGGTGTACACCCTGGACGCCGCCGGAGCCTGGGCGGTCTGCCGGGCGCTGGAGCCCCGGTGGGTGGTGCCCATGCACTACCGCCACCCGCCCTATGGCCTGCCCGATGTGGCGGGGGTGGAGGACTTTCTGGCCCTGTGGCCCGGGGAGCAGGTCCGCCGCCTGGCGGGAAACCGCTTTGCTGCGGAGGAGGGCCTCTCCGGCGTCCTGGTCCCCCAATTCCTGTAAGGGAACTGCGCCTGTCTCCACTGGAGGCAGGCGCAGCAGCTTGTCAAACCGTCTTGCGGCGTTCCGCCGCCCCGGAGGCGAAATGCAAACAGGAGGCTGTTCTGCCGCGGCAGAACAGCCTCCTGTTTGCAAGAGGGTAAGCGGTGCGCCCTCGGCGCGCCGGGGGCCGCAGCCTTCTCAAAACATGGTTTCTGCAGCCGTGCCGTACCCGCCTCCCTCGGAGGCAGGCGCGGCTTCACAGCTTGCGGAACACGTGAATGCGGAAGGAGATGCGGCAGTCCAGGGACTCCAGGGCCGCCAGCCGCTCCGCCCCGGCCCGGGGGGTCTTCCAGTAATAGGGGGTCATCTGGAACAGGGCGTGGAGATCCCCCTGGCAGGGCAGGGAGATGACGCCCTCCACCGGCACAATGGCCTCGTACCGGAAGCCCTCGTAGGGGGTCTCCCGCTCCTCATTGGGGTAGGGGCGGTCGTAGAGGACCTGCTTCAGCTCCCACAGGTGCTCCGCCGCCGGCACCACGTACAGAAAGAAGCCGCCGGGCCGCAGCACCCGGGTGAACTCCTCCAGGGCCAGCGGGGAGAAGCAGTCCACCAGCAGGTCCAGCCCACCGTCCGCCAGGGGCAGGTGGTAGGAGGAGGCCACGGCGAACTCCACCGCCCGCTCCCGCCGGGCGGCATAGCGGAGGATGGATTTGGAGATGTCGGTGCCCGCCATTCGGGGGGTCTTTCCGGCGCTTTGCAGCGCCTGGTAGATCCCGGCGGTGTAATAGCCCTCTCCGCAGCCCGCGTCCAAAATCGCCGGAGAATCGCCGGAAAGGGACAAAATCTGACTACAAAGCGTATTCAAAAGCGGCTCGTAATACCCCTTGGATAGAAATTCCCGCCGGGCGGCGGCCATGCCCCGGTCGTCCCCGGGGGCGGCGGAGTGCTTTTGATTGGGGGGCAGCAGGTAGGTGTAGCCCTCCCGGGCGATGTCGAAGCTGTGGCGGGCGGGACAGCGGTAGGCCCCCTGCTCCCGGGTGAGGGACGCCCCGCAGACGGGGCAGCGGAAGAGGCTCATGAGGTCTTCCCCCGGGTGGTCACGTCGTTGATCCACTTGCGGCTGCGCAGGCGGTGGACGCCCCAGGGCATTTTGCAGATGTTCTCCGAGTAGATGCCCAGGCACACCAGGGGCAGGGGGGCGTCCAGCACCAGGGCCGACAGCCCCGCCAGGGGCACCGCCACGCACCACAGGGGCGTCAGGTCGATGATGGTGGCCATCCGCACATCGCCTCCCGCCCGGAGGACGCCGGTGATGTTGGAGATGTCAAAGGCCTTCAGGGGCAGCAGCACCAAATACACCACGCACATGGTGGCGGCGGCCTCCGTGGCCAGCTCCGACAGGCTGAACAGGGGGTAGAGATAGGGGACGAACACCGTGGGCAGGGCCAGGGCCAGCACCGCCGCCAGCAGCCCGCCCAGAAGGAGGGACACCAGCAGCAGGCACCAGCTGAGATCGTACACGTGGTCCCGGCTGTCCCCCTCGCCGATGGACTTGCCCAGGATCACGGCGGTGGCCCCCGCCAGGCCGAAGCAGGAGACGGTGGTGAATTTGTCGATGTTGCCCATGATGGTGTACGCCGCCAGCATGTCGGCGCTGTGGGCCATGTGGCCCAGGATGGCGGTCATCACGGTGGTGCCCAGGCCCCACAGGGCCTCGTTCATCAGCACCGGCGTGGCGTATTTCACAAAGGTCCCGGCAATGGCCCGGCCGGGGTGCAGCAGCAGCCGGGGCATCAGGGGAATGCGGCGGTTGAGGAGGGCGTAGCCAAGCGTCAGCAGGAACTCCACCACCCGGGAGGCCAGGGTGGCCAGGGCGGCGCCGGTGATGCCCAGGGCGGGGGCACCGAACTTGCCGAAGATGAGGCAGTAGTTCAAAAAGGTGTTCAGCAGCATGGAGCAGGCGAAGACCTTCATGCCCAGGGCGGGGTTTTCCGCGCTGCGCTGCATGCTGATATAGACGCTGCTGACGGCGTTGAACACGTAGGAGACGCCCACGATCCGCAGGTAGGGGGCGCCCATTTCGATGAGGATTTCGTTGTCCGTCACCAGCAGGAGGACCTGATGGGGGAAGAGGAACAGTCCCAGCGCCGCCAAAACGGTGATGAGAAGGCCGGTGTACATGGCAAAGCCCATACAACGGTTGATGGACGCCAAATCCTGCTTGCCCCAGAACTGGCTCACCAGGATGGTGAGGCCGCTCATCAAGCCGAAGATGATGACCTGGATCAAAAAGATGGGGGCGTTGGCGGCGGTGACGGCGGAGAGCTCATAGTCCCCCAGCAGTCCCACCATGAAGGTGTCCACGAATCCCAGGGAGGTGGTGATGAGGTTTTGCAGGATCAGCGGTAGCGCCAGCAGAAACAGCCGCTTGTAAAAGCCGGGCTCCCGGCGGAGATAGTGCAGCATGGTAGACCTCGTTTATCAATAAATTGGAGGGAAAACCGCTGGACAGGAGGCCCGCCGGAGCGGGTGTAAAGCGGTTTTCCTGGGTAGGGAGAATAGGTGGAGCGCAGGGCCCCCGGGAAAACCCAGCGAAGCGGTTTTCACGGGGAGAGGAAGAACAAACGGAGCGGCGGGAGACCTGTCCGCAGGACAGGGCGAGCGGAGCGCA
>NZ_UQXD01000050.1 GCF_900544955.1 uncultured Oscillibacter sp.
CGGGGACGCGGAGCGGCCCGAGGAGGCGCCGCCTCCGCCGGAGAAGCTGGAGGATTTGCAGGCGGAGCTGGCGGGCTACATCGGCCTGGGCGCCGTGAAGCGGGAGGTGGAGAACCTCATCAACATGGTGACGGTCCACCAGATGCGGCGGAAAAACGACCTGCCGGTTACGGACCTGTCCCTGCACATGGTGTTCGCCGGAAATCCCGGCACCGGCAAGACCACCATCGCCCGGCTCATGGCCCGGATTTACCACACCCTGGGCATTTTGTCCAAGGGACAGCTGGTGGAGGTGGACCGGGGCGGGCTGGTGGCAGGCTACGTGGGCCAGACTGCGCTGAAGACCGGCAAGGCCATCGAAAAGGCCCTGGGCGGCGTGCTGTTCATCGACGAGGCCTACGCCCTCAATGGCCGCTCGGAGAACGACTTCGGCCAGGAGGCCATCGACACCATTTTGAAGGCCATGGAGGACCACCGGGACGATCTGGTGGTCATTGCGGCGGGGTACGATGGGCTGATGGAGGACTTTATCCACTCCAACCCGGGGCTGGAGTCCCGGTTCAACCGCTTTTTGCACTTTGAGGACTACACCCTGGAGGAGATGACGGCCATTTTCGCCATGCAGTGCAAGCGGGGGTGCTACACGTTGGAGACGGAGGCGGAGGAGCAGGTCCGGGCCTTCCTCCAAGAGGAGAACCGGGATGGGGTGTCCTTCGGCAACGCCCGGGGCGTGCGGAATCTGTTTGAGCGCATTTTGGTGCAGCAGGCCAACCGGCTGGCCCGGCAGGAGACTGTCAGCCGGGAGGACCTGATGGCGATTACCGCCTCCGACGTGGCGGCGGCCCGGAACACCGGGGCGTGAAAGAGAAAGAGGAGGAGACGATGAGGCGGCTGGGATCGTTTTTGAACGCCGTGCTGGGCGGCGTGTGCATCGCCATCGGCGGCGTGGTGTTTTTGTCCTGCGAGAACAAGGTGACGGGGGCGGTGTTCTTCTGCCTGGGCCTGTTCTCCATCTGCACCTTCGGGTTTGACCTGTTCACCGGGAAGGTGGGGTATGTGTTCCAGCGGCCGCTGTCCTACACGGGCTTTGTGCTGTCGGTGTGGGTGGGGAATCTGGCAGGCGCCGTCCTGGTGGGCTGCGCCGTCCGGGCCACCCGCATCGCCGGGATCGGGGAGCGGGCGGCGGCGCTGTGCCAGGTCAAGCTGGAGGACGGGCTGGGGTCTATCTTCCTTTTGTCGGTGCTGTGCAACATCCTGATGTTCATCGCGGTGGACGGGTTCCACAACAACCCCCATGAGCTGGGGAAGTACCTGGGCATCCTCCTGGGGGTGGTGGGATTCATCCTCTGCGGCTTCGAGCACTGTGTGGCCAACATGTTCTACTTCTCCGTGGCCGGGGCCTGGAGCGGGCGGACGCTGCTGTACCTGGCGGTGATGAGTCTGGGCAACGCCTGCGGCAGGGTGCTGATTCCCCTGTGCCGGCAGTTGCGGGAGAAGACCGCGTGAGAAACCTCCGGCCCTCCGCCTAACGGCGGAGGGCCGGAGGTTTTTGGTCTGCGGAGCGGGAGCAGGTCGGGCTGCCGCGGGAGCTGGAGGGGTCTTTGGGGCCGCAGAGAGGCGCAGAGGCGGTGGAGACCGGAGGAGCGGCAGGGACCGGAGGAGCGGCGGGGAGGCCGGACTGTCCAGGGCGTCCGGGACGGGCGCATGGGGGAGTGGCTCCGGGACGCCGCGAAGGCCGAGGGGATGGCTGCGCCGTCCGAGGCGGTGCCGCGCCGGGGCCTTGGGCGGAGGTGGACCCGCCGCCGGGGCGTGAACAGGGGCCACCGGCAGCCAGGGCGGCTCCCGGCCCGCCCCACCTCGGGTCCCGTCCGGAGCGTAAACAGGGGCCGCTGGGACTGGATCAGGAGAGGTCGTAGAGACTGTCCAGCACCAGCCAGGTCTGGGAGAAGGGCCGCATCAGATTCCAGAAGCCGGCGCCCCGGAGGTCGTATTCCGCCACGAGGCGCAGCTTGGCGGAGAGGCTGCGGGCGTCCTCGAACCAGACCTCGTGGACCGTGCCGCCGGCGTCGGTGTAGTGGAAGAAGGGGGACTGGGCGGTTTCGTCGTACAAAATGGCGATCTGATACTGGATCGCCAGCTCGATGGCCCGCTGGTTGGAGATGGACTGGGCCCGGGTGACGCCCTGGACGAAGGGCAGCGGCCAGTCGTAGCCGTAGTTGGGAACGCCCAGGAAGATTTTCTCCGGCGGGATCTCCGTCAGCGCGTAGTCCACCACCGCCCGGACGTTGGGCAGCGGCGCCACCGCCATGGGCGGCCCGGCGGTATAACCCCACTCGTAGGTCATCAGCAGCACGCCGTCGGAGGCAGCGCCGATGGCGGCGTAGTTGTGGCCCTCGTAGAGAAGGCCGGGCTGGGCGGCGGAGGTCTTGGGGGCCAGGGCTGTCCAGAGGAAGAGGCCGCCGGCCCCCAGGAGGCGGTGGAGCGTCCCGAGAAAGTTTGCGTAGGGCGCCGCCAGGTCGGCGGGCAGGTATTCAAAGTCCACGTCCAACCCGGCGTAGCCCCGGAGGCGGAGGGTCTGGAGAATCTGCTGGATGAGCCGGTCCTGGAGCGCCTGGTCCGTCAGGATTTGGGCCGCCCGCTCCGTGCTGAACTGGCCGCCCTCCGTCAGGGTGGACAGGTGCATCACCGGCCGGGTGTCCCGCTGGCGGGCGGCGGAGAGCAGGGCGTCGTCCGCCAGGGGGAGCAGGTCCCCCTCGGCGGTGATGCCGTAGGTGAAGGGGGTCAGGTAGGTGAGGTAGGGCAGCTGCTCGCTGAGGAGGCGGGCGTCGATATGGGGGTAGGCGTAGCCGTTGGAGACGGCGGTGCCCAGCTTCTCCCCCAGGTAGGAGATCACCAGCACCTGGCCGGGGTACAGCGCCGTGCCGCCGGCGAGGGGCCAGTTGTTCCGCCACAGGGCGCGGATGGAGGTGCCGTAGGCCCTGGCGATGGAACTGAGCGTCTCGCCGGGGCGGACGGCGTGGACCTGCCGGGGAAAGCGGACCACCAGCGTCTGTCCCACCGCCAGGGCGCCGGAGGCGGGCACCCCGTTGTCGGCGGCCAGGCGGGTGGGGTCTACGCCGTAATAGGCCGCGATGGAGCCGGTGGTTTCGCCGGCTTGAACCACGTGAATCGTCATATTGGACATCACCTCTTACCGAAACCGTATGCGGCGGGCGGGACGGATATGAGGGGAAGCAGGGGGACAAATGGTACTTGCCTTTTTCGGGGACATGAGATACCATAAGAGCAGATATTCCATTATTTCATTTAATGGCGGGGGAGAACGGTTATGAACATCCGGAAGTACGAGGCCTATGTGCGGGCGGTGGAGCTGGGGAGCCTGTCCAAGGCGGCGGAGCAGCTGGGCTACACCCAGTCCGGCATCAGCCACATGATGCAGTCCCTGGAGGAGGAGGTGGGCTTCCCGCTGATGACCCGGACCTCCGCAGGCATCCTGCCCAACAGCGAGGGAGAGCTGCTGCTGCCCGTCATCCGCCAGCTGCTGAGCACCAGTGAGTCGCTGGAGCAGTATATCGCCAAGATCAAGGGGGCCGACACCGGCCGCATCCGCATCGCGGCCTATCCCAGCGTGGCCACCTACTGGCTGCCCCAGATCATCCGGGATTTCCAGAAGGACTATCCCAACGTGGAGATTCAGATCACGGAGATGGGCTCCGGCGCCATCGAGGAGATCATGGAGAAGCGGCAGGCGGAGCTGTGCATCTACGCCGGCGGGGAGAAGCGGGACTTTGAGTGGGTTCCGCTGTGCCGGGACCGGATGCTGGCGCTGGTGCCGCCGGAGCACCCCTTGGCCCGGCGGGAGTGCGTGCCTCTGGACGCCCTGGTGGAGGAGGAGTTCATCATGCCCATGCCGGACTACGACGGGGAGGTGCGCTACATTCTGGACAAAATGGCCCACTGGCCCCACATCCTCTTCTCCGCGTGCAGCGATTACGCCATCATCAACATGGTGACCCAGGGGCTGGGGGTGTCCATCTTGTCGGAGCTGCTGCTGAAAAACTATCCCACCGGGGCGGTGGCCCGGCCCATGGACCCGGGCCAGGAGCGGATGCTGGGCATGGGGGTGCCGCAGCTGAAGGCGGCGTCGCCGGTGACGAGGAACTTCATGCACTACGTGGAGGCCTATGTGGCCCGGGAAAAGGGCGTATGAACCGGCGGGAAACGGAATAAGGTGTACCATCTCCCGGGGGAGACGGACCGGGCAGGAGCCGGCTGGGCCGGCGCCTGCCCGGATGTTTTTCAGGAGGTGGCCCATGGAGGGACTTGGGACGGTGCTGCTCATCACCGCCGCGGCGGGCATCGGCGGCACGGGTCTTGGCGGCGGGGCGGCGTGCCTGCTGCGGCGGGACTCCGGACGGGCGGTGAGCCTGATGCTCAGCTTTGCCGCCGGGGTGATGACGGCGGTGGTGTGCTTCGACCTGCTGGCGGACGCGGCGCAGGCGGGACTGCTCCGGGCCGTGCTGGGGGTGCTGGCGGGGTACGGCGGGACGGAGGCGCTGAACGCCGCTGTCAGCCGGGCGGACCGCCGGGGGCGCAGCAGCCTGTTTCTGGCGGGCGTGGTGATGGCGGCGGCCATCGCCGTCCACAACATGCCGGAGGGCATGGTGATCGGCGCGTCCTTCGGCGCGGCGGCGGGCGGCCTCCGGGCGGGGCTGATGATGGCGGCGGTGATCGGGCTGCACAACATCCCGGAGGGGATGGCGGTGGGGGTGCCGCTGATCTCCGGCGGGATGGGGCGGTGCCGGGCCGTGCTGGTCTGCGCCGCCACCGGGGCCCCCACGGTGCTGGGGGCGGCGGCGGGGTACTTCCTGGGAACCCTGGGGCCCCGGGCGCTGTCCCTGGCGCTGAGCTTCGCCTCCGGCGCCATGCTGTACGTGGTGTTTGGGGAGCTGCTGCCCGAGGCGGGGGAGATGTGGAAGTCCCGCCTGCCCGCCCTGGCGGCGGTGGTGGGCATGATGGTGGGCATGGCGATTGTATACGCATAGACGAGACGTCCCCGGCAAAGCAGCGCTTTGCCGGGGACGTCTTCCGCCGCATGGGAGGCGCGGCGGGCGGGAGGCGGGGTCAGGCTCTGGCGGTGAGCCGGGCGGAGCGCTTTTTGCCGTACCAGAGGATGACGGCCACATAGGCCACGGCAGAGGCGATGCCCACGGCGTAGGCCACGGACCAGGGCAGGTTGAAGCCGATATGGGCGTTGGCGATGTAGGTGACGGTGATGAAGGTATACCAAGCGCCGGGGACCAGGGGGACCCAGACGTATTTACCCTTGCCGTTTTCAAACATCCAGATGGAGATGGCCAGGAAGGCGAAAAGGGACAGAGTCTGGTTGGACCAGGCGAAGTAGCGCCACAGGATATTGAAGCCGTCGGCGTTGAACTTGGCGAAGACCAGAATCACGGCCACCAGGGCGAAGATGACGGCGGAGAGGCCCAGGCGCTTGCCGTTGGTGCTCTGGTCCAGGTGGAAGGACTCTGCGATGGTGAGGCGCAGGCCCCGGAGGGCGGTGTCGCCGGAGGTGATGGGCAGGACGATGATGCCCAGCAGGGCGATGATGCCGCCCACGGGGCCCAGGATGTCCTTGCAGACGATGCCCACCGTGCCGGTGGCGCCGCCGTTGGCGGCCTGGAGGCCCAGGTTGTACACGCCCATGGCGGCGGCGGCCCAGACCATGGCGATGAAGCCCTCCAGCACCATCATGTTGTAGAAGGTGTTGCGGCCCTCCCGCTCGCTTTTGACGGTGCGGGAGATGATGGCGGTCTGGGTGGAGTGGAAGCCGGAGAGAATACCGCAGGCCACGGTGACGAAGAAGACGGGGAGGAAGTGGCCGGAGGAGAAATACGCGCCGTAGCTGAAGGGGACCTGGGCGCCGTCCACGGTCTGGAAGGCCTGGAACGCAACGCCCTGCCAATTGTCCCACAGGTTCAGCAGGGGATAGCCCTTGACGAACAGGCCGATGAACACGCCCACGGCGGAGAACATCAAGATGGCGCCGAAGATGGGGTAGATGCGGCCGATGATGGCGTCGATGGGGAAGACGGTGGCCAGCAGGTAATAGGCGAAGATGACGCCGTAGATCACCCAGGTGGAGATGGAGGTGGGGGCCCCGTCAAAGGGGAAGACCTGGGTGGCGGCGATGTCGCCGGGGGTATAGATGAACACGGCGCCCACCAGGAGCAGCAGCAGGCAGACAAAGACCTGGTAGACGGCGTAGACGCCCTTGTTGCTGTAGCGGCGGACCATCTCCGGCATCTGGGTGCCGCCGTCCCGCAGGCAGATCATGCCGGAGAAGTAGTCGTGCATAGCGCCGCCGATGATGTTGCCGATGGGAATGGTGATAAAGGCGATGGGGCCGAAGAGAATGCCCTGAATGGGGCCGAAGATGGGGCCGGTGCCCGCGATGTTCAGAAGGTTGATGAGACAGTTTTTCCAGCTCTTCATGGGGACGTAGTCCACGCCGTCCTGCTTGGAGTAGGCGGGGGTCTCCCGGTCGTCGGGACCGAAAATCCGCTCACAGAATTTGCCGTACAGGGCCGCGCCCGCGACGAGGATCACAAGGCCGATGAGGAAGGTCGTCATAGTACACACACTCTCCTTTTCCGCAGCGTCCCGGCGGACAGGCCTCCGGGGTGCTGCCTCTATTACCAGTGTACCAGGTTTTTCCGGCAGGCGCTGTTAATAAAAGGAAGGCGGCGGTATAGGGGGCGTATGGATTTCCGGCGGAGATGCTAAAAAGCCGTCAATGCAAAAAAAGAGGCAGGCGAGCCGCCTTCCGGCGGCTCGCCTGCCTGGGGTCAGTCCCCCTCGGCCAGGCGGTATCCCACGCCCACCTCCGTGAAGAGGTACTTGGGCTCGGCGGGGTTTTCCTCGATCTTGCGGCGGATGTTGGCCATGTTCACCCGGAGAATCTGGTTGTTGCCCCCGGCCCGGGGGCCCCACAGCTCCTTGATGATGGTGTCGTAGGTCAGGACCTTGCCGGCGTATTTGCCCAGAAGGGCCACGATGCGGAATTCGCTGAGGGTCAGGTGGACGTTCTCCCCCCGGACCAGGACCTGGTGCTTGTTGTAGTCGATGGTCAGCTCCCCCACGGTGTAGGTGCCCTGCTGGGCGATTTCGCTGTTGCCGGAGACGGTGCGGGTGTGGCGGATGGCGGTGCGGACCCGGGCCAGCAGCTCGTCGGTGCCGAAGGGCTTGGTGAGATAGTCGTCTGCGCCCAGGTCCAGGGCCGTCACCTTGTCCTTTTCATGGGACCGGGCGGAGACCACCACCACCGGCAGGCTGGACCAGCTGCGCAGCTGGCGGAGAATGTCCAGGCCGTCCATGTCCGGCAGGCCCAGGTCCAGAATGATGAGGTCCGGGCAGTGGGAGGAGATCATGGACTGGGCCTCGGCGCCGGAGCGGGCCAGAAGGGCCTCGTAGCCGTTGGTGTTCAGCACGGTGGAGATGAAGTGGGCGATGCTCTTCTCGTCCTCCACAATCAAAATCTTTTCACGGATGTTCATAGGGTTCCTCCTCGTTGCTTAGCGGAAGCCGGAAGGAGAACTCCGCCCCGGTTTCCAGATTGTGCGCGTCCATGGTGCCGCCGTGGGCCCTGACGACGGCCAGGCAGACGGACAGGCCCAGGCCCATGCTCCGCCTGCCGTCGCAGTCGGCGGATTCGTTGTGCTTCAGAGTGCCGTCAAAGAGGTTGGGCAGGGACTTTTCCGGAATGCCGCCGCCGTTGTCCCGGACGGAGAAGCGGGCATAGTCGCCGTCCCGCCGGACGGAGAGGAAGATGTGGGAGGATTTTCCGTGGAAGACGGCGTTTTCCAGCAGGTTGGCGAGGACCTGCTCAATGAGGATGGGGTCCATGGGCACCAGCAGCAGCTCGTCGGGGGCCTCCACGGACACCGCCACGGCGGGGAATCGCTTGCGGAATTTCCGCACCGCCTCGCCCAAGACCTCCTCCGCGGCCTCGGGCTCCGTGGTGATGTGAGCCTGGTCCTCGCCGATGCGGGTGATGGAGAGCAGGTTTTCCACCACCCGGATCAGCCACTGGGCCTCGTCCCGGGCGTCCTCCAACAGCTCCCGCTGCTCCGGCAGGGAGAGACCGGGGTTTTCCAGCACCGCCGAGGTGGAGCCCACGATGGAGGTCAGGGGGGTGCGGATGTCATGGGACACGGAGCGCAGGAGGTTGGCCCGCATCTTCTCCTTCTCCCCCTCGCTGCGCAGGCGCTCCTGCTGGCGGACCTGGGTGGTGAGGGCGCTGGTGATGACGGACACCGCCAGGAAGGTGAAAAAGGTCAGCGGGTAGCCGGAGATGGAGAAGTTCACCGACCAGTAGGGGTATGTAAAGATGAAGTTGACGCAGACCACGGCGGCCACCGAGGCGATGAGGCCGAAGAGGTAGCCGGAGGTCAGGCGGGAGATCAGCAGCACCGCCAGCACGAACACCGGGGAGGCGAAGCCGTCGCTGCTGTCCGCCATTTGCAGCAGGATGCACAGCTCCGCCGCGCAGAAGAGGATGACGCCGGTGATGAGCAGGTCCCGCCAGGAGAGGGGAAACCAGGCCGCAATGCGGGATTTGGGTCGTTGTAACTGCATAGGAAGCCTCCTGCCGCCGGGCGGCACACATGATATACCTCATTATAACATAGATGCCGTTAAGGTGCCGCTAATAAATTCACAAGGTCTTAACAGAAGGGCGGCGGGAATTGGCAGCGGCTGAGCGACGGGGGCGTGTATGATGAGGCAAACGGCAGGGGGAGGCGGCGCAATGGACCAGGTGGAGCGGTATCTGCGGCGGGGGGAGCGCATCTGCTGGCAGGGAGAGACCGGGCGGTTCCGGCTGCTGGAGCCGGACGTCCGGGGGCTGGTGCTGGGCAAATGGGTGGGCACCGGGGCGGCGGGCGCGGCGCTGCTGGCTCTGTACCTGGGGGAGCAGGCCTGGAATCCCTGGGCGGCGGGGGCCATCCTGCTGGGGACGTGCCTGCTGCTGCTCTCCCCGGTGCTGGAGTGGGACGAGCTGCGGGGCCAGCGGTACTGGATGACGGATCAGCGGGTACTTGTGATGACCAAGGACCGCCGCCTCTACGCCATGGAGCGCCGGGAGGTCCGCTATATCCGGGTGGTCCGGCGGCGGGACGGGCAGGACTGCCTGGTGCTGAGCCGGGACGGCTTTCCGGAGGCGGAGGGGCAGCTGCGGTGGTACGCCTGCCATCCCAAGAGCCGGCAGCACCGGGGAGAGGCGGAGGCCAGGCCGGTGGGGCTGGTGCTCTACGGCGTGCAGAATGCGGACGAGGCCCTGGACTGCCTGGAGGGGTGGGACGGCCCCACCGCCGCCTGAGCGGGAAGCGTATGGGGGATTGCCCGAGGCAATCTCCCCCTCTTTTTTTCGGGGTGTTTAGAAAATTGAACGGCGGAGCGGGTTCGCTTCACGGGGCCTTAACGAAAGCGGCGGCCGGATTGGCAGCGGCCAAACGGGAGGGCGTGCTATGATAAGGATACAATCAATCACGGAAAAAGGAGCGTGCAGAAGAGTATGGAAAAGAAGCTGAATGAGTACCTGCGTGAGGGCGAGCGGATCCGGTGGCAAAGCCAGACGGAGGACTTCCCCCTGATGGACAACGGCAGCAAGATGCGGATTTTGTGGAAGTGGGCGCTGACCCTGATCATCGGCGGCGGGCTGCTCATCGCCCATATTGCGACCCAGGCGGAGATTCGGATGAGCTTTGTGGGCATTGTGCTGGTGTGCATGGCCGTGGTGGCGGTGACGCCCTTTTTCGAGAGAAACGGCCTGAGGAAGAGCCGCTACTGGATTACGGACCAGCGGGTGATCCAGATGACCAAGGACAAGATTTTCTACTATATGGACCTGGAGGATGTGGACCGCTTTGAGATCATGAGCGATCTGACCGTCAAGGACTGCCTGGCCGTGGGAAGCGCCGTGTTTGAGGAGGCGAAGAAGTATCCCCGCTGGCGGGCCAGCCATCCCATGGAGGACCCGGAGGCCATGAAGAACCGGGACCATGTGGACGGGATGCTGATGTACAACATCGCCAACGCCTCCGCCGCCGCGGCCCTTTTGAAGGAGCTGGGCCACCGGCGCGCCGCATAAACGCATACAAGAGAAGAATCCACGAGACCGCCGCGGGCTGCTGCCCGCGGCGGTTTTTGCGCTTTTTTGAAAAAACTTTCCCCGGAGGGGCATGGGGGCGTGCAACTTTTCGGCGGGGAGGGGCTATGGGTGTAAGGACTTGGGAAGGAGAGCGGGACGATGGGAAAGCAGCGGGACAACGAGACCTTCTGCCGGGTGTATTTGCAGACCATGGACCCGGAGCGGGCGGCTGCCGCCGTGGGCCGCGGGGACGGCTTTGCCGCATTGGGCACCGAGGCGGTGCGCGCCCGGCTGGAGTGGATGCGGGGTTGGGCCGCCGGACAGGTACAGCGGGAGGACGCGGTGCGGCGGCTGGCGCAGCTGGCCTTCGGCCGGGCCAACGACGCGGTGAAACTGGCGCTCCACGCCGGGGAGGTGGACCCGGAGACGCTGGACCTCTCCGCCGTGTCGGAGTTCCGGGTGACGGACAAGGGCGGCGTGGAGGTGAAACTGGTGGACCGGGTGCGGGCGCTGGAGACGCTGTGCGGCCTTCTGGAGCGGTGCGGCGGAGACGAGGCGGAGGCGCTGTACCGGGCGCTGGAGGACGGCGGAGAGGGGGAGCAGGGCTACGGATCGGATTCTGCGCTTCTCCCCTAAGCAGCGGGAGGTGCTCTCCTGGTGGCGGCGGGAGGATGTGGACACGCTGCTGTGCGACGGGGCCGTGCGCAGCGGGAAGACCTTTTCCATGGGGCTGTCCTTTTTCTTGTGGGCCCAGCGGCGCTTCGACGGGCGGCAGTTTGGCCTGTGCGGCAAGACCATCGCCTCCATGCGGCGGAACCTGCTGACGGAGCTGGTGCCCTACCTCCGGCGGCTGGGCATGCATGTGACGGAGCGGCGGTCGGAACAGCTGCTGGTGGTGCGGTACGGCGGCCATGAGAACCGCTTTTTGCTCTTCGGGGGGCGGGACGAGTCCAGCGCCGCCCTGATCCAGGGCAGTACCCTGGCGGGGGTGCTGCTGGACGAGGCGGCGCTGATGCCCCGGAGCTTTGTGGAGCAGGCCTGCGCCCGGTGCAGCGTGCCGGGGAGCCGGCTGTGGCTCAACTGCAACCCGGAGGGGCCCCAGCACTGGCTGTACCGGGAGTGGATTTTAAAGGCGGCGGAGCGGCGGACGCTGTACCTCCACTTCACCATGGAGGACAACCCCGCCCTGCCCGCCGCTGTCCGGGAGCGCTACCACCGGGCCTACACCGGCGTGTTCTACCGGCGGTTTGTGCTGGGGGAGTGGACAGCGGCCCAGGGGCTGGTGTACGACTTCTTCGACCGGCGGCGGGACGCGGCGGAGGTGCCGGTGGGGCCCTTTGCCGAGTGGCGCATCTCTGTGGACTACGGGACGGCCAACCCGGCGTCCTTCGGGCTGTGGGGCAGGCTGGGGGAGACCTGGTACCGGGTGGAGGAGTTTTACTACGACTCCCGAAAGGCCGGGCGGCAGAAGACCGACGCAGAGTACGCGGCGGATTTGAAGGCCCTGGCCGGGGAGCGGGAGATCCGGCGGGTGATTGTGGACCCGTCGGCGGCCAGCTTCATCGAGGCGCTGCGGCGCCAGGGGTTCCGGGTGGTCCGGGCGGACAACGACGTGGCCGACGGCATCCGGGTGACGGCGGATTTGCTGCGGCGGGGGCGGCTGGCGCTGTGCCGGAGCTGCGGGGACTGCCTGCGGGAGATGGAGCTCTACCGCTGGGAGGAGGGGGGGCGGGACGCCCCCCGGAAGGAGCACGACCACGCCATGGACGACATGCGGTATTTCGCCATGGACCTGGCGGGGGACCGGGAGGGCTTTGCGGCCACCTGGGTGGAACGGCGGATTTGAGGAAATGGGGGATGGAAGGGTGAATTGGCTGAAACGGCGGGAGAGAGCGGCCGCGGCGCCGGTGCAGCTGCGGGACGGGGAGCGGCATCCCTTCGGCGCGCTGCGGGAGACCGTGCCGCTGCAGGGCGGACAGACGCGGCTGTACCGGGCGGTGCGGGAGGCGGTGCCGGTGGTGGACGCCGCCATCTACAAGCTGATCCGCATGACCGGCGGCGTCACCGCCGCGTGCACGGATCCGGCGGCGGAGGCGGCGCTGGAGCGGTTTTTGCGGACCGTGCCCGCCGGGCGGGGACAGTACGGCATCAACGCGTTTTTGGACTGCTATCTGGACTCCCTGCTGACCTGCGGCAGGGCGGTGGGGGAGATGGTGCCCTGCCGGGGGAACCGGGATATCGGAGCCCTGCTGTGCGGCAGGGTGGAGGACATCGAGATCCGGGAGGGGGAACACCCCCTGGATTTCACCATCTGCGGCCCGGACGAGCAGGGACGGATGACGCCGCTGCCCTGCCAGGAGCTGTTGCTGTTCACGCCGCTGAACCCAGAGGCGGACAGCCCCTACGGCGTGTCGCTGCTGCGCTCGCTGCCCTTTTTGGCAGACATTTTGATGCGGATTTACCACACCGTGGGCGTCAACTGGGAGCGGTGCGGCAACGTGCGATTCGCCGTGACCTGCCGGAACGGGGAGAACGCCGCCCAGCGGAGCCGGGAGCTGGCCGGGGAGTGGTCCCGGGCCATGCAGGAGACCCGGGGCGGCAGCGTGCGGGACTTTGTGGCGGTGGGGGACGTGGAGATCCGGGTCATCGGCGCGGACGCCCCCATCCTGGACAGCGAGGTGCCGGTGCGGCAGATTTTGGAGCAGATTGTGGCCAAGACCGGCATTCCGCCCTTTATGTTGGGGCTGAACTGGAACTCCACGGAGCGGATGAGCACCCAGCAGGCGGACCTTTTGACCACGGAGATCACCGCCATCCGCCGGACGCTGACCCCGGTGGTGGAGCGCATCTGCCGCCTGTGGCTGCGGATGCAGGGCTTTTCCTGCGCCTTCCGGGTGGAGTGGGACGAGATCAACCTCCAGGACGAGGTGGAGGAGGCCCGGGCGGCGCTCTACCGGGAGCAGACCCGGCGGCTGCGGATTGAAAACGAGCGAATGGAGGGGAAGCGATGATGGACATGGGAGAGGAGCTGGAACGGATCAACCGGTTTGCCAAGGCGGAGCTGACGGCGGAGCAGGTGTACTGCTTCAGCGTCCGGCTGTGCGACAACGAGGTGGACCGGGACTTTGAGCGGTTTGCCCCGGAGGGCTTGGAACAGCTGGGCGAGCTGTTTCTGGGCAAGAGCGGCCTGTTCGACCACCAGTGGTCCGCCCAGGGGCAGACTGCCCGCATCTACCGCACGGAGGTGGTGGAGGAGCCCGGGCGGGTGACGGCGGCGGGGGACGGCTATCGCTGGCTGAAGGGCTGGGCCTACCTGCTGCGGACGGAGAAGAACGCGGACCTCATTGCCGAGATCGAGGGCGGCATCAAAAAGGAGGTGAGCGTGGGGTGCAGCATGGGCGGCAGCGTGTGCTCTATCTGCGGCGGGACCGGAGGCGGCTGCCAGCACGCCAAGGGGCAGACCTATGGCGGAAAGCTGTGCTTTTGGGAGCTGCGGGAGCCGCTGGACGCCTACGAGTGGTCCTTTGTGGCGGTGCCCGCCCAGCGGAGCGCCGGTGTGGTGAAGCGGTTTGGCCGGGAGAGCGAGGAGACGGCCCGGCTGCGCCGCCAGGCGGCACTGGGCGAGCGGTATTTGCAGGGGCTGCGAAAGGAAGTGGTCCGCCTTGCCATGCTGGCGGACGACGATTTGGACGGACAGGTGTTTTCCAAGGCGGCGGAGCGGCTGGAGGAGCCGGAGCTGCTGGAGCTGAAGCGGGCCTACGAGGCCCGGGCGGACCGGCGGTTTGCCCCGGCGCCCCAGCTGCGGGGGCGGCGAGAGATGGTCCAGGGAGAAGCGGAGCGGGCATTCCTCGTCTGAGGGACGGGAGAGAAAGGGAGGAAATATGAGGGTTTCTTATGAGGGAATCGGCCAGTGGGCCGCCACGTTCACCTGCGCCCAGGCAGCGGAGGGGGAAGTGGTGAAGATCAGCGGCAGCGGTGCGGTGAGCCCCTGCGGCGACGGGGACGGCTTTTGCGGCATGGTGGTGTCCGTGGGCCGGGACGGGGGCGCCTGCGCGGTGGCCCTGGGAGGCATGGTGACCGCCGGGTACTCCGGCGACAGTGTTCCGGCGCTGGGCTGGACGGGACTCTCCGCCGACGGCAGCGGCGGCGTGAAGGCGGCGGCCGGGGGCCGGAGCTATCTGGTGGTGGACGTGGACGAGAGCGGCAAGACCGTGACGTTCGTCCTGTGAGGAGGAGAAGATATGGCTTATCATTATGAGGAATTGAAGCTGGAAAAGGGTATGTACGGCCGCAGCGGCCGCAGCTTTACCCAGACCCTGGAGGAGCTGGACCCCAGCGAGCACTACCGGGGCACCCCCGCAGAGGGGCTGGACGCCTTTCAGCGGCAGCTGAAACGATTTGACATCAAGGTGAAGGGCGCGGGGAGCGACATGGTGGAGAAATTCTTCCACACCAGCGACTCTGCCGTGCTGTTCCCGGAGTTTGTCAGCCGGGTGGTGCGCCAGGGGTTGGAGGAGGAGAGCATCCTGCCCCACATCACCGCCACCGTCACCCGCTTTGACGGCATGGATTACCGCTCCATCGCCTCGGTGCCCACGGAGGAGCAGCGGTCGCTGCGGCGGGTGGAGGAGGGGGCCGCAATCCCCCAGACCACCATCCGCACCCAAGAGAACCTGGTGCGCCTGCACAAGCGGGGGCGGATGCTGGTGGCCAGCTACGAGGCCATCCGCTTCCAGCGGCTGGACCTGTTCTCCGTGACGCTGCGCCAGATCGGCGCCTACATCGGCAGACAGCACCTCCAGGACGCAGTGAAGGTGCTGACGGACGGCGACGGCAACCACAACGCGGCGGAGAAGCTGGCCGTGGGCACCGCGCCCATCTCCGGCACCGGGGGGACGCTGAGCTACGGCGCCTTGCTGGACTTCTGGAGCCAGTTCGACCCCTACACCATGAACACCCTGCTGGTCAGCGGCGACGTGATGCTCGCCATGCTGAAGCTGCCGGAGTTTCAAAACCCGCTGACGGGGCTGAACTTCCAGGGCACCGGCCAGCTGACTACCCCGCTGGGCGCCAAGCTGCTGCGCAGCGCCGCCGTGCCCGCCGGGACCCTCATCGGCCTGGACAAGAGCTATGCCCTGGAGCAGATCAGCGGCAGCGAGGTGCTGGTGGAGTACGACAAGCTCATCGACCGCCAGTTGGAGCGGGCAGCCATCACCTCCATCTCCGGCTTTGCCAAGCTCTTCGTCGAGGCCGCCAAGGTTTTGACGGTGTGAGCGCCGTGAACGGGGAGATCGTGGACTTGGCCCGGACGGTGTCCGGCGCCGGGGAGGCGGAGGAGGCGCTGCTGGCGGCCCTCTGCGCCGCCGCGGAGCGGCGGTGGACGGAGCGGCTGCGCCGGGGCGTGACGGCGGAGGACTGCGGCGGGGCCTTTGTTTGCGCGGCGGCCTTCA
>NZ_UQXD01000051.1 GCF_900544955.1 uncultured Oscillibacter sp.
TGCCGTACCGCTCCGCGATCCCCCACAGGGTGTCCCCGGGCTGAACGGTGTAGGTCCGCTCCGCCGGGGCCTCCGCCAGCGTCACGGCGGCGGTGAACCGGTCCCGGTCCACCGCCCCGGAAATGCCGGGCAGCACCCCCTGGTCCGTATACTGAAACCCCGCCCAGCCGGGCCAGACGCTGTTTTCCACCTCCGGCTCCGCCGCCCCGTAGGCAGCCGCCCACAGGGGATACCGGGCAAACGCCTCCGTGCTCCACAGGGCGGAGGCGGCCCAGGCATCGGCGTACAGCAGGGGCACCTGGCCCGTCTCCGCCTCCAGGACCTCCAGAAAGGCCAGGCCCACCGCCCGCACCTGCCGGGCGGAGAGCCCGTCGAAGGCCTCGAAATCCATGGCGGGGCGGCAGTCGTAGCGCTGCTGCGCCAGCAGCCCCGCAAAGTGCCGGGCCTGGGCCCGGGCCGCCTCCGCCGTGCGGGCGGTGACGTAGTAATAGAAGCCCCGGCGCAGCCCCGCCTCCGCCGCCCCGGCGGCGTTTTCCCGAAACCGGGCGTCCTCCGTCTCCCCGAAGCCCGCCCGGATATAGACGATCTCCACACCGCCCTCCGCCAGGCGCTGGAAATCCACATGGCCCTGGTAAACGCTGATATCCGCCCCCTCGTAGACGGGCGCGGCGGGCGCCGGGCCCAGTGCCCGGGCCGGCGCCGCCAGGGTCAGCAGCAGAACAAGCGCCGTCAGGGCGCAGCGGTGTTTCATAAAAATCGCCTCCCGGACCAGACTATGCGTCCGGCCCGGGAGGCGTGCGGAAAGGCGCTTATTCGACGGTCTCGCCGCACTCGGGGCAGGTCTTGGGAATCCCGCCCCGGAGGCGCCACAGCTTGCCGCAGTGGGGGCAGCGGAAGAATTTCAGCGTCTGGGCAAAGCCGCCCAGCATGCACAAAACCCCCGCGTAGGCCAACGCCATGTGGCCGACGGCCACATACAGGTACATCAGCCCCAGGCCCACCGCGCACAGAATCCACAGCAGGTAAAAGCTCTTGCGGTAATTCATGGCGCGCCCCTTACGTCCGGTCCGGGAACTTGGCACACAGCCGGTCCAATTCCTCGATGAGGGCGGTCATCTCCGGTTTGTCCAGGGTGCAGGTGAGCTCGGCGGTGTCGTTTCCGTCCATGGTGTTGGGCAGGAAGAAGGAGACGTACACCCGGTAATCCTCCCCCTCCGCGTCCGCGGACAAAAGGAAGTAGGGCTCGGCAAAGCTGCTCTCGTAGCGGTCCCGGATGCCCGCGTGCAGCACCTTCAGCCCGGCGGTCATCTCCTTGAGCTCGTAGGTCAGAAGGCAGCTGTTGGAGTCCTTGGTCAGACCCCCGTTCTCATCCCGCCAGGTGGCCCGCAGCACCAGCCAGTTCCGGTCGTCGCTGGCGGGGTCGCCGCCGTCGGCGGGCAGTTCGTAGTTCACGATGTGCAGCTCTAGGCTGGCATCCTCATTTTGAAACAGCATGGTCTCTCCCTCTCAGTCGTTGTGGTGCTGGGCGTAGAACGCGTCGTAGTCCTTCAGCATCTTCTCCAGCAGGGCCGGGGTGTCCAGCTCGTAGGGGCAGCGGCTCTTGCAGGCGTCGCAGTGGACGCACGCTTCGATCTTGTGCATTTTGGCGTACCACTCGTCGCTCATGTAGGGCCGGTAGGGGGAGCGGCGGAGCAGGGCGCTCATCCGGGCCGCCTGGGGAATGTCGATGCCGGCGGTGCAGGGCAGGCAGTACCCGCAGCTGCGGCAGAAGTCCCCCGCCAGCTCCGCCCGGTCCCGCTGGATTACCGCCTGGATCTCCGGCGTCATGCCCGGGTCCCGGGCGTCCAGCTCCAGCCACTGGTCCAGCTCCCACTCGTGCTGCACGCCCCAGATGGGCACCACCGTGGGATACTGGCGCATGAAGGCGTAGCACGCCTCGGCGTTGTTCAGCAGGCCGCCGGAGAGGCCCTTCATGGCGATGAAGCCCATGTCCGCCTCCCGGCACCGCTCCACCAGCTCCAAGTCCTTGTCCGAGGCCAGGTAGCAAAAGGGGAATTGCAGCGTCTCATAGAGGCCGGAGTCGATGGCGGCATGGGCCACCTTCAGCCGGTGGTTGGTGATGCCAATATGGCGGATGTAGCCCTTTTTCTGCATCTCCAGCGCCGCGGCAAAGGGACCGTCCGGGTCCTCCGGGTCCGGCAGCTGGGCGGGGTTGTGAAACTGGAAGAGGTCGATGTAGTCCGTCTCCAGGCTGCGCAGGCTCTGCTCAATATGGCCCAGAACCGTTTGTTTGTCCTTGCCGCCGCTCTTGGTGGAGATCACCACATTTTGCCGCACGCCCCGGAGGGCGGCACCCAGCTTCTTCTCGCTGTCGGTGTAGGCATTGGCGGTGTCGAAGTAGTTCACACCGGCATCGTAGGCCCGGCGTACCAGCTTTTCCGCGTCGGCCTGGGAGATGCGCTGGATGGGCAGGGCGCCGAAGGATGTCCGGGAAACCAGCAGCTCCGTGCGGCCCAATCTGATTTTTTCCATAGTTGTTCCTCCTGTCCGCCGCCGCAGGCGGCGTTTTTTTCCCTCGAGAGGTATTGTAGCACACTTTTCCCCGTTTGCAAATCCGGCGGGATATGTTAAGATGGAGAAAAACGGGAGGAACACGCCATATGAGACCTTGGATGGGCGCCGTCCTGGCCCTGGCGCTGCTGTGCGCCGGGTGCGCCCGGCAGCAGCCGGCGCAGCCGACGCCGCCCCGGGAGGAGCCGGCGCCGGAGCAGATCCCCGCGCCCCCGCCGGCGGCGCCGGAGACAGAGGACCACGTGCTGCGGACGCTGACCACCCAGGTGGACGGCGGACGGAGCCTGACCCTGGAGATCGTGGGCAAAAAGCGGACGGACATGGACCAGTGGGGTGTCCGGGAAATCCGGGTGTACGAGGGAGCGCGCCTGCTCCAGACCCTCTCCGTCCAAGAGGCCATCGACACCGACGGCGTCAGCGGCGCCCTGGGGGCGGGGTACACGGACTGCCGGGACCCGGAGGGCGGCCTGGGCCTGGCGGACATGAACTTCGACGGCATCGCCGACCTCTCCCTGGCGGCCTGGATTCCGGCGGGGGGCAACCTCCCCTCCTACTACTGGCTGTGGGACAGCGACTCCGGGGCCTTCCGGTACGGCTTCTGCCTGCCAAACGCAGTGGTGGACGAGGAAAACCGGCAGATCATCTGCAGCCTCACCGAAACCGCCGGATACACCACGGAGTACTACGAATATGACGGCGGCGGCCGCCTGGAGCTGACCTACACGGTGAGCGAGACCTACCTGCCCGACGGCACCCTCCGGCGGGAGGCCTGGCGGCGGGTGGACGGCCAGCTGATACAGGAGGAGTGACATGGGACGAGATTTCCACTGGAAGGTGACGGTGCGGCTCTACGACGGGGACCAGCGGTGCTTCGGCCCCGGCGTGGCCGCCCTCCTCGCCCGGGTGGAGGCCCACCGCTCCCTCCGGGCGGCCGCGGCCTCCATGGAGATGGCCTACTCCAAGGCCTGGCGCATCGTCCGCACCGCCGAGGAGGCCCTGGGCTGCAAGCTGCTGGCGTCCACCATCGGCGGCGCCCACGGCGGCGGCGCCGTTCTGACGGCGGAGGCGTCGGCGCTGCTGGCGGCCTACCGGCGCTGCACCGCCGACGTGGAGGCCTATGCCCAGGCGCGGCTGGAGCAGGACTTTCCCCTTCCCTGAGTCAAACAGTCGGCGGCGCGCGCCGCTTTGCGGCATGGCCCCGGGGCCGGAGGCCATGGACAGCCATCAAAAAAAGGACCGCCTCCGGGCGGTCCTTTTTGGCGGCTTATCCCTGGGTGGGGTCCTGCTCCGTGGGGCTGGGCACGGGGTGCTCCTTGTGCTCCACCATGGCCCGAATCAGCTCCACGGTGCCGCCCAGGCCCAGATAGCTGGAATCCAGGCAGAAGTCGTAGCTCTCCACCGCGCCCCACTTCTGGGAGGAGTAGTACTCGTAATAGGACGCCCGGCGCTTGTCGGTGCGGACGATGAGCTGGCGGGCCTTCTCCGGCGTCAGGTTCTGCCGCTTGGCCACCCGGGCGATGCGCACGTCCATGGGGGCGTGGATGAACAGGCTCAGGTGGTTGGGATTGTCCGCCAGGGCATAGTCCGCGCAACGGCCGATCATGACGCAGGGCCCCTGCTCCGCCAGGTTGCGGATGGTGTCGAAGGTGGCCAGGTACACCTGCTGTTCCAAAGAGTCCCCGGCGCCGGTGCCGGGCAGGGCGAACATGTAAGAGTCCATGGCGATGGAGTACAGCAGGCTCTTGGGCCGCTCGTCGAAGTTCTCGAAGATCTTCTCACACAGGCCGCTCTTCTTGGCGGCCTCCTGTAACAATTCCTTATCGTAAAACGGGATGCCCAGCTCTTTGGCCACGCGAATACCCACTTCTTTGCCGCCGCTTCCAAACTGGCGTCCAATGGTGATGATGGTTTTCATGGGAATGCCCCCTTTGCTTTTTATGTGTTGATTATATCACACCCCCTCCCCACCGTCAAATGAAAGCAGCGGGCGGGCCGCCCCGGGGGCGGAGCGGAACGGCCGCCGGGCGTGCGCCCGGCGGCCGGTTTCCCACCGCCCGGCGCGGCTTCCGTCCCACAAAACGGCCGCCCCATCGGGGCGGCCGTTGTTCTCCTCGCTGCCGTCTACCGGGGCATAGGCTTGCCCAGGCGCCGGTACATGGTCTTCTTCACCGCCCGGAGGATGTTCTCATACCCGGTACAGCGGCACAGGTGGCCGGAGAGGCGGCGGCGCAGCTCCTCGTCGCTGAACTCCTCCCCGCTCTCCAAAATCTCCACTGCTGTGAGGATGAAGCCCGGCGTGCAGAAGCCGCACTGGATGGCGGCCTCGTCCACAAAGGCCTGCTGAATGTCGGACAGCTCCCCGTTGGGGCCCAGAAGACCCTCCAGGGTGCGGATGTGCCGGCCCTCCGCCCACACCGCCAGATAGATGCAGGAGTTGAAGGCCTCCCCGTCGATGAGGACGTTGCAGGCGCCGCACTCCCCCACCTCGCAGCCCTTTTTCACGGAGGTCATCCGGAAGTCGTTGCGCAGCATGTCCGTGAGGCTGGCCCGGACGTCCACCGTCCGCTCCACGTCCTTGCCGTTCAGGTTGAACCGGACCGTCTGATACTGTATCACATGCTTTTCCATCACAGCGTCCCTCCCGCCCGTCTCGCCGCCTCCAGGAAGGCGCGCTTGGCGCTCTCCACGGCGATGTGCATCCGAAAGTCCTTGGCGGCCCGCCAGGAGTCCCGGGGGTGAATGTCCTCCCGTACCGCCTGGGCGAAGGTCTCCGCCAGCTCCTGGGTGAGGGGGCGGCCCTTTGCCGCCGCCTCCGCCGTCTCCGCCCGCAGGGGGACGGGGCCCGCCACGCCGAAGGCCACCCGCGCCCGCTCCACCGTCCGCTTGTCGGCGGAGAGGCGGACGTTAACGGAGGTCCCCAGGGTGGCGATGTCCATGGCATTGCGCATGGCATACTTGATATAGTAGCCAAATGTGTCAGTATAGTCGTCTTTCTGGATCAGGATAGCGGTCTGAATCTCACCGGCCCGCAGGTCCACCTGTCCCGCCCGGAGATAGAACTCCCGGATGGGCACCAGCCGCTTCCCCTCCGGCCCCGTCAGCTCCACAACGGCGTTGTAGGCGAACAGCGTGGAGGCGGAGTCGGCGGAGGTGACGCCGTTGCAGGTGTTGCCGCCGATGGTGCCGATGTTGCGGATCTGGGGGCCGCCCACCTGGTCCACCGCCTCCCCCAGGACGTTCAGATACCGCTGGATCAGCGCATCCCGGGTGATGTGGGAGAAGCTGGTGAGGCTGCCGATGCGGAGCGTCCCGTCCGCCTCCAGGGTGACCCCTCGCAGCGCGTCCAGGCCGTAAATGGAGATCAGCTCCGCGCCGGCCCGCTTCCCCTCCCGCATCTGCACCAGCACGTCGGACCCGCCGGCGATGATCTGGGCCTGGGGATGGGCCAGGCGGAGGGCCACGGCGTCCTCCACGCTGCCTGCCTGGTACAGGGCTTTCATATCATACATGTGGGGTTCCCTCCTCAGTCGGTGATGAGCCCCGCCTCTTTGAACTTCCGGTAGAGGACGTGGGGCGTGATGGGACAGCAGTCGATGGAAACGCCGGTGGCCTGGAGAATGGCGTTGCGGATGGCGGGCGCGCCGGAGCAGGCCGGCGGCTCTCCCAGCGCCTTGGTGCCGTAGGGCGACGTGGGCTCCGGGTTCTCCACGAAAGCGGTCTGAAGGGTGGGGTGGTCCAGGCAGGTGGAGAGCTTGTAGTCCAGCAGGTTGTTGTTCAGCGGCCTGCCGGTCTTCTCGTCGAATTTCAGCTCCTCGGACAGGCCGTAGCCGATGGCCATGGACATGCCGCCGTGGACCTGGGCCTCCGCCAAGGCGGGGTTGATGAGAGTGCCGCAGTCGTGAACATTGACGATGTTCAGGAGTTTCACTTTACACATTGGGATGTCCACCTCCACCTCCGCGAAGGAGCAGCCGAAGGAGTAGGCGTTGGACTTGATCTGGGCGGTGGTCTCGGCAGTGATGTGCTGGCTGCTCTCCAGGGAGTACAGGCTCTCCGTGGCCAGGTCCCCCAGGGATTTCAGCACCCGGCCGTCGGACTTGCGGACGATCTGTCCGTCCACCAGGTCCAGGTTGGACACGGGCATCCGGGTCTGCTGGTGGGCGATCTCCAAAATCCGCTCCCGGAGGGCCTGGGCGGTCTGCATGATGGAGAAGCCGCCGATGTAGGTTTGACGGGAGGCGTAGGCCCCGGTGCCGAAGGGGGTCACGTCGGTGTCCTGGGTGGAGACCACGTGGACATCGGCCAGCGGGACGCCCACGGCGTCCGCCACCATCTGGGAATAGGCCGTGTCGCAGCCCTGGCCGATCTCCGTCTCCCCGGTCTGGAACTGGAGGGAGCCGTCCTGGTTGAGCACCATGCGGCAGGAGGAGGACTCCAGCGAGATGGGCCAGACGGCGGTGTTGTACCAGAACACCGCCAGGCCGATGCCCCGGCGGACGGGGCCGGTCTGGTTCCGGTAGGCGGCCAGCTTCTCCCGGTAGCCGATGGCGGCCATGCCCTTTTCCATGCACTGGTGGAAGGTGTCGCTGTACAGCTCGTTTTTGGAGAAGCCGTCCACATACCCCACGGGCATCAGGTTCTTCCGCCGGAATTCAAGAGGCTCCATGCCGATGGCCCGGCAGATGTCGTCAATGTGGCTCTCCCCGGCAAACATGGCCTGGGGGATGCCGTAGCCCCGCATGGCCCCGGCGGCGGGGCGATTGGTGAAGACGCTCCAGCAGTCGCACTCCAGGTTGTCGCAGGGGTAGAGCTGGGGGAAGGCCCCCATGCCCTTGGCCACCACGCCGTGGCCGTGGGAGGCGTAGGCCCCCTGGTTGGAGAAGGCCTCAAACTTCCGGGCCACCAGCGTGCCGTCGGGCCGGACGTAGGAGATGATATGGGTGCGGATGGCGTGGCGGACCCGGTTGGAGACGAAGGTCTCCTCCCGGGTGCACTCCAGCTTCACCAGCCGCCCCCCCACCATCTGGGAGCACCAGGCGCACAGCGGCTCGTACAGGGCGTCCTGCTTGTTGCCGAAGCCCCCGCCGATGTAGGGCTTGATTAGCCGGACCTTGCCCCAGGGCAGGCCCAGGGCCTGGCCCACCACCCGGCGGACGATGTGGGGAATCTGGGTGGAGGAGACCACCACCATTCGCCCTGCCTCCTGATAGGCAAAGCAGCCGTGGTTTTCAATATGGCAGTGCTGGACGGTGGGGGTGTCGTACCAGCCCTCCACCTGGATGAGGCCCGGCTCCTGCCGGGCGGATTCGTAATCGCCCCGGCGGATGTCCGTGTGGTTCAGGATGTTGCCCGGATACGCCTCCTGGATTTGCGGCGCCCCCGGCTGCATGGCCTCCTGGACGTCCAGCACGAAGGGCAGCGCCTCATACGTGACCTCCAGCGCCCGGACGCCCTGCATGGCCGCCACCTCGTCCTCCGCGATCACCACCGCCACCTCGTCGCCGTAGTAGCGGACATGGCGGTTCAGCAACAGCCGGTCCGCCACGTCCTGGTGGGCGGGGTCTGTGGACCAGGGGTGGCCCGCCGTGGGGAAGGGGCGGTCCGGGGCGTCGAAGCAGGTCAGCACCCGGACCACGCCGGGCACAGCCTCCGCCGCCGCGGTGTCGATGGCCTTCACGAAGCCGTGGGCCACGGTGGCGTGGCAGATTTTCGCCACCAGGGCGCTGCGGTCGCACAGATCGTCCATGTACTTGGCCCGGCCGGTGGCCTTTTCATAGGCATCCACCCGGACCACGCTTTTGCCGACGCTTTTGCTCATTGGGCAGCCCTCCTTAATGAAATGAAGTCCCGCCCCGGTTGACTGGCAGGGGCGAAAGCGGATATACTAGGGGAAAATGAGGTGATCGCTTTGAACAAACCGTTGAAAACCGGCTGTGTGGTGATGGCCGCCGGCAACGCCCGGCGGTATGGGGAGAACAAGCTGGCGGCCTCCCTCCAGGGGCGGAGCCTGATCCGCCGGGCGCTGGAGGCCGTGCCGCCGGAGGCCTTCGACGCCGTGGTGGTGGTGACCCAATACCCGGAGATCATACAGCTTGCAAAGGAGTTTCACTTTGCAGCTGTCCACAACCCCCACCCGGAGTACGGCATCAGCCACACCATCGCCCTGGGGTTGACGGGATTGCGGGACTGCGACGGGGCGGCGTTTCTGGTGTCGGACCAGCCCCTGCTGCGGCGGGAGAGCGTGGCGGCCCTGGCGGCCCTCTGGCGGCGGCAGCCGGAGAAGATCGCCGCCCTGGCCCACGGGGGCGTCCGAGGCAACCCCTGCCTCTTCCCCGCCCGCCTGTTCCCGGAGCTGCTGGCGCTGGAGGAGGACCACGGCGGAAACACCGTCATCCGCCGCCACGAGGCGGACCTGGTGCTGCTGGAGGTGGATCCGCAGGAGCTGGCGGATGTGGACAGCCCCCGGGCCCTGGAGGCCCTCCAGGCGGAGGCGGGCCGGTGAGCCCCGGCATCCATGCGTTCTCCGCCGTCATCCGGAAGGTGCCCCAAATCGACGGGGCCTATGTGGAGATCCCCTTCGATGTGCGGGCGGTGTTCGGCAAGGGCCGGGTGAAGGTCCGCGCCACCTTCGACGGCGTGCCCTACGACGGAAGCCTGGTGCGGATGGGCACGCCGGGCCATATTCTGGGCATCCGGAAAGATATCCGCGCCAAGATCGGGAAACAGCCGGGGGACGCGGTGCGTGTGACCCTCCGGGAGCGGGAGTAGGGCGGGGCCGGAGGCGGCCCCGCTCCTTTCCGTCAAAAACCGGGAAGGGCGGAACCGAGCCGCGCGGACCAGAACGGGACCTCAAAGAGTAGTCCGGCGGCCAGGGCGGCGGCATTCAGAACCGCCAGGACCCAAGGAAATCTGGAAAACATGAAGCGCCGGCGCCAGGCACAGAGCAGCCAAACCGGGGCGGCCACGGTGCCCACATGCAGCAAGAGCAGCATCAGCGCGCCGGCCAACATCCACTGATCCGGGTTATCGGACAGGGAGACAAGCAGGAAAATTCCCCAGGCCGCCGGTGTGATGCAGGCGGCGATCCTTCCCCATTTGAAAAGCCGCTCCTCAACCATGGACGACTCCTTTCCCGCGCAGCAGCAGTCACTTCCTCGTATACGGCGTGCCCTCCAGGGGCAGGCTGGTGCGGAGCCTGCCGTCGTAGCGGTAATAGGCGTCCGCAATGGCGGGAGCGGTGGGGATGGAGGTGATCTCCCCGATACCGATGGCGCCGCAGGCCACGTTGAGGCCCGGCTTTTCCACGATGATGGGGGTGATCTTGGGGATCTGGTTGGCCCGGAACAGGCCCAGGGTGCCGAACTTGGCGGTGGGTTTACAATCCTCCAGAGGATAGCGCTCCGTCAGGGCAAAGCCCATGGACATCACCACGCCCCCCTCGATCTGCCCCTCCACGGACAGGGGGTTCACCGCTCTGCCCACGTCGTGGGCGGCCACAATCTCCTGAATCCGCCCCTCCTCGTCCAGAATGCAGACCTGGGTGGCGTAGCCGTAGGCAATATGGCTGACAGGGTTGGGCACGTCGGCCCCCAGCGGGTCCGTCTTTCCCAGATACTCTCCGTAAAACTCCCGTCCCTCCAGCTCTGTCAAGGATTTTTCCTTCAATGCCTCCGCCAGTTCCCGGCAGGCCCGGCGGCAGGCCTCGCCGGTGAACAGCGTCTGGCGGGAGCCGGAGGTGGTGCCGGAATCCGGGGCAAAATAGGTGTTGGACCGCTCGTAGACCACCTGCTCCGGGGAGAGGCCCGTCTGGTCGCAGACCATCTGGGTGAGGACGGTGCCCAGCCCCTGGCCGATGCAGGAGGCCCCGGCGAAAATGTGGAGTCTGCCCCCCTGCGCCACCAGCCGGACTCGGCCGGTGTCCGGAATGCCCACGCCCACGCCGGCGTTTTTCATGGCGCAGGCCAGGCCCACGTACCGGGCCCCGTCACAATAGGGCTTCACCGCCTCCAGCGTCTCCGCCAGGCCGGTGGAGTCGTCCACAATCTGGCCGTTGGGCAGCTCCTGCCCCGGGCGGATGGCATTGCGCCAGCGGATCTCCCAGGGGGAGATGCCCACGATGTCCGCCATCTGGTTGAGCAGCGTCTCAATGCAAAAACAGGTCTGGGTGACGCCAAAGCCCCGGAAGGCCCCGGCGGGGGGATTGTTGGTGTAATAGGCCCAGCCGTCGATTTCAAAGTTCTGATAGTTGTAGGGCCCGGCGGCGTGGGTGCAGGCCCGCTCCAACACCGGCCCCCCCAGGGAGGCGTAGGCCCCGGTGTCCGCGATGACCTCGGCGGCCACGCCCTGGATGATGCCGTTTTCGTCGCAGCCCAGGGAGAACTCCATCTCCATGGGGTGGCGCTTGGGGTGGATGAGGATGCTCTCCGCCCGGGTGAGCTTCACCTTCACCGGGCGGTGGGTGAGGTAGGCGATCAGGGCGGCGTGGTGCTGAACGGTCACGTCCTCCTTGCCGCCGAAGCCGCCGCCCACCAGGCAGTTGCGGACCTTCACCCGCTCGGCGGGCAGGCCCAGCATCCCCATGGTCTCGTGCTGGGTATCGTAGGCCCCCTGGTCGGTGGAGAGGATCATCACCCCGTCCCCGTCGGGATAGGCCACGGCGCACTCCGGCTCCAAAAAGGCGTGCTCCGTCCAGGGGGTGGAAAAGCGCCGGGTGAGGACGTGCTTGCTCTTGGCGATGGCCTCCGCCGGGTTGCCCCGCTGGATGTGCTTGTGGGCCAGCAGGTTGCCGGAGCGGTGGACCAGGGGCGCGTCGGGCAGCATGGCCTCCCGGGGGCTGCGGACCATGGGCAGCACCTCGTAGTCCACCCGGACCAACGCCTTGGCCTGCTCCAAAATCTCCGGCGTCTCGGCGGCCACCAGGCAAATGGCGTCCCCCAGATAGTGGGTGATGTCCCCCACGGCGATCAGGGTGTCCCAGTCCTTTTTCAGGTGGCCCACCTTGTTCTGCCCCGGGATGTCTTCGGCGGTGAAGACCCCCGCCACGCCGGGCAGGGCCCGGGCCTCCTCCGTGTGGATGGCCAGCACCCGGGCCCGGGGATGGGCGCTGCGGACGGCACTGCCGTAGAGCATCCCCTCCAGATACACGTCGTCGGGATAGATGCCGGTGCCGGTGACCTTCTCCTCCACGTCTACCCTGGGCACCCGGGCGCCCAAGGACCACTCCTTTGGAGACGGCGGCACCGTCCCCGCCCGGAGCACCTCCCCCGCCAGCAAAATCGCGTCGATGATCTTCACGTAGCCGGTGCAGCGGCAGATGTTGTTGCGGATGGCGTAGGCCGCCTCCTCCCGGGTGGGGCTGGGGTTCTGGTCCAGCAGGCCCTTGGCGCACAGCACCATCCCCGGGATGCAGAAGCCGCACTGGACGGCGCCGGCGGCGCCGAAGGCGTATGTATAGGCGGACTTCTCAAAGTCCGTCAGCCCCTCCACCGTCAATACAGCCTTTCCCTCCAGCTTTCCGGTCTGGGAAACGCAGGCCCGGGCGGGCTTGCCGTCGATAAGGACCGTGCAGGTGCCGCAGGCGCCCTCGCTGCATCCGTCCTTGACGCTGGTGAGCCGCAGCTCATCCCGCAAAAAGCGCAGCAGCTTCTGGTTGTTCTCCACGGTGACGGGCCGGCCGTTCACAGTAAATGACGCCATGAAAAATACCCTCCTTCGCCGCCGTGCCCAACCCTGGTCCCACGGTCCGTTCTCTCCGGAAAGGTCAACCTTTCCTTTTGCTCATTATACAATATCCCGCCCCCATGCGCAACCTTCCGTTGTGCAAGGCGTTATTCTATCTCCCGGATAGCGGCGGGAGCTCCCAGCCCACCGCCAGGGCACCCCGGCGGACGGTGATTCGGGCCTCCGGCGCCACAATATGGTTGCTGACCCCCAGGGGGAAGTCCGGGGTCAGCACGGCATCTGAGAGGGGGTACTGGAATCCCGTCTCATCCACGCCCTCCGCCCGGTCCCCCAGGCAGAAGGCGGAAAAAAGCCCCCACTCCACCGTCCGCTCCAGCCGCAGCGTCTCGTTTTCAATGGCGGTCCAGACGAAATCGTTGTCGTAGAGATAGCCCCGGGCGCCTCGGCGGCGGAGGTAGAGCAGCGTCTGCAAGTTGGCCAGGGTGTGGTCCAACCGCCTGCCGCCGGTGCCGCCGTAAAAATAGAGGGCATCGCACCCCTGCTCCAGGGCGGTTTTCACCGCCAGCATCGTGTCCGTGTCGTCCTTCTCCACCGGAGAGCGGCGGACGTTTGGAAAATCCGCGGGCTGCTCCATGGAGTCGAAATCCCCTAACAGCAAATCCGGGACGATGCCTGCCTCCCGGCAGACCCGGTAGCCCGCGTCGGCGGCGATCACCAGGTCGCCGGGAACCGGGCGCTCCCGCAGGCCGTAAAAGGTGCCGGCGGCAAAAATAAAGCAGCGTTTCATGGCGTCACTCCTCGCCTGTTTTCTGTTCAGTTTAGCACACCCGGCGGCATTTGGCAAACCCGCCGCGGATGCCCCGCCGTCTTTCGGCACAAACTGACACCGGAGGTGATCCCATGCCGAAGGCCGAAAACGACCGTCCCACCCGCAAGCCCTCCCTGCGCATCGAACCGGAGAAACGGCTGTGCCCCCTGTTTGACTCGGAGAGCATCGCCACCTTCCCGGTGGCGGAGCCGGGAGAGATGGGCTTCCGGGTGCTGGACAATTTCTGCGAGGAGCACATCCAGTAGAAAAAGGCGCGGGGGCCCGGCAGTGCCGGGTCCCCGCGTCCCTGCATCCGGGGCGTTACATTTTGTTCATCAGGTGGAGGCCCGCCGCCTTGTCCCCCGCGATGATGAGGTGGGTGTCCGGCAAAAAGCGGTAGGCCGGGTCCAGAAGGGGCACGATCTCGTCCCCCTCCTTCACCCCCAGGATGTTCACATTGTACCGGCGGCGGACGTCCATCTCCGCCACGGTGCGGCCCTCCCACTCCCGGGGGGTCTCCATCTCAAAGACGGCGTACTTGGGCGTCAGCTCAAAATAGTCGAAGGCGTTGCGGGCGGAGAACCGGGTGGCCACCCGGAAGGCCATGTCCATCTCCGTGTGAACCACGTGGTCCGCGCCGATCTTCTTCAAAAACTTGATCTGCTTCTCCTGGTCCGCCCGGGCCACCACGTACTTGGCTCCCAGCTCCTTCAAGCTGGCGGTGGCCTCCAGCGAGCATTGGAAATCGTCCCGGACGCAGACGAAGCACACGTCAAAGTTCCCGATCCCCAAGGAGGCCAGCACCTGCTCGTCCCGGCAGTCCCCCACGCAGGCGGCGGTGGCCACCGGGGCCAGCCGGGCCACCCGCTCCTCGTCCTGGTCGATGACCATCACCTCGTTGCCCAGCTCCATCAGCCGCTCCGTCAAATGCCGCCCAAAGCGGCCCAGCCCAATCACCAAAAAGGATTTCACAGACAAGCGCCTCCCTATCCAATGAGAATTTTTTCCGGGACGTTCCGCACCCGGGGCACCGGGCGGACCCGGGTCACCGCCATGGCGACGGACATGCTGCCCACCCGCCCGGCGAACATCATCAGCAGCACCGCAACCTTGGAAAGCGCCGGCAGCGTCGGCGTCACCCCCAGGGTCAGCCCCACGGTGCCCATGGCGGACACCGCCTCAAACAGCGCCTTGTCCAGAGAGATGCCCTGTACGCACAGCACCATGCACCCGGCCATGCAGGCCAGCAAATACAGGCTCACGGAGGAGTGGGCCTTGCGGATAGTCTCCCCGTCCAGCCGGCGGCGGAAGAGATTCACGTCGGGATTGCGCCGGATATGGGACAGGGCGCTGAGCAGCAGCACCGCGAAGGTATTCACCTTGATGCCGCCGCCGGTGGAGCCGGACCCGGCGCCGACGAACATGAGCAGCAGCGTCAGCAGGGTGCCGCCCTGGCTGAGGGCCGCCAGGTCCGCGGTGTTGAAGCCCGCGGTCCGGGGCGTCACGGACTGGAAGGCCGCCATCAGCACCCGCTGTCCGGTGGGGACGCCGGCAAAGGCGTGGTTCCCCTCCAGCAGGTAAAAGGCCAGGGCGCCGCCGACAAACAGCACCGACGTGGACACCAGCACCAGCTTGCTGTGCAGCCGCCAGCGGCGGAACCGCAGCCCATGGGTCAGGAGATCGTCCCACACCAGAAAGCCCAGTCCCCCGCAGATCACCAGGGCCATCAGCACTACGTTGGGCACCACCGCCCCTGCCAGCGAGGTCAGCGACGCGCCGGTGCCCAGCAGGTCGAACCCCGCGTTGCAGAAGGCGGAGACAGCGTGGAACAGCCCCATCCACAGCCCCCGGCCGAAGCCGTACCGGGGACAGAGCCAAAGGGCCAGCACCGCCGCCCCCACGCCCTCGCACGCGGCGGTGACCATCAGGGCCCGGCGGGTCAGCCGGACCACGCCGCCCACCTGAAGGGCGCCCACGGTGTCCATCAGCACGGAGCGCTGGTGGAGGCCGATCCGGCGGCCCATGAGGAAGGAAAAGAGGATGGAGACGGTCATGAACCCCAGGCCGCCCACCTGGATCAGCAGCAGAATCACCCCCTGCCCGAAGAGGGAGAACTGGGTCCAGGTGTCGTACAGCACCAGCCCCGTGACGCAGGAGGCGGAGGCGGCGGTAAACAGCGCGTCCAAAAAGGGCAGGGCCCGCCCGTCCCGGGAGGCGATGGGCAGCGCCAGCAGCACGCCGCCCAGCAAAATCAGGCAGGCAAAGCCCAGCGCCAGGGTCTGGACGGCATTCAATTGCACACGGCGATGCATGGGGGTCCACCTCCTCTATAACAGCCATAGTATGTCCTGCGCCCCCCATTATCGCCGCCGCAAAGTCCGCTTGCCTCCATTTCCGCCTAGCGGCGAAAACGGAGGCCGCTCCCTTGCCCCTCCTCTCCCCGCA
>NZ_UQXD01000052.1 GCF_900544955.1 uncultured Oscillibacter sp.
CGGGGTATACGGAGGCCGTCCCGCCCACGGAGGCGGAGCGGGCGGTGGAATGGATCACCGCCCAGGGCATCCTGCGGGGGAACGTGGACGGCGATCGGATGTTGGACGAGCCCCTGACCCGGCGGCAGTTCGCCGTAATGCTGTACCGCTTTGCAAAGCCGGACGGCCGGGCGTGAGGGCGAGTGAGGGAGCGGAAACAACTGACGACAAACCGGACGATATTTCGTGGAAATTGGACGGCGTTTTTCGACAGTTCCTACATGAAAACGCCGAACTTGTATATCTATAGAAAATCGTCGAAATGACGAAAAAATCCCACCAAATAAATGGTGAGAATCGCGCTGTCCCTAGAGCCCCATGGCATAAAAAAAGACGCTTGCATGTGCAAGCGTCTTGGTGGGGGAAGGTGGATTCGAACCACCGAAGCCGAAGGCAACAGATTTACAGTCTGCCCCATTTGACCGCTCTGGAATTCCCCCATATTCGATTTGGAGCTGGTGGACGGATTCGAACCCCCGACCTGCTGATTACAAATCAGCTGCTCTACCAGCTGAGCTACACCAGCAGTTCCAACAGCAGGATTTATATTACCAGATGCCTGCGGATTTGTCAACAGGATTTTTCGTTTTTTTCGCTTTGAGAAGGAGGGACCCGTTTGCGCAACATCCACGGCCGCCCGGGGCGGCCATCCGTCCTGCGCTGCACCCTGTGCGGCGGGGAGATCACCAGGGGCGAGGTGTACTGGGCCTGCAACGGCAGCCGCGTCTGCGGCGATTGCTTTGCGGACTTCGCCCGGCAGGAGCTGCGCTCCTGCCAGGAGACCCGGGGAGAGGAGAGAAGCCATGACCTTATTTGAGCTATCGTTTACTTATGAGGAGGGGGCCGCCGCCATCCGGGGGCGCATCCGGGAGCTGCGGCGGCTGGAGCTGGACCAGGAGGACCCGGCGGCGGCCCGGGCCCTCCGCCGCCGCATCGACGAACTGCTGCCCCTGTGGCGGGACATGCGGGAGATGGCCCGGCGCACCGCCCACTACTATGACGGGGGGAGGCGCTGAGATGGGGAGACTGGATTTCGACGCCCGCAGCAGTGAGTGGATTGGGGATTTGACCGTCTGGCTGCGGGACAACGCCAGCGACAACTCGGAGCTGCTGACCCGCCTGCGCCAGAATCTCCGCCGGGCCCGCCGGGAGGAGCTGACGCCCCGGCAGCAGCAGGTGCTGAGCCTGTACTACGACAAGGGCATGACCATGCCCCAGATCGCAGGGGCGCTGGGGGTGAACTGCTCCACGGTGTCCCGCACCATCCGGCGGGCGAAACAGCGGCTGTACCGCTGTCTGCGCTATTGTCTGTGAGCGCCGTATTTTCCTCTTGTGGTTTTTGGGGAAAGCCCGTATAATTGAGCGGAGAAGGGCATCCTAAGGCCGTAAGAGCGTTTTGCTCGGAAAGGGCGTCTCATGCTGTACAATACCTTCCACAACCGCTGGCTCCGGATGGTGGCCGCCGTGGCGGGCGAGCTGATTGCCGCCTCCGCGCTGAATCTGTTCATCGTGCCCCTGGGGCTGTATACCGGCGGCACCATGGGCGTGTGCCAGCTGCTGCGCACCCTGCTGCAGACCTATGCGGGCATCAACTTCGGGGCCTACGACGTGGCCGGCATTCTGTATTTTTTGGCGAACATCCCCATTTTGCTCTACGCCTATAAGGCCCTGGGCAAGGGCCTGGTGGCAAAGACCCTGATCTGCACCGTGGCCTACTCCCTCTTTTACAGCATCATCCCCATTCCCAGCGCCCCCATCATCGACGACTATTTGACGGCCTGCCTCCTGGGCGGCATTCTCACCGGTGTGGGCAGTGGCATCGTGCTCACCTGCGGGTGCAGCAGCGGCGGGCTGGACATCATCGGCCTGTGCCTGAGCAAGCGGGGCAGCAACTTCACCGTGGGCCGGTTCTCCCTGACCTTCAACGTGTTTTTGTACACCGCCTGCCTGATCCTCTTCAGCCCGGAGGTGGCCATCTACTCCGTCATCTACAACTTCTTTACCTCCATGGTGCTGGACCGGATGCACCAGCAGAACGTCAGCGTCCAGGCCCTGATTTTCACCCGGGAGGACGAGGGCATCCTCAGCCACTTCATCATCGACAAATTGGGGCGCAGCGTCACCTATTGGACGGGCACCGGCGCCTATACCGGCGAGAACGTCCATGTGCTGTGCGTGTGCCTGTCCAAATATGAGATCGAGGAGCTGCTCCACGCCGTCCACTCCATCGACCCCCACGCCTTTGTGACGGTGCAGGAGGGGACCCGAATCTTCGGCAACTTCCCCAAGAGACTGGATTGAGGGAGGGCGGAAGCGGATGAAGGAACCGATTGCGGTGTTGGCCGGCACGCCGGTGGACGCCCGGATGGGCGTGGAGTGCCTGGCGGCGGCGGGTCTAGGGGGACTGGCCTTCCCCCTGGCGGAGGACCCCCGGCGGCAGACGGCCTTTCAGATCTCCTCCCCGGCGGAGAAGACCGCCGCCGTCCGGGCGGTGCTGGACGCCGCCATGACTCTGGGCTGCCGCCGGGTGTTTGTGTACTGCAACTCCCTGTCCGGCGCGGTGGCGTTTCCGCCGCTGGCGGAGGAGACGGGGCTGCACATCGTGACGCCGCTGGACGTGTACCGGCTGCTGGCCCCCCGATACCGCCGCCTGGGGGTCATCGCCGCCAACGCCCAGGGCCTGGCGGGCATCGAGCGGACGCTGCTGGCCGCCAACCCCGCCCTGGACCTGCTGGGGAGCGGGCTTTTGCCGGTGGTGCTGTCCATCGAGGCGGGAGAGGCGCCGGAGGCGCTGGTGGAGCGGCACCGCCTGGCGGAGCTGGCGGCGTGGTTCCGGGACTGCGGCATGGAGGCCCTGGTCCTGGGCTGCACCCATTTCCCCTACTTCAAGGCCGCCCTGGCGGCCCGGACGGACCTGCCCCTCCTGGACCCGGCGGAGGAGATGATCCGCCTGCTGACGGCGGGGACACGGACATAATGCAGCAAGCGGCCGCCAAAAGGCGGCCGCTTGCTTTTGCGGCGGGCCATTCCTCCCGGGCCTTCAGCAGCTCCCGGGCCGCCGCTTTTGCGGGGCGGCGCCGGGGAATGGCGGGGCCGGTCTATAGGGAGCCGTCAGCCGCGCAGAAGCGTCTCCAGGTCCGGGACGGACACATCCATCCGCTTCGACGTCTCCTCCAGGGACATGCCGGTGTCCAGAAAGCGCCGGATCACTGTCTTCATGTTTTCGCCGACCTCGATGATGTGGCCGTCCGGGTCGTAAAAGCGGACGGAGCGCTGGCCCCATCCCGCCTCCTTCACGCCGTCCCCCAGGTAGGCGATGTCGCCGCGCTGGGCCAACTTGGAGAGAAAGCCGTCAAAGTCGTCCTCTTCAAAGTACAGCTCCATGTTGTGGGAGTATCTGCCCACCTGCTCCTTGGGTACGCCGATCAGCCAGTCGAACTCCTGCTGCAAAGACAGGGCGCCGAAGGAGACGTTGATGCCGTAGTCCTGGAAGACCTCCAGGCCAAAGAGCTCCTGATAGAATGCCTGGGAGCGGTGGATGTCGCTCACGGCAATGCATACGCCTTCATAGTTCATGTGCGGTCTCCCGTCCTTTCGTTTCGGCGGCCGCCGCCTGCTGCGGTGGGCCTGGTGCCGTTTCTGCCATCCTATCATACGGGCGCCCTGCCCGCAAGGCCCGCCGGTTGACAGCGGGGGCCCGGGGTGCTATGATACTGGCTTATCAGAAACCGGTTCTGAGAATTTCAGGGAAAGGAGGCGAACCGGTATGCAGATCGAACCGTTGAACTGCGGCGGCACGGTGCTTGCGGTGGTGTCCGGCGGGGAGAACACCCTGGTGGACACGCAGTCCGTCCTGGATATGGTGATGACCGTCCGGCAGGAGACCCATGCGGATCGGATCGTCCTGGAAAAAACCCTGTTTTGCCAGGAGTTTTTCATCCTCAGCACGGGGCTTGCGGGGGAAATTCTCCAGAAGCTGACCAATTACCATATGAAGGCGGCCATCTATGGGGACTATTCCGGCTACACCAGCAAGCCCCTGCGGGATTTCATCCGCGAGTCCAACCGCGGCAGGGATTTCTTCTTCGTATCCACGAAGGAGGAGGCCATCCAAAGACTGTCCGCCTGAGGCGGAGGATCTGCGGGCGGAGGCATCCCCGGGCGGGAAGCTCCCGCCCGCTTCCATCGAAAAAAGGAACCGCCCCGGGTCTTCCGGGGCGGCGCTTTTTTTAAGAGAGCAGCAGCTTGTCGTCCGCTTCGTCGCTGCCGCTGACCTTGCTGAACAGCTCCAGCAGCTGGGGCACCGTCAGCTTTTTCTTCTCCTCGCCGGACACATCGATAACGACGCGGCCGTTGTACATCATGATGAGCCGGTTGCCGTGGGCGATGGCGTCCTTCATGTTGTGGGTGACCATCATGGTGGTGAGGTGATTCTCCGCCACAATGCGGTCGGACAGCTCCAGCACCTTGGCGGCGGTCTTGGGGTCCAGGGCGGCGGTGTGCTCGTCCAGCAGCAGCAGCTTGGGCTTTTTCAGCGAGGCCATCAGCAGCGTCAGCGCCTGGCGCTGGCCGCCGGAGAGCAGCCCCACCTTGCTGGTGAGCCGGTCCTCCAGCCCCAGGTCCAGCTTGCGCAGCATCTCCTGGTACTGCTCCTTCTCCGCCTTGGTGATGCCCCAGCGCAGCCCCCGGGTCTGGCCCCGGCGGGAGGCCAGCGCCAGATTCTCCACGATCTGCATGGAGGGGGCGGTGCCCATCATGGGGTCCTGGAACACCCGGCCGATGAACTGGGCCCGCTTGAACTCCGGCAGGTGGGTCACGTCGGTGCCGCCGATGGAGATGGTGCCGCCGTCCACGGTCCACACCCCCGCCACGGCGTTGAGCATGGTGGACTTTCCGGCGCCGTTGCCGCCGATGACGGTGCAGAAGTCGCCGTCGTGCAGCGTCAGGCTCACGCCCCGCAGGGCCTGCTTTTCATTGACGGTGCCGGCGTTGAAGGTCTTCCAGATTTCTTTGATCTCAAGCATTGCGGTCCCCTCCGATCTTGACGTCCGCCCCGGCGGCGCTGGGCTTCACCTTCACCCGCACGTACTTGCCCTTCCAGTAGGGGATGGCCAGGAACAGGCCCACCACGGTGGCGGAGAGCAGCTTCAGATAGTTGGAGTTCAGGCCCATGGCCAGCACGGCCTGGATGACGATGTAGTACAAAATGGCGCCGATGGACACCGCCAGCAGGCTCAGGGCGAAGTTCCGGAAAATCCGGCTGAAAATCACCTCGCCGATGATGACGGCGGCCAGGCCGATGACAATGGCGCCCCGGCCCATGTTGATATCGGCGTAGCTCTGGTACTGGGCCAGCAGGGCGCCGGACAGGGCCACCAGGCCGTTGGAGAGCATCAGCCCCAGGACCTTGGTGAAGTCGGTGTTGATGCCCTGGGCCCGGGCCATGTTGGCGTTGGAGCCGGTGGCCCGCAGAGAGCAGCCCAGCTCCGTGCCGAAGAACCAGTACAGCACCAGGATGATGACGGCGGTGAACAGCCCCACCACAAAGATGGGATGCTGCCAGAAGGGCCGGTCCCCCTTGGCCACGTCCTGCACGAACCGCAGCGACACCAGGAGGCTGTCCAGGGACTCCTTGCTGGTGACGTTGATGGAGACGTTGGCCTTCATGCTCATGATGGCCAGGTTCACGGA
The DNA here is from genome assembly GCF_900544955.1 of uncultured Oscillibacter sp. Lineage (GTDB taxonomy): Bacteria > Bacillota > Clostridia > Oscillospirales > Oscillospiraceae > Oscillibacter. Next base: position 5,731 of record NZ_UQXD01000052.1, read on the forward strand.
CCACAGTCCCAACTGGGTCAGAATGCCCGCCAGAATGGCGGGGATGCCGCAGAAGGTGTGGAGCAGCCCCGTGACCAGCCCCGTCAGCATTCCGGCGCAGAGGGCCGCCAGCAGCGCCAGCCAGAGGTTGACACCGCCGGAGAACAGCACCACAAAGGTGGCGCCGCCGGTGCAGAAGGAGCCGTCCACCGTCAGATCGGCGATGTCCAGCAGCTTATAGGTGATGTACACCCCGATGGCCATGATGCCCCAGACCAGCCCCTGGGAGATGGCGCCGGGAAGCGCGTTGATGAAATCCAGCATAGTTGCAGTTTCCCCCTCAAAAAGGTTATAGACTTCAATAGTATAACAAAGGGCGGCGGAAAAGGAAAGCCCTTTTCCGCCGCTTTTCTCGCTTTTTTCAGGAAATCCGGAGCGTCAGCCGATGGCCTCGTAGCCCTCCGGCGGGGTGATGCCCAGGTCCGCGCAGATGTCCGCGTTGTACTTCTTGACGAAGTTGGGGGCGTACTCGATGGGCATGTCGGCCACGTCCGCCTCGCCGGTGAGGATCTTGGCGGCCATCTCGCCGGTGGCCATGCCCAGATCGTAGTAGCTGATGGACAGGGTGGCCACGCCGCAGCCCTTGGCAATGCCCTCCTCGCCGCAGAACACGGGGATGCCGGCGGGACGGCAGATGTTGTCCACCACGCCGGTGTTGGAGGCGGCGGTGTTGTCGGTGGGGATATAGAGGATCTCGTTGTTGCTGACGGCGGTCTGGGTCACGGAGGCGATGTCGTTGGAGTCAGAGAAGGGATACTGGGTGCAGGTGTAGCCCAGGGCCTCCAGCTCCGCCTGCACGGTGTCCACCTGATACTGGCTGTTGGCCTCGGCGGAGCAGTACAGCAGGCCCACGGTCTTGGCGTCGGGGAACCACTCCTTAATCATGGCGGCCTGCTGGTCCAGGGGGGCCAGGTCGGAGGTGCCGGAGACGTTGGTGCCCACGGTGCCGGTGAAGTCCTTGATGCCCAGGGCCACGCCGTACTCCGTGACGGAGGTGCCCAGGATGGGGATGTCGGCGGTGGCGGCCACGGCGGCCTGGAGGGCGGCGGTGGCGTTGGACATAATCAGGTCCACGCCGGAGGAGACGAAGCCGTTGGCGATGGTGGCGCAGGTGGCGGGATCGCCGGCGGCGTTCTGCAAGTCAAAGGTCACGGCGTCGCCCAGCTTGGCCTTCAGGGCGTCCTGGAAGCCCTGGGTGGCGGCGTCCAGCGCGTCGTGGGTGACCAGCTGGCAGATGCCAACGGTGTAGGTCTTGGCGGGGGAACCGGCGCCGTCGCCGGGATCCGTGGGGGCGTCGGCGGGGGTCTCCGTCTTGGCGCCGCAGGCGGCCAGGCTCAGGGCCATGGTGGCCGCCAGAAGGGATGCAAGCAGCTTCTTTTTCATCTTCACGATCTCCTTATGCTTCATTTTGCGGGAACTGCCGTCCAAACCGGGGCGGCGCCTCTTCATCTCCCCAACGGCCCGCGGCGCGGGCCGCTGCGTGGGAACGGCGGCAAACGGGCCGCCGTCCGCCGGAGGAATGTTTCTGCTTTTTCACCATACAGCTTTAAAGGAATAAAGTCAATGGTTATTTTTCACAAAAACAGCTCCGCAGGCGGGGCGGAGTCTACAAAGCCCCGGAAGCGGCGGCTGCGGAAAGAGGGCGTTGACAAGGCGGTGCGGCGGTGCTATATTGGGAACGTATTTTTGGAAGCGCTTTGGCGGCGGTTGGCGGCGGGGTGCCGCACCAGCGACAATCGAACAGACCGGCGACACCGCGGATCGCAGCTGAACGTCCCGAAAGCGTGGGGACTTTTGGCCGCAAAATGGTCCGGCGGTGTCCTTTTTATTTTGCAAAATCCGCCAGTTTGTCCCCGCCATGCGTACAAATCCGATTTCCCGTCCAAACTGCTGATAAAGGTAAGGTGAGAAGCATGTCAACCAAATTTGTATTTGTGACCGGCGGCGTGGTGTCCGGCCTGGGGAAGGGCATCTGCGCGGCGTCTTTGGGGCGGCTGCTGAAGCAGCGGGGCGTCCGGGTGCGAAACCAGAAGTTCGACCCCTATATCAACGTGGACCCCGGCACCATGAGCCCCTACCAGCACGGGGAGGTCTTCGTCACCGACGACGGCGCCGAGACGGACCTGGACCTGGGTCACTACGAGCGGTTTGTGGACGAGGACCTCAGCGGCAACAGCTCCATCTCCTCCGGGAAGATCTACTGGTCCGTGCTGAACCGGGAGCGCCGGGGGGACTATCTGGGGGCCACCGTCCAGATCATCCCCCACATCACCGATGAGATCAAGGACCGGATCTACGCCATGGCGGGGGAGGACGTGGATGTGGTCATCACGGAGATCGGCGGCACCGTGGGCGACATCGAGTCCCAGCCCTTTCTGGAGGCCATCCGCCAGGTGGGGGCGGAGCGGCCCCGGGGCGACGTGGTGTTCCTCCATGTGCCCCTGGTGGTCCAGATCCCCGGCTCCGGGGAGCTGAAGAGCAAGCCCACCCAGCACTCCGTGAAGGAGCTGCTCTCCCTGGGTATCCAGCCGGACGTGCTGGTGTGCCGCTGCGACGCCCCCATCACCGACGAGGTCCGCCGGAAGATCGCCCTGTTCTGCAACGTGGAGCCGGACTGCGTGATTCCAAACACCACGGCGCAGACGCTGTACGAGGTCCCCCTGCTGATGGCGGCGGAGGGGCTGGACGAGGTGGTGTGCCGGAAGCTGGGTCTCATCACCCACCAGCCGGACCTGCGGGAGTGGAGCGCCATGGTCCGGCGGGAGAAGAGCGCCCGGCGGCGGGTGTGCATCGCCCTGGTGGGCAAGTACACCCAGCTCCACGACGCCTATCTCTCCGTGGTGGAGGCGCTGCACCACGCCGGCACTGCCAACGGCGCGGTGGTGGACATCCGGTGGGTGGACTCCGAGAATCTGACGGCGGAGAGCGCCGCGGAGGTGCTGGGTGGCTGTGCCGGCGTCCTGGTGCCCGGCGGCTTCGGCGGCCGGGGCATCGAGGGGATGCTCTGCGCCGTCCGCTACGCGAGGGAAAACCGCGTGCCCTACTTCGGCATCTGCCTGGGGATGCAGATGGCGGTGATCGAGTTTGCCCGGAACGTCCTGGGCCACGGCGACGCCAACTCCTCCGAATTCTCCGAGACCACGCTCCACCCGGTCATCGACCTGATGCCGGACCAGGTGGACGTGACGGACAAGGGCGGCACCATGCGCCTGGGCCGGTATCCCTGCGTGCTGGCGGAGGGCACCCGCAGCCACGCGCTGTACGGCGCGGCGGAGATTTCCGAGCGCCACCGCCACCGCTATGAGTTCAGCAACGCCTTCCGGGCGGAGATGGAGGACGGGGGCCTGGTGCTGGCGGGGCTGTCCCCCGACGGCCGCCTGGTGGAGATCGTGGAGCTGCCGGACCACCCCTGGTTCGTGGGCGCCCAGTTCCACCCGGAGTTCAAGAGCCGCCCCGACCGGCCCCACCCGCTGTTCTACGGATTTGTGCGGGCCGCCCTGGAGAAGCAGGCGGAGGGATGAGGCCCGGCGGCGGGGGCTCCCGGCCCCCGCGGGGCGACCGTCCCAACCGGCCCAACCCGCTGTCCTGCGGGTTTGTGCGGGCCACTTTGAAGAGGCAGACGGAAAAATAAGGCGGCCCGGCGAAGCCGCCCGCCGCAGAATCGTTTGGAAAGGGCCGCCCGGCGGCCTGCGGGGAGAAAGGATGCGAGTATGAATCATTTTGAGGCCATTGCCGCCCGGCTGGAGAGCCGGGACCTGGACGCCATGCTGCTCACCGGGGAGGCGAATCGGTTTTACGCCTCCGGCTTTCACTCCTCCGGCACCGACGGCGCGGCCCTGGTGACCCGGAAGGGCGCCTACTATTTCACCGACGCCCGCTACACGGAGGCCGCCGGGCGGTGCGTCCAGGGGGCGGAGCTGCGGGAGGTGGGCCACGGAAAGGGCTACGCCGCCCTGGTGGAGGAGGTGGCGGCGGAGCAGGGACTCCGGCGCGTGGGGTTTGAGGACGCCTACATGACCGTCCAGGACTACGAGCGCTACCGCAAGGCGTTGTCCTGCGAGCTGGTGCCCGCCACGGAGCTGCTGTGGCAGCTGCGGACGGTGAAGGACGGGGCGGAGCTGGAGACCATGGTGGCCGCCCAGCGGATTGCGGAGCGGGCGCTGGCGGAGATTCTGGAGGAAATCCGCCCCGGCGTCACGGAGAAGGAGATCGCCGCCCGGCTCCAGTATCTGATGCTGCACCACGGCGCGGAGGACATGTCCTTCGACCCCATCGTGGTCTCCGGCCCCAACGGAAGCCTGCCCCACGGCGTCCCCTCGGAGCGGGAAATCCGCCAGGGGGAGTTCGTCACCATGGACTTCGGCTGCGTCTATCACGGGTACTGCTCCGACATGACCCGTACCGTGGCGGTGGGCTATGCCACGGCGGAGATGCGCCGGGTGTACGACACAGTGCTCTCCGCCCAACTGGCGGGGATTGCCGCCGCCCGGGCCGGGGCTTCCGGCAAGGCGGTGGACGGCGCCGCCCGGGCCGTCATCGACGCCGCCGGATACGGGGCGTTTTTCGGCCACAGCTTCGGCCACGGCGTGGGGGTGGAGATTCACGAGGCCCCCAACGCCTCCCCCATGAACGAGACGCCCCTGCCCGCCGGGGCCGTGATCTCCGCAGAGCCGGGCATCTATCTGCCGGGGAAGCTGGGGGTCCGCATCGAGGATGTGCTTTTGCTGACGGAGGAGGGCTGCCGGAATCTGACGGAGGCCCCCAAGGCGCTTTTGATCCTGTAAAAAGAAAAATTTTCCTGGAAGGGGTGTGGAGGCAATCGTTTCCGCGCCCTTTTTTTCAGGCGGGAGCCGTTGACAAAGCGGCGGCGGGGCAGCATAATCAGACTATCTAAAGATTCCAAAGGAGAAACGAGCAGAATGGATACCGTCTATATCACCGGACACCGCAACCCTGACACAGACTCCATCGTATCCTCCATGGCCTACGCCGCCCTGAAAAACGCCATCGGCGGCCGGCAGTACAAGGCCGCCCGGCTGGGCCAGGTCAGCGACGAGACCCAGGCCGTGCTGGACCGCTTCGGGTTTGAGCCGCCCCGCCTCATCAGCGACGTGCGCACCCAGGTGAAGGACCTGGACTACGACACGCCGCCCACCCTCTCTGCCACCGCCACCATCAGCCGGGGCTGGCAGGTGATGCAGGCGGACAAGATCTCCGCCATCCCCGTGGCCAATGAGGACGGCACGCTGTACGGTATGCTCTCCGCCGGGGACGTGGCCAACTACGACATGACCTCCGTCCGGGACCCCCAGGTGCAGAACATCCCTGTGTACAACATGCTCTCCGTGCTGGAGGGGCAGATTCTCAACGAGGGCAGCGAGATGTGGGAGGAGGTCTCCGGCGCGGTGACCATCGCCCTCCCCGCGGGGCGGGAGAACCTGCTCTTCTCCGACCGGGACACCATCGTGGTCTGCGGCGACCAGCCGGACATGATCCGCCGGGCGCTGGAGCTGCAGGTGAACTGCGTGCTGGTGTGCCAGGCGGAGGTGAGCCAGGACCTGATCGAAGGCGCCGGCAAGACCTGCGTCATCGCCACGCCCTACGACCCCTACCGGGCGGTGCGGCTCATCCACCACGCCCAGCCCATCAGCAGCATCTGCAAGGCCCGGGACATGGTCTGCTTCCACCTGGACGACTATATCGACGACGTGCAGAACACCGTTTTGGAGAGCCGCTTCCGCTCCTATCCCATTCTGGATGAAAACGAGCGGGTGGTGGGCACGCTGTCCCGATTCCACCTGCTGCGCCCCCGGCGCAAGCGGGTGATCCTCATGGACCACAACGAGCGGGCCCAGTCCGTGAACGGGCTGGAGCAGGCGGAGATTCTGGAGATTGTGGACCACCACCGCCTGGCGGACATCGAGACCAAGAACCCCATCTACGTGCGCAACGAGCCCGTGGGCAGCACCACCACCATCGTGGGGGGCATGTACCAGGAGAAGGGGCTGATGCCCACCGCCAAAATGGCGGGCATCATGGCCTCCGCCATCGTGTCCGACACGGTGATGTTCAAGTCCCCCACCTGCACCCAGCGGGACATCGACATGGCCAACCGGATGGCCCGCATCGCCAACGTCTCTCTGGAGGACCTGGGCAGGGCCATCTTCTCCGCCACCAGCGGGGAGGACAAGACGGTGGAGGCCATGCTCCGCACGGATTACAAGGAGTTCCACATTGCCGGCCACGATCTGGCGGTGAGCCAGATCACCTGCATGGACTCCGAGCGGCTGCTGGGCCGGAAGGAGGAGTTCCTGGAGCGGATGCGCGCCATCCGCAAGGAGCGGCACTTCAACACCGTGGTGCTGATGATCACCGACGTGCTGCTGGAGGGCACCCAGCTGCTGTTCGTGGGGGACGAGGAGACCATCCGCCAGGCCTTCAACATCAAGACCGCGGAGAACTGCGCCTTCCTGCCCAAGATCATGTCCCGGAAGAAGCAGGTCATCCCCATGCTCTCCGCCCTGTGGGGCTGAGCGGCGCAAACCGACAACACACAAGCCGGGACCGATATCGGTCCCGGCTTGTGTTCGTTTACCGCAGCAGCGCCTGGCCCAGCAGCTCCAGCAGCGCCGCCAGGTCCTCGGCCGACAGGTCCGGCCCCTTCTCCGCCATGGCTCACCGGTCTTTCCGCTGATACAGCCGGAGGGACAGGGGGACGGAGATCAGCGTGAGCACCGCTGCCGCCAGGGGCAGCGCGGTCATCAGCGGCCCGCCGAAGGAAAAGCCCGGTGTCTTGGCCATGGAGGACGCCACGCTGGACAGGGCGCCGGCGGCGCCGCAGACCAGGAAGATGATGACGAACATGGCCATCCGCCCCCGCTCCACGCCAAAGCGGAACATCAGCGGCAGCGTCACCGCCAGGACGGCCGCGGCGCCCCACACCGCCAAAAGCAGCATGGCGGGGGAGAAGAAGTAGTCCGTCAGCACCAGGGACAGTCCCCACTGAATCATAACGGACAGCAGCGCCGCCGCCGCAATGCACAGCCAGCCAAGCAGGTACTTGCTCAGTACGATGTCCCGGCCGGAGTAGGGCAGCATGGCCGCCAGCTGATCCCAGTGGCTCCGCTCGTCGTAGGCCATGGCGGTGTAGGGCAGCATGGCGGCGTAGACGACGGCGAAGACGTTGTTGAAACTGCTGGGGATGGCGGAGAGAATCAGGACGATGAGCAGAAAAATCCGCATCTGCTTCCACAGCACGTAGACGTCCTTCAAAACCAGGGCTTTCATGCTTCCTTCGCTCCTTTCACGGTGAAGAGGATGATGTCCTCCACGGTGGGCTTTTCCAGGGCCAGGGTGTCTGGTACGGCGTCCCGCCGCACCAGAATCCGGACGCCGCCCATGCCGCCGGTCTCCCGGCCTACCACCGCCTCCTCCCGGAGGCTCTCCGCCTGGGCGACGGTGCCCACGAAGATGCCGTAGGTCTCCAGCAGCCGGTCCTTCTCGTCGCAAAACAGCAGCCGCCCCTGGTGGAGGAAGGCGATGTAGTCGCACAGCTTCTCCAAATCCGAGAGGATGTGGGAGGAGATGAGAATGGAGTGGTCCTCCTCCCGGGTGAACTCGTTGAAGATGTCCAGCACCTCGTCCCGCACGATGGGGTCCAGCCCGGCGGTGGCCTCGTCCAGCACCAGCAGCCGGGGCTGGTGGCTCAGGGCCACGGCGATGGCCAGCTTCATCTTCATGCCCCGGGAGAAGTCCTTGAAGGCCTTGCCCCGGGGGAGGGCGAAGCGGTCCAGGTAGCCCTCGTACCGGCCCTGGTCCCAGCGGCGGTAGGTCTCCGCCATGATTTTGCCCACCTGGGCAGCGTTGAGGGTCTCGGGGAAGTAGGCCTCGTCCAGCACCACCCCCACGTCCTCCTTGACGGCGTTGAAGTCCGGGGAGGCGGTGTCCACTCCCAGCACCGCGGCGGTGCCGCTGTCCGGCCGCAGGGCGTTCATCAGCAGGCGGATGGTGGTGGACTTTCCCGCGCCGTTCTCGCCCACCAGGCCGCAGATGGTGCCCGCGGGCACCTCCAGGCACAGGTCCCGGATGGCGAAGGCACCGAAGGATTTGTTGATATGGCTCAGTTCAATGGCGTTCATCGGGTTTCCTCCTCTAGCAGGATGCGCAGCATGTCGTATAGTTCCTCTTGGGTGAGGCCGCAGCTTGCGGCCAGCTCCGCGGCGGCGGAGAGGTGTTCCTCCAGCTCCCGCAGCCGCTGCTCCCGGATCAGCTCCAGATTTTTCTCCGCCACAAAGCAGCCCTTTCCCGCCACGGTGTAGAGAAAGCCCTGGGCCTCCAGCTCGTCGTAGGCCCGCTTGGTGGTGATGACGGAGATTTTCAGGTCCTTGGCCAAAATCCGGATGGAGGGCAGCGCCTCTCCCGGACGCAGGACGCCGGCGATGATCTGGGCCTTGATCTGGGAGGCGATCTGGTCGTAGATGGGCTGGCTGGTGGTGTTTCGGATGATGAGTTCCATGGAAGTGCCTCCGTTCGTACTGTACATGTACAGTATATACAGTATGCACGGAATGTCAAGGGGTTTTTGAAAATTTTGTTTTGTAGGCATTGCACCTATGAAATCCTCAGAGAATATGATATACTTTCTCTTCATTGGAGCATGAAAAAGGGAACGGAGGCAGAGGGGTTGGAGACCGTCAGCGGCGTCAACAACTGGAAACTGGTGGTCCGCCGGGAGGCGGAGGGGGTGGCCATTTTGCGGGCGGTGACCTGCGATGCCTCGGCGGCCCTGCCGGACAGCCTCTTCGGCCTGCCGGTGACGGCCCTGGGGGACCACGCCCTGGCCCCCGGCGCCGGGACGGCGGAGGGGGAGGCGGTGGAGCTCATCTGCGGCCCGCCGGACGGCGGCGCGGCATGGGACAACCGGGGACTGCTGGAGCTGGCGCTGCCCAGGTTCCTCCGCCGGGTGGGGGATTACGCCCTGCTGAACTGCGGTGGCCTCCACACCCTGCGCCTCCACGACGGCATCCGCTTTTGGAGCGGCGGCGCCCTGATGAACTGCCGCTCCCTGCACCGCTTCCACCTCACCCGGACTGGAGCGGAGCAGGGGGAGTCCCTGGCCTATTTCAACGACGAGCTGAGCCGGGAGCTGGACGTGATGGTGGTGGACACGGCGGGGCGCACCGCCCGGCTGCTGTTCCCGGAGTTTGTGGAGGCCTACGAGGAGAACTGCCCCGCCCACCACTTCGACTATAACATCTACGGCGCCGGCTACCCCTACCACCACTGCTTCCGCCAGAAGCGGCTGGACCTGAAGACCTACGACGGGCTGTGGCGGACCTTCCTGGGAATGGAACATGACGAGGAGACGGCGCTGCGTCTGGCGTGGTACCGGTTGCGGTACCCGGTGGAGCTGACGGAGAAGGCGGCGGCTGGGTACCTGGGGTATCTGAAGAGCCGGGCGGAGGCGGCGGTGGCGTGGCTGGTAGGGG
>NZ_UQXD01000053.1 GCF_900544955.1 uncultured Oscillibacter sp.
CCGCCTCATTTCAGATACCGGCGCACCCGCCGGGACACCAGCACCGCCAGGGCCAGCTTCACCAGGTCCGGCAGGACGAAGGGGAACACGCAGGCGCTCAGGGCGGAGAGCAGGCCCATGGGCCCCTTGGTCTGGGTGTACACCATCAGGAACCAGGCGGTGCCGAAGGCGTAGCACACCGCAAGGCCCAGCAGGCAGGCGCACACCGTCACCGGCAGGGAGGTGCCGAAACGGGCGGTGAGGAGCCAGAACAGCGCCGCGGACACCAGAAAGCCCACGATGTACCCCCCGGTGGTACCCAGCAGCACTCCCAGGCCCCCCTGGAAGTTGGAGAACACCGGCAGGCCCACGGCCCCCATCAGCAGATATACCACCACGGCGTACAGTCCCCGCCGTCCCCCCAGGGTGGCCAGCGCCGCGAACACGGCGAAGGTCTGGAGGGTGAAGGGCACCGTCAGGGGAATGGAAATCCAGGCGCACACCGCCATCAGTACCGCGAACAGCGCGATATACGCAAGGTCCACCGTCCGGAACCGGGTCTTGTCAGCAGTCATTGGGAGAGCCTCCTTCTTTTGGAATGCTCCCAGCATACGCCTTGCCGCCCTGATTGTCAACCATAAAAATAAACATGGTTAACAACTGGGGGGAAACCGAGGGCGGGAGAGCGCGCTCTCCCGCCGCTTCAGAGGATGGTGCCGGGACAGAGCTCCCGGACCTTGGCCTGGATGGACTTCAGGTCCTCGAAGGTCTCCGGCCGCTTGCCCACGTCCCGCAGCAGCGCCGCCGGGTGGTAGATGGCGGTCATCTGCACGCCGCCCCGGCTGAACCACTGGCCGTGCTCCACGGTGATTTTGAACTCCTCCTTGATGATGGCCTTGGCGGCGATGCGCCCCAGGCAGACGATGACCTTGGGCCGCAGCAGGGCCGTCTGCCGCCGGAGCCAGCCCATGCAGGCGTCCTGCTCCACGTTCAGGGGGTCCCGGTTGTTGGGGGGACGGCATTTGACGATGTTGGCGATGTAGACCTTGGTGCGGTCCAGGCCGATGATCTCCAGCATGTCGTCCAGCAGCTGCCCCGCCCGTCCCACAAAGGGGACGCCCTGCTCGTCCTCGTGCTGGCCGGGGCCCTCTCCGATCAGCAGAATTTCCGCCGTCTCCGCCCCGGTGCCGAAGACCACGTGGGTGCGGGTCTGGGCCAGGTCGCAGCCCTGGCACGCCATGCAGTCCGCCCGCAGGCTCTCCCAGGTGTCGGCCATGTGTCCGCCTCCTTTTTTAAGTGGTTTTTTGTGATTATACCACGGGAGGCCGGTTGGCGCAATGGCGGGAATATTGTCCCCCCGCCGGGGCACACTGGGACGGGAGGGAAGACGATGGCACTTTGGCTCTGGCAGTTTTGGACATACAGCTTTCTGGGATTTTTACTGGAAAAGGCATTCGCCGCCGCCACCGGGTCAGCGCGGCGGGCGCGGCGGTGCTTTCTGCTGCTGCCCCTGTGCCCGGTGTACGGCCTGGGGGCCCTGGCGGTGCTGGCTCTGCCCCCGGCGCTGACGGACTCCTTCTGGGGGCTGGCGGTGTGGGGCGGCCTGGCGGCCACGGCGGTGGAGTACGCCGTCCACTGGGGGTATGAGGCGGCCTTCGGCGTCCGCTTCTGGGACTACGGCCAGGTGTGGGGCAATCTCCGGGGACGGGTGTGCGTGCCCTTCTCCCTGGCATGGGGAGTGCTGCTGGCGGCGGGACTGCCGCCGGTCCAGGGGTGGCTGGCCCCCCGGCTGGCGGCCATTCCGCCCCAGCTCACCTACGCCGCCCTGCTCCTCTTCACCGCCGACGCTCTGCTCTCCGCCCGGCTGCTGTACCGGACCGGAGAGGCGGAGTCGGTGCGCCCGCCGCTGTTCCGGGCAGGGAGAGAGCCCCCGGCGCAGCCGGAGGCGTGAGGGTGCCCCAAAGGTGCCGCAAGCGTTCTTTCGGGGGGCTGCGGCCCGTTGTATGTAAGCGGTGCGTCTTCGGCGCATCGCTTGTACGCCTGCGGGCCGAGAAAAATGTTCCGCCCCGGGAGACGATTTGAATAGGAGAAGGCCTCCGGCTCAGCCGGAGGCCTTCGTCTGTTTGGAGAGGTCCTTGCCGCCGGGCTTCCAGCGGCACAGGTGCTCCTGGCAGTGGCGGCACTGGAGCGACTGGTTGCTGCTCTCGAAGAACCGCTCCCGGCGGAAGAGGTACGTCACCTCCCAGCGCAGAAACACCACCGTGGCCAGGATACAGGCGGACTGGGAAAAGGCGTTGTGCAGGGCCAGCAGCGGCGTGCACAGCATCAGGTAGTCCCAGTTGTAGATGCGGCAGGTGGTGCAGCAGCGGTTGTGCATGATCCAGGCCTGGAAGGGACAGAAGAACAGCACGCAGAAAATGTCGCACACCCCGTAGAACCCGGCCAGGCACACCAGGAAGCGCTGGTCCGCCAAGCCCTGCCGGTAGGCCAACAGGATCAGGGCGTTGGCGGCGGCCCATACCGCCAGCACCCGCCCCGCCCCCAAATCCGCCTCCCGCACCGCCTGGGGGGACACCACCCGGCCGGTGGAGCGGAAGCGGCTGCCGAACACCTTCTGGCAGCCCAGGCTCTCCAGCCGGGAGGGGAAGAGGCGGAAGACCATGGAGGCCATCAGCAGCAGCCAGAGGGCCGTCATGGGGGAGGGGTGGAGAGGCCCCGCCGCCAGGTCCGCGGCGAACCGCTCCGGCAGGGCCAGGGCGTAGAAGAGCAAACCGGCGAAGGCGGCGGTCCGGACCGCCAGGCGGCAGGCGTAAAACCGCCGGGTAACGGACGAGTTCATGGTTTTCATAGGGCAGGGGGCACCCTCCTTTTTTCAGATAGGCGCTCCTCCAGCCACCGGGCGATGTCCTGGTAAATGGTTTCCCGGCAGTCCTCCTGGAGGAGCTCGTGGCGCAGGTCCGGATACAGGCGGAGGGAGACCTGCCGCACCCCGGCCCGCTGAAAGCTGCGGAAGGCTCGCCGGACCCCCTTGCCGCACGCCCCCACCGGGTCCATGGCGCCGGAGAGGAAGAGGACGGGGGTGGTGAGGTTCATCCGCCGCAGGTGCTCGGGCTGCTCAATATAGGCGATGCCCGCCAGCATCTCCCGGAAGAGGCCGATGGTGGGGGTCTCGCCGCAGAGGGGGTCCTGGAGGTAGGCGTCCACGTTCTCCCGGGAGAGGCTCAGCCAGTCGAAGGCGGTGCGGTTGGGGGCGAAGTGCCGGTTGTAGGAGCCGAAGGCCAGCCGGTCCACCAGGGGGCTGGGGCGGTCCTCCCCGATCCGGCGGCTCTCGGCGGCGGCCGTCGCCCGGCCTGCGGCCACCAGGGCGGGGGGCATCTGGCCGGTGCCCATGAGGATGGCGCCGTCCACAGTGCCGGGGTAGCGGATCAGGTAGGTCCGGGCCAGGAAGGAGCCCATGGAGTGGCCCAGCAGAAAGCAGGGCAGGCCGGGAAACCGCCGCCCCGCCAGCTCCCGGCGGGCGTACAGGTCCGCCGTCACCCAGTCCCAGCTGCCCTTGGGGCCGAAGTACAGCCGGGGGGCGCCGGGGGCCACGGAGGCCCCGTGGCCCAGGTGGTCGTGGCCCGCCACCGTGAAGCCCCGGTTTGTCAGAAACTCCGCCAGGGGCCGGTAGCGCAGAAGATACTCCGCCACGCCGTGGGAGACCAGCACCACCGCCCGGGGGGCCGTCTCCGGCGTCCACTCCACCGCGTGGAGGGCGGTTTTTCCGTCGGCGGAGGGAAAGGTAAATTCCGTTTGCACCATGGAAACATCTGCCTCCTTGTGGTATACTCGTTGGAGACATCGTATCACATCCTGCGGGAAAATGCCAGAGGAGGTTGTTTATGGAAGCCTTTGTCGTCGCCCTGGACCAGGGAACCACCACGTCCCGGGCCATTCTCTTCAACCAGGCGGGGGAGATCGTCTCCCGGGCCCAGCACCCCTTCCGCCAGATTTACACCCAGCCCGGCTGGGTGGAGCACGACCCCATGGAAATCTGGGCCACGGAGCGGCGGGCCCTGGCGGAGGCGGTGGCCCACACGGACCCCAAGCAGATCGCCGCCCTGGGCATCACCAACCAGCGGGAGACCACCATCCTCTGGGAGCGGGCCACCGGCCGCCCGGTGTACAACGCCATCGTCTGGCAGTGCCGCCGCACCGCCGCCATCTGCGAGCAGCTGAAGGCGGACGGCCTGGAGGAGCTGGTGGCGGAGCGGACGGGCCTCCTCATCGATGCCTACTTCTCCGGCACCAAGCTCAAGTGGCTGCTGGACAACCTCCCCGGCGTCCGGGATCGGGCGGAGCGGGGGGAGCTGTGCGCCGGCACGGTGGACACCTGGCTGATCTGGCAGCTCACCGGCGGGCGGGTCCACGTGACGGACTACTCCAACGCCTCCCGCACCATGCTCTTCAACATCCATACCCTGGCGTGGGATGAGGAGCTGTGCCGCCTTTTGGGCATCCCCATGGCCCTGCTGCCTGAGCCCCGGCCCAACAGCCAGGTGTACGGCGCCGTGGCGGAGGGGCTGCCCGGGCTGGAGGCCCTGGCGGGCATCCCCATCTGCGGCAGCGCCGGGGACCAGCCCGCCGCCCTCTTCGGGCAGGCCTGCTTCACCCCCGGCCAGGCGAAGAACACCTACGGCACCGGCTGCTTCACGCTGATGAACGTGGGCGGGGCGCCGGTGCGGTCCCGGGCGGGGCTGGTGAGCTCCGTGGGCTGGTCCGTGGGGGGCGAGACCACCTACGCCCTGGAGGGCAGCGTCTTCAACGCCGGCAGCACCATCCAGTGGCTCCGGGACGAGCTGGGCCTCATCGAGACGGCGCCGGAGTGCGACCGGCTGGCGGAGAGTGTCCCCTCCTCCGGCGGCGTGTACATCGTGCCCGCCTTCACCGGCCTGGGGGCGCCCTACTGGGACATGTACGCCCGGGGGACCATGGTGGGCCTCACCCGGGGCACCACCCGGGCCCACATCGCCCGGGCGGTGCTGGACGCCATCGCCTTCCAGGTGACGGACCTGGTGCACGCCATGGCCGCCGACGCCCCCTGCCCGCTGACGTGCCTGCGGGTGGACGGCGGCGCGTCGGTCAGCGACATCTTGATGCAGACCCAGGCGGATTTGCTCCGCCTGCCGGTGGACCGCCCCGCCCAGGTGGAGACTACCGCCTTCGGCGCGGCGGCCCTGGCGGGGCTGGCGGCGGGGGTCTGGAGCGACCTCCGGGAGCTGGAGGGCCTGCGCCGCAGCCAGCACGTCTTCCAGCCCCAGCGGGAGGAGGCGGCCTGCGCCGAGAGCTACCGCCAGTGGCGCCGGGCGGTGGAGCGGTCCCGGGCGTGGATTGAAAACGATATGTAAACAAACGGAAATGCGGTTGCGTTTGCCATAAAAGTGGGGTATACTGAATCCAAAGACCCGGGAAACTGGGGAAAAATGGGACAAAAAAGCGGCCGCAGAGCCGGAGATGAAAGGGGAACCCCATATGGCATTTTTTGATGAACTGACCAAAATGGCGAAGGACGTGGCCACAGTGGCCGCGGATAAGGCAAAGGATGCCGCCGAGATGGCGAAGGACGCCGCCGAGGTGGCCAAGATCAACGTCGCCATCGCCGGCGAGCAGCGGGAGATGGACAAGAACTACCGCGTCATCGGCGAGTGGTTTGTCAGCGAGTACGAGGGGGAAATCCCCGACGCGGTGCGGGAGCTGGTGGACGCGGTGTCCGCCGGCAAGGCGAGAATCGCGGAGCTGGAGGCCAGCAAGCCCGCCAAGGAAGAGGAGCCCGTGGTGGTGGAGAGCGTCCCCGCCGAGAAGAAGTGCCCCATCTGCGGCGCGGAGTCCGACAGCAAGTTCTGCCCCCAGTGTGGGGCGCCCATGGGAGAATAAGCGGCATTTGGGCCGGCCCGGAGAGGGCCGGCCCTTTTTTCGCCGGGAGCGGGGCGCAGGCCGTCCCCGCGTTGTTTCCCGTCCCCCGGGTCGCTTCTCACGCTTTGGCAGCTTCCTGTCCCCGAGACGGTTTTCGTTCCCGGGCTGGTTCTCACGCCCTGACTGTTATCTGTCTCTGGGACAGTCCTCGTTCCCGGGTCGCTTCTCACTCCCCGGCCGCTCTCTGTTCATGGGGAGTTCTTCGTTCCTGGGCCGCATCTCACGCCCCGGCTGCTCCCTGTTCATGGGACGGTTCTCGTCCCCGAGGCGCTTTTTACTCCCCGGCTGTTACCTACCCCTGGGGCGGTCCTCGTTCCCGGGTTGCTTCTCACGCCCTGGCTGCTCCCTGTCCATAGGACGTTCCCTGTTCCTGAGCGGCTCCCCGGTCCTGGAGCGTTCCCCGCCACCCGGACCGCTCCCTGTTTCCTGGGGTCATCCCTGTCCCGGGGACGGTCCTCCTGCCGGACGATCTTCCCGCTTCGCCGGTGTGCCGCCGGGGGTGCTTCCCGGGCCGGGAGAAAAAGGCGGCGCGGGGCTCTTGAGTTTTTGCCGCGGACATGCTATCTTGTTCCTATGGAAACGTATGAACTCATCCGCTCCCGCCGGAGGACCCTGGCGCTGGAGCTGACACGGGAGGGCGGGGTGCTGGTCCGGGCGCCGCTGCACCTGGCCCGGGGTCCCATCGACGCCTTCGTGGAGCGCCACGCCGCTTGGATCGCCCGCCACCGGGCCCGGCAGCAGGCCCGGCCCTCCCTGTTCCCACCGGACCCCACGCCGGAGGAGATCGCGGCACTGAAGGCCCGGGCAGAGACCGTTTTGCCGCCGAAGGTGGCGGCGTGGAGCCGGAAGATGGGCCTGGTCCCCACCGGGGTGCGGATCACCGCCGCCCGGAAGCGCTACGGCAGCTGTAGCGGGAAAAACAGCCTCTGCTTTTCCTGCTTCCTCATGAACGCCCCGGAGGAGGCCGTGGACCTGGTGGTGGTCCATGAGCTGTGCCACATCCGGGAGAAGAACCACGGTCCGGGGTTTTACGCCCTGCTGGAGCGCTACCTTCCCGACTACCGGGAGAGAAAGAAACTTTTGAGATAAGGAGCCGTACCAATGAACAAGCTGAACCTCACCCAACTGCTGGAGAGCAACCCCTACCCCGGTCGGGGCATCGTCCTGGGCCGCAGCGCCGACGGCAAGTCCGCCGTGGCGGCCTATTTCATCATGGGCCGCAGCGAAAATTCCCGGAACCGGGTCTTCTCCGCCACGGAGGACGGCATCCGCACCGAGGCCCACGACCCCTCCAAGATGACGGACCCCAGCCTCATCATCTACCATCCCGTCCGGCAGGTGGGCCGGGGGCTGATCGTCACCAACGGCGACCAGACCGACACCGTCCGGGACTACATCCTCCAGGGCCGCACCTTTGCGGAGGCCCTGCACAGCCGGGAGTTTGAGCCGGACGGCCCCAACTACACCCCCCGCATCTCCGGCCTCCTCAGCCCCGACGGCAGTTTCCAGCTCTCCATTTTGAAGTCCGCCGACGGAGACCCCGGCTGCTGCCACCGGTATTTCTTCTCCTACGACCGCCCCCTGGCGGGGGAGGGCCGCTTCATCCACACCTACATGGGCGACGGCAGCCCCCTGCCCTCTTTCGAGGGGGAGCCGGAGCGGGTGATTTTGGAGGACTCCGACGCCGCGTCCCTGGCGGAGCGGATGTGGAACGCCCTCCACCCGGAGAACAAGGTGGCCCTCTTTGTGCGCTACGTCTCCCTGGCGGACGGCTCCCATCAGGATGTCATCCGAAACAAGTTCTGAGCCAATCATATACCGCGAGATCAGGCCTCCGCCGGAATCCCGGCGGAGGCCTTGAGCTGTCAACAGGGCCTCCCGGCGGTTCGTCGTCGGAGCAGGGGGGGGAACTGCGCACCGCCGCCGCGGCGGACGCGTGGCGGCGACAGCTGCCCGGCTGGCCGATGTGCACGCGGTACGCCGAAGGCGCACCCGCGTGCGCGCAATGGGATGCAGCCTTCTACGTGCCGCAGGCGCGTTTTTGGGAGACGCAAAAGCCGCCGCTGGAATTCCAGCGGCGGCTTTTCTCATGCCCGGGGGGTGGTGTCCCGGTCCAGAGGCAGGTCCGGGCGGCGGGCCCGGATGGCGCTTAGCACCGTGTCCGCCTCCGCCTGGGTCTCGAAGAGGAAGTCCTGGTAGAACTCCCCGTCGTAGAAGGCCCGGAGCCGCACCATGGGCAGCTGTTTGCCGCAGCAGCCGGTGACGGTGATGGCGGTATTTTTGGACCAGGCCTTGGAGAGGGCGGCAAAGGGCAGATACTGGGTGCCGGGGAAGGCGGGGAAGTAGACGGCCTCGCCCCCCACCCGGTACTGCCCCGCCCGGCGGGCGGTGCGGCGGTCCTCGGCGGGGTTTTCCAGTTGACAGGTCCGGGACAGGGATTTCAGCGGCAGCAGCGGCATAGGGCAGCCCTCCTTTTTCGTTTTTGATATCATACCACTTTCCTGGGAGAATGAATATCGCAAAAGCAACCATTTGCAAAAAAATGGGCGGACAGAGGGGAATCCTCCTTACAAAACAGTGACGGTTGACATTTTTCACCGGAATGGCTACAATAGAAACTCAGTGAAAACCGCGCTGCGGCGCGATTGAATCATCATTGTGTAAAGGATGGAGACTCATGGCACAGGATAAAAGACAAGTGGACGCCATCACCGCCCGGGACGTGGATTTTGCCCAGTGGTACACCGACGTGTGCAAGAAGGCGGAACTGATTGACTACACCTCCGTCAAGGGCATGTTCATCTACCGCCCCTATGGCTACGCCATCTGGGAAAACATCCAGCAGGAGCTGGACAGCCGCTTCAAGGAGACCGGGCATGAGAACGTGTATCTCCCCGTGCTGATTCCCGAGTCCCTGCTCCAGAAGGAGAAGGACCACGTGGAGGGCTTCGCCCCCGAGTGCGCCTGGGTCACCATGGGCGGCAGCGAGAAGCTGGAGGACCGCCTCTGCATCCGTCCCACCAGCGAGACGCTGTTTTGCGAGCATTACGCCAACATCATCCACTCCTGGCGGGACCTGCCCAAGCTGTACAACCAGTGGTGCAGCGTCCTGCGGTGGGAGAAGACCAGCCGCCCCTTCCTGCGCCACCGGGAGTTCCTCTGGCAGGAGGGCCACACCATGCATGCCACCGAGGAAGAGGCCCGGCAGGAGACCATGCAGATGCTGAACATCTATGCCGACTTCATGGAGAACTTCCTGGCCATGCCCGTCATCCGGGGGCGGAAGACGGAGAAGGAGAAGTTCAAGGGCGCGGAGGAGACCTTCACCGTGGAGTGCATGATGCACGACCACAAGGCCCTCCAGGCCGGCACCAGCCACTATTTCGGCGACGGCTTCGCCAAGGCCTTCGACATCACCTTCGCTGGGAAGGACAACCAGCCCCACCATCCCCACCAGACCAGCTGGGGCGTCAGTACCCGCATGATCGGCGGCATCATCATGACCCACGGCGACGACAACGGCCTGGTGCTGCCGCCCCGGGTGGCGCCCATCCAGGCGGTGGTGATTCCCGTGGCCCAGCACAAGCCCGGCGTCCTGGACGCCGCCGCCGCCCTGCGGGAGCGGATGAAGGCCGCCGGCATCCGGGCCAAGATGGACGACTCCGACAACTCCCCCGGCTGGAAGTTCGCCGAGTATGAGATGAAGGGCGTGCCCCTGCGGGTGGAGCTGGGGCCCAAGGACATCGAGAAGGAGCAGTGCGTCATCGCCCGCCGGGACACTGGCGAGAAGGTGCCGGTTCCTCTGGCGGAGCTGGAGGAGACGGTGCGGCGTCTGCTGGATGCCGTGCACGACAACATGTACGCCACGGCGCTGAAGAACCGGGAGGACAACACCTTCGACATCAAGACCCCGGAGGAGGCCAAGGCCATCGCCGAGGGGAAGGGCGGCTTCCTGCGCTCCAAGTGGTGCGGGGATCTGGCCTGCGAGCTGGCCATGAAGGAGCGGGCGGGGGTTTCCTCCCGCTGCATGCCCCTTGCCCAGAGCGGCACCGAGGGCGTGTGCCCGGTGTGCGGGAAGGCGTGCACCACGGATATCTATTGGGGCGTGGCCTACTAATATAAAAGGAAGAGGGGGAGCGGGGGCTTCTCCTCTTCCTTTTGGCCTGGCGGGAGAGTCCGCCCTCGGGCGGGACGGGGGAATCCGCAGTCCGGCAGGAGGACGGCGGGAATCCCCCGTCCCCGCGCCGGTGCGCGGCCGTCTTCCGCTCATGCCCGTAAGGCGGCATCCCCCGTCCTATGGGGGCGGCCCCTATTCTCATCTCACAGCCTCCACTCCCCGAAAAAAGGGGAAAAAGCAAAAACCGCCTTTCGGCGAGAGAATTCCCGTGGGGACAGCCAAAAAAATCTTCAATTTTTCATGAAAAACAGAGAATTTCCTCTTGACATTGGGTATCTTTTCTTTTATTATAAATAGGTCCGCGCGAGAGGGGCACACCCCGCTGCGTGGAACTGCGATGAACCGGGAGATTGCTCGGCGACGAGGTAACTTCCGGGGAGTATGTCCGATAATCGGGCGGCTGAGAAAGATCATCTGTACGTTGCGTAGATCGCCACGCCATGATCCCTGTACCGGCCGGATTTCCCTGCGCCGGTATTTTTCATGAGCAGGAATGATACGCACGGTTAAGCGTATAGAAAAACTTCTCTCGCCGTACGGAGTCGAGACCGCGAGAAAACTACGTACGAAAACAGGAGGAAACAACCATGGCACAGAAAGAAATGATCCGCATTCGTCTGAAGGCCTATGATCACCAGGTCATCGACCAGAGCGCAGAGAAGATCGTCGAGACCGCCAAGCGCACCGGCGCCGAGGTCTCCGGCCCCATCCCTCTGCCCACCAAGAAGGAAGTCGTCACCATCCTGCGGGCCGTGCACAAGTACAAGGACAGCCGCGAGCAGTTCGAGCGCCGCACCCACAAGAGACTGATCGACATCACCAAGTCCTCTCCCAAGACGGTGGAGGCGCTGATGGCCCTGGAGCTGCCCGCCGGCGTGGAGATCGAGATCAAGCTGTAAGGCCTGGCTCCTGCGCGAACCTTACTTTAATTTGTTTGCTGCCATGTCCGCCGACTTGCGAGGCGGACGGGTCATGTCGGCAGAGCAATGCGGCGGTGCCCAACACCGCTCGTATCTAAGCCGACCAATAACCTTTAAGGAGGAATATACATGAAAGCAATCATCGGCAAAAAAGTGGGCATGTCCCAGATTTTTGACGAGAACGGCCATGTGATCCCCGTCACGGTCATCGAGGCGGGTCCCTGCACGGTCGTTCAGAAGAAGACTTCCGAAAAGGAAGGCTACCAGGCCGTCCAGATGGGCTATGAGGACATCGCCGAGCGCAAGCTCACCAAGCCCGAGCTGGGCCACCTGAGCAAGGCCGGCGTCGGCCCCAAGAAGCACCTGCGGGAATTCGACCTGGAGAACGCCGCCGAGCTGAACATCGGTGACGTGGTGAAGGCCGATACCTTCCAGGTCGGCGACTTCGTGGACATCACCGGCACCAGCAAGGGCCACGGCTATGCCGGCGTTATCAAGCGCCACGGCGCCCACCGCCTGAAGGAGACCCACGGCACCGGCCCCGTCCACCGTCACGCCGGCTCCATGGGCTCTTCCACCGATCCCTCCCGCATTTTCAAGGGCAAGATCGGCGCCGGCCACATGGGCGTTGACCAGGTCACCGTCCAGAACCTGTCCGTCGTGAAGGTCGATCCCGAGCTGAACATGCTGGTCGTCTGCGGCGCCGTGCCCGGCCCCAAGGGCGGTCTGGTCACCATCAAGAGCACCGTCAAGGTCCACAAGGTCAAGCAGTCCGGTGCCGATATCAGCAAGAACCCGCAGAAGGCTTCCGGCCGCAACCCGCAGAAGGCTTCCGCCAGAAACAAGTAAGAAAGGGGTGCTTAAGTAATGTCTTCCATGAAAGTTTTGAACATGGCCGGCGCAGAAGTCGGTACCGTGGAACTGAGCGACGCCATCTTTGGTATCGAGCCCAACGAAGTCGTCGTCCACGAGGTCGTCAAGAACCACCTCGCCAATTGCAGACAGGGCACCCAGAGCGCCCTCACCCGTGCCGAGGTTTCCGGCGGCGGCAAAAAGCCCTGGCGCCAGAAGGGTACCGGCCACGCCCGTCAGGGTTCCACCCGGGCTCCCCAGTGGACCCACGGCGGCATCGTGTTCGCCCCCAAGCCCCGGGATTACAGCTACGTGCTGAATAAGAAGGTCAAGCGGCTGGCTCTGAAGTCCGTCCTGTCCGCAAAGGCCGCCGAAGGCAAGCTGGTCGTGATCGACGCCATCCGGATGGATGCCATCAAGACCGCCGCCTTCCGCAAGTTCCTGGCTGCTGTGAACGTCGGCGGCAAGGCCGTCGTCGTGACGCCCGCTGTTGACGACGTGATCGTCAAGAGCGCCCGGAACATCCCCGGCGTGCTGACCACCCCCGCCACTCAGCTGAGCGTCTACGACATCCTGAACGCCCAGTACCTGGTGGTGGATCAGAGCGCCCTCGCAAAAATCGAGGAGGTGTACGCGTAATGGCTACCGCATACGACATCATCATCCGTCCCATCATCACCGAGCGTGCCATGTCCGGCGCCGCCGACAAGAAGTACGTGTTCGAGGTTGCCAAGGACGCCGGCAAGATCGAGATTAAGAAGGCCGTGGAAGAGATTTTCAACGTGAAGGTCGCTTCCGTCAATACCCTGACGGTGCCCGGCAAGGAAAAGCGCATGGGCGCCGGCCGCCCCGGCATGACCAAGACCTGGAAGAAGGCCTATGTCCAGCTGACGGCGGACTCCAAGACCATCGAGTTCTTCGAAGGCATGGTCTGATAACGGAAGGAGAGGAAAGCATATGTCTATCAAAACCTTTAAGCCGACGACTCCCTCCAGACGTCAGATGACGGTCTCCGGTTTCGACGGCATCGACAAGAAGGCCAAGCCCGAGCCCAGCCTGACGACTTCCCTGAAGAAGTCCGCCGGCCGCAACAGCTACGGCCGCATCACCGTCCGCCACCGCGGCGGCGGCAACAAGCGCAAGTACCGCATCATCGACTTCAAGCGGGACAAGGCCGGCTCTGCCACCGTGCTGCGCCTGGAGTACGATCCCAACCGCAGCGCCAACATCGCCCTCATCCAGTATGAGGACGGCGAGAAGCGCTACATCCTGGCCCCCGTTGGCCTGAAGGCCGGCCACAAGATCATGACCGGCGCCGACGCGGACATTCTGCCCGGCAATGCGCTGCCCATCGCCAACATCCCCGTGGGTACCGTGATCCACAACATCGAGCTCCATCCCGGCAACGGCGCCCAGCTGGTGCGCTCCGCCGGCACCTCTGCCCAGCTGATGGCCAAGGAGGGCGACGACGCCCAGATCCGGATGCCCTCCGGCGAGGTCCGCATCGTGCGCACCAACTGCATGGCCACCATCGGCCAGGTGGGCAACATCGAGCACGAGAACGTCAACATCGGCAAGGCCGGCCGCAAGCGCCACATGGGCTGGCGGCCCACCGTCCGGGGCTCCGTCATGAACCCCAACGACCACCCCCACGGCGGCGGCGAGGGCCGCGCCCCTGTGGGCCGTCCCGGCCCCGTCACTCCTTGGGGCAAGCCCGCCATGGGTTACAAGACCCGCTCCAAGAAGAACCCCACCAGCAAATTCATCGTGAAGCGCCGCAACGAGAAGTAAAGGAGGCAAGGAACTATGAGCAGATCGATTAAAAA
The DNA here is from genome assembly GCF_900544955.1 of uncultured Oscillibacter sp. Taxonomy (GTDB): domain Bacteria; phylum Bacillota; class Clostridia; order Oscillospirales; family Oscillospiraceae; genus Oscillibacter. The sequence goes on from NZ_UQXD01000053.1 coordinate 13,707, forward strand.
AGGCCCGTATGTTGCCCCTGAGCTTCTGAAGCGGGTCGAAGAGCTGAATGCCAAGAACGAGAAAAAGGTGCTGAAGACCTGGAGCCGCAGCTCCACCATCTTCCCCGCCTTCGTCGGCCACACCATCGCCGTCCACGACGGCCGCAAGCATGTGCCCGTCTATGTCCAGGAGGACATGGTCGGCCACAAGCTGGGGGAGTTCGCCCCCACCCGGACCTTCCGGGGCCACCGGAAAGATAACTAAGTAAGGAGGATGCAGAACATGGAAAAGAAAGAAGCGAAAGCGTACCTGCGCTATGTCCGCATCGCTCCCCGCAAGATTCAGATCGTCTGCGATCTGATCCGCGGCAAGGACGCCGGCACCGCCATGGCGATCCTGATGCAGACCCCCAAGGCCGCTTCCGAGCCGCTGCAGAAGCTGCTCAAGAGCGCCGTGGCCAACGCCGAGAACAACTTCGGCATGGACCCCTCCAAGCTGGTGGTGTCCGAGGTATTCGCCACGCCCGGCCCCATCCTCAAGCGGATGATGCCCCGGGCCCAGGGCCGTGCCTATCGTATCAATAAGCGCACTTCTCACGTCACCCTGGCTGTGACGGAAAAGGCATAAGAGGGAGGAGACAGTTTTATGGGACAGAAAGTAAATCCCCACGGCCTGCGCGTGGGTGTCATCAAAGACTGGGATTCCCGTTGGTATGCCAGTGATGAGAAGGTCGGCGATCTGATCGTTGAGGATCAGAAGATCCGCAAGTATCTGAAGAAGGCCCTGTACGGTGCCGGCGTTCCCAAGATCGAGATCGAGCGCAGCAGCGACGTGGTCACCATCTATCTGCACTGCGCCCGTCCCGGTGTGGTCATCGGCAAGGGCGGCGAGCAGGTGGAGCAGTACCGTCTGGCCGTGGAGAAGCTCATCGGCAAGAAGGTGAAGCTGAACATCGTCGAGGTCAAGAACCCCGACATGAACGCCCAGCTGGTGGCGGAGAACATCGCCCAGCAGCTGGAGAAGCGCATCTCCCACCGCCGCGCCATGAAGAACGCCATGGCCCGCGCCATGCGCGCCGGCGCCAAGGGCATCAAGACCTGCTGCTCCGGCCGTCTGGGCGGACGGGAGATCGCCGGCGTGGAGCACTATCACGAGGGCACCATCCCCCTGCAGACCATCCGCGCCGACATTGAGTACGGCTTCGCGGAGGCCGCCACCACCTTCGGCCGCATCGGCGTGAAGGTGTGGATCTACAAGGGCGAGGTCCTCTCCCAGACCCTGCGCACCACGCCCCGGACCATGGATACCTCCAAGCCCTACCAGGAGCGGCG
>NZ_UQXD01000054.1 GCF_900544955.1 uncultured Oscillibacter sp.
TACCGCCCCAGGCCCGGCCGCTCCCCCGCCATCCGCTCCGGGGCCGGGGCCTCCGGCGCCTGGTTGCTTTGCCGGGCCAGGCCCTGGTTTCGGATGGACGGAGCGTCCGCCGGCGTCCTGCCCGGGCCGCAGAGGGCGGCCCGAACCCTCACCCGGCGATCTCCTCCGCCAGGGCCCGCAGCTCTGCGGCGGCGGCGCGCACGTCCGCCTGGGCAAACAGGGCGGAGACCACCGCCACGCCGTCCAGGCCGCAGCCCTTCAGCTCCCGGATGTTCTCCCGGGTGATGCCGCCGATGGCCACCACCGGGATGGCCACCGCGGCAGTGATGGCCCGGAGGGTCTCCCGGGAGATGGGGCGGGCATCTGCCTTGGTGCCGGAGGCGAAGGCCGCCCCCACCCCCAGGTAGTCCGCCCCCGCCGCCTGGGCCCGGAGGGCCTCCTCCACGGTGTGGGCGGAGACGCCCAGAAGTTTCTCCGGCCCCAGCAGGGCCCGGGCCTGTCCAGCCTCCAGGTCCTCCTGGCCCACGTGGACGCCGTCGGCCCCGGCGGCGGCCGCAATGTCCGCCCGGTCATTGATGATGCTCAGGCAGCCCGCCTCCCGGCACAGGGCCGCAAACCGCACCGCCTCCGCCAGAAACTCCCCGTCCGGCAAATGCTTTTCCCGGAGCTGGACCAAGGTGGCGCCTCCGTCCACCGCCGCTTGAATCTGGCGGAACAGGGCCGCCTCGTCCGCCGCCCAGGTCCGGTCCGTCACGGCGTAGAGCCGCATCTGCTGAGATGTGATGTGCATGGTGTACCCCCTATAAAAAATGACCGCAGACGGCACCAAAGTCGGTTCGTCTGCGGCAAAGCATCCTATCTCCCTACGTTGGCATGATCCAAATCAGGTTCCGGGTCGAGGTCTTGCGGCCTCCTCTCAGCCCGCGCCAGCGGACTCCCCTTTTTTGTTTTGCCTATCATACGCCCCTTCGGCGAATTTTGCAAGCGCTCTTTTGCGTTTTTTCGCCGGAGGGGGCCCCTTGGGCGGCGGGCGCGCCGTGGAAGCGGCAAAAAAGTTTAGAAAGGCCTTGACAGAATGAAATGTATCTGATATTGTTACAGTACGAACTGTAACCAGCCGAATTACAATCGCGCCGCCTGGCGGACGCGAGGCGAACACGGGGAGGAAGGCCCATGAACAGCGCATTCTGCGTGGCGGTCCACGCGCTGGTGTATCTCAACCACAAGGGCTGCATGCTGTCCAGCGAGGAGCTGGCGGAGAACATCTGCACCAATCCCGCCCGGGTGCGGAAGATCATGGCCGCCCTGAAAAAGGCGGGCATGGTGGACACCAAGGAGGGCAGCGTCGGCGGCTACCGCTTTTCCGGGGACCCGGCCCGGCTGACGCTGGACCAGGTGGCCGATGCCCTGGACATCCGGTTTGTGGAGGCGGCCTGGCGCAGCGGGGACACCGACATGGCCTGCCTGGTGGCCTCCGGCATGGCGGATTTGATGGACGGCGTTTTCGCGGATCTGGACCGGCGGTGCCGGCAGCGGCTGTCGGAGATCAGCATTGCGGACCTGGACGAACAAATTTTTCACCATCAGGCGGCGTTGAAAGGAAGGATATCAAATGAAACAGTATGACAACATCGTGATCGGCTTCGGCAAGGGGGGCAAGACTCTGGCGGGGGCCCTGGCGGCGGCGGGACAGAGTGTGGCCCTGGTGGAGCGCTCGGCCCGGATGTTCGGCGGCACCTGCATCAACGTGGCCTGCATCCCCACCAAGTCCCTGGAGCACAGCGCCCGCCTCTCCGCGGTCCAGGGCGGGGACTTCGCGGCCCGGGCGGAGCGCTACCGGGCGGCGGTGGAGGAGAAGCGCCGCCTCACCGCCATGCTGCGCCAGAAGAACTACGACAAGGCGGTGTCCGCCGGCGTGGACGTCCTGGTGGGCGAGGCCTCCTTCCTGGACAGCCACCGCATCGCCCTGCGGGGGGAGGGCGGCGAGGAGGAGCTCCGGGGGGAGCGCATCTTCCTCAACACCGGGGCCAGGCCCTTCCTGCCCCCTATTCCGGGGCTGGCGGACAGCGCCTGCGTCTACACTAGCGAGTCGCTGATGGAGCGGGACCGGCTGCCTGCCCGGCTGGCGGTCATCGGCGGCGGCTACATCGGGCTGGAGTTCGCCTCCTACTACGCCAACTTCGGCGCGGAGGTGACCATGATCCAGGACGGCGCCGTTTTCCTGCCCCGGGAGGACCGGGAGATGGCCGCCGCCGTGCTGGAGAGCCTGCGCGCCCGGGGCGTCCGGGTGCTCTCCGGCACGAAGACCCAGCGGATTCAGGACGCCGGAGGCTGCGCAGAGCTCCTCCTCCAGACCCCCGACGGGGAGGAGACGCTGGCGGCGGACGCGGTTTTGGCCGCCACAGGCCGGCGGCCCAACGTGGCCGGGCTGCATTTGGAGGCGGCGGGCGTGGCCCTCACCGCCCGGGGCGCCGTCCAGGTGGATGAACACCTGCGGACCTCGGTCCCCCACATCTGGGCCATGGGCGACGTGGCCGGGGGGCTGCAATTCACCTACATCTCCCTGGACGACAGCCGGATCGTCAAATCCCAGCTCTTGGGCGACGGCTCCCGCACCACGGAGAACCGGGGCGCGGTGCCGTACAGCGTCTTCCTGGACCCGCCGCTGTCCCGGGTGGGGCTGACGGAGCAGGAGGCCCGGGACCAGGGCTATGCGGTGCGGGTGGCCCGCCTGAGCGCCGGGGCCGTCCCCAAGGCCCAGGTGCTGCGCCGCCCCGCCGGACTGCTGAAGGCCGTGGTGGACGGCGATACCGGCCGCATCCTGGGGGCCCACCTGTTCTGCGCCGAGTCCCATGAGATGATCAACCTGGTGAAGCTGGCCATGGACGGGGGGCTGCCCTACACCGCGCTGCGGGACGCCGTCTACACCCACCCCACCATGAGCGAGGCCTTCAACGACCTGTTCGCCAACCTAAAGTAAGAGACGCTCTCGGAAAGGAACTGTTTATGGGATTTTCCCTTGCGGCCGGCGTTCCGGCCCTCACCGTGTTTGTTCAGGGGCTGCTCAGCTTCTTCTCCCCCTGCGTGCTGCCCCTGGTGCCGCTGTACGTCAGCTACCTGGCGGGCGGCGCCGGGGAGGCGGGAGAGGACGGCACCATCCGCTACCCCAGGGGCAGAGTGCTGCTGCACACCCTGTTTTTCGTGATCGGGGTCAGCTTCACCTTCTTCCTCCTGGGCTTCGGCTTCACCGCCCTGGGCCGGTTTTTCAGCGATAACCGGCTGTGGTTCGCCCGGATCAGCGGCGGGATCATGATTCTGTTCGGCCTGTACCAATTGGGGGTGTTCGGCCCCTCCGGGGCGCTGTCCCGGGAGCACCGCCTGCCCTTCCGCCTGGACAAATGGGCCATGAACCCGGTGACCGCCCTGGTGCTGGGCTTCACCTTCAGTTTTGCCTGGACCCCCTGCGTGGGACCCACCCTGGGCAGCGTGCTGCTCATGGCCTCCTCCGCGGGCAGCTCCGGCGCGGGCTTTCTGCTCATCGGCGTCTACACCCTGGGCTTTGTGGTGCCCTTCCTGGCGGTGGGGCTGTTCACCGGCGGGGTGCTGGGCTTCTTCCGGCGGCACCAGAGCGTGGTGCGCTACACGGTGAAGATCGGAGCGGTGCTGCTGATTCTCATGGGTGTGATGACCCTCACCGGCTTCATGAACGGCATCACCAGCTACCTCTCCGCCGCCCCCGGCGGCGGGACGGTCTCCTCCGCCCAGAGGGAGACGGACCCCGCCCCGTCCCAGGGCGGGACGGAGGACCCCTCCGGCGGAGACGCCGCCGACGGGGATGATGAGCAGATTCCGGAGATTCCCGCCCCGGACTTCACCCTCACCGACCAGAACGGGGAGACCCACACCCTGTCCGACTACCAGGGAAAGACGGTGTTTCTCAACTTCTGGGCCACCTGGTGCGGCCCCTGCCAGCGGGAGATGCCGGAGATCCAGGCCCTCTACGAGCGGTACGGCGGAAACGAGGAGGATCTGGTGGTGCTAGGGGTGGCAAACCCCAAGTCGGAGGACTACCCCTTCAACCAGGACAAAACCCAGCCGGAGGTGGAGCAGTTCCTCACGGACAACGGCTACACCTTCCCCGTGGTGATGGACACCACCGGCGAGGTGTTCGGGACCTACGGCGTCTCCGCCTTCCCCACCACCTTCATGATTGACGCCGATGGAAACGTCTTCGGCTATGTGGTCAGCGCCCTGAGCGGCGACATGATGGAGAGCATCGTGCAGCAGACCATGACCGGCCAGCGGGAGGGCTGAGAGCGCCTGACCGCAAAAAGCGCCCCGGGGCCACCGGCCCCGGGGCGCGTTGTCTGCGGTCCGCGCCTTGCCCCAACGGATGGCCGGGGCCCCCGCTCAGTCCCTGGGATCGAAGGCGTCCCGCACCGCAACCGCCAGTCCGGCGGCCACAGCGGCCAGGGAGACGGCAAAGGGGGCCGCCAGCTCTATTCCCAGAAGACAGCCGTACCAGCCGCTGATCCCGTTATAGATCCACGGCTGAAGCGGGGAGAGAACGGTGGAGACCAGAATCGCAATCGCGCCCAGGGCGCCTGTCGCCATGACGGCGATTTCCAAAATCAGCTTTTTCATGGTGCACCTCCTGCATGTTCCATGTGCCTCCGTGACAGCACATGGGAGAGCGGTCCACAACCCGGCGGCGTCTTCCGGCCGCCTCTTGACAAGGCCGCCGGAACATGCCATAATACACCCGAAAAGACAGGGGAGCCCCTCGGGGCTGAGAGGAAGCCAGGCTTCGACCCTTTTACCTGATGTGGATCATGCCACCGTAGGAAGTCATCAAGCGCACGGACGGCGGGCATCCCATCGGGTGCCCGCTGTTTTTTGACTTCTTTGGACGGGAGGGATTGGGAAAACGAGGGCGCCCCGGGCAGCCGGGAGCGGGCCGAGGGGGAGCGCCCTGGGTCCGGGCCGCAGACGCAGCGATGGGAAGCCGTGTTCCGGCGTGAGAGGAGGCCAGTGAGCCTCGACCGAGAGCTTCTGCACAGGCGGGTCTCCGCCTGTACCTTGCCGTGCAAGGGGAAGACGCCGCTGCTTTGCCGTTTTCTCCCTGCGTATTCGACCGATGTCAAAGGAGTTGTTTTTGATGCGAAATCATTCTGTGAAGAGACTGGCCCTGGCGGGCCTTCTGTGCGCCGTGGCGGTGGTGGGCAGCATGTTCGTCACCTTCCCGGTGCTGGGCAGCAAGTGCGCCCCGGTGCAGCACATGGTGAACATTTTGTGCGCCGTGTTCCTGGGGCCCTGGTACGGCGTGGCCGTGGCCTTTGTGGCCAGCCTCCTGCGCAATCTCCTGGGGGTGGGGAGCCTGCTGGCCTTCCCGGGCAGCATGTGCGGCGCCCTGCTGTGCGGCCTGGTGTACTGGAAGGCCAAAAACCTGCCCGCCACCCTGGCGGCGGAGGTGGTGGGCACCGGCGTGGTGGGCGGCTTTGCGGCCTACCCCATCGCCGTGGCCCTGATGGGCCAGACTCCCGCCACGCTGTATGCCTACGTGGTGCCCTTTTTGATCTCCACGGTGGCCGGATCCATCCTGGCGGGGGCGCTGGTGTTTGCCATGCAGCGCAGCGGCGCCTTCAAGTCCCTGCACGCCACCATGGAACACTGAGGCTGAGAGAGGTTACGCCATGATCGACTGCACCCGTCTGGACGCCCTGCGGCGGCAGCGCCCGCTGGTCCACTGCGTCAGCAACATCGTCTCCGCCAACGACTGCGCCAACCTGGCCCTGGCGGTGGGGGCCAGCCCCATGATGGCCCAGTGGACGGAGGAGGCCGCCGCCGTCACCGCCGCCGCGGACGCCACGGTGCTCAACACCGGCACGCCGGACGAGGAGAAGTACCGGCTGTGCCTCCTCTGCGGCCAGGAGGCCGCCGCCCTGGGCCGGCCGGTGGTGCTGGACCCGGTGGGGGTGGGGTCCAGCCGCCGGCGGCTGCAGAGCGTCCAGGCCCTGCTGCACATGTTCACCCCCTCCGTTCTGCGGGTGAACCTGGGGGAGGCCCGGGCGCTGCTGTCCGGGGAGCGCCGGGAGCGGGGGGTGGACAGCCCCGAGCCCGCCCCGGAGGCGGAGCGGCGCTCCGCGGCTGTGGAATTGGCCCGGCGCCGCCGGACCACCGTGCTGCTGTCCGGGCCGGAGGACCTCATCACCGACGGCGCCGCCGTCTGGAGGACCGGCGGCGGCAGTTCGCTGATGGCCGCCGTCACCGGCACCGGGTGCATGCTTTCCGTCCTCTGCGGGGCCTTTGCCGCCGTGACGCCCTCCCCCCTGGAGGCGGCGGTTCTGGCCTCCGCCTTCTGGAAGGCCTGCGCCCGCCGGGCGGAGGCCGCCCCCGGGGTCCGGGGGCCGGGGAGCTTTCGGACGGCGCTGCTGGACGAGGCGTACGGCATGACCGCCGGGGCCTTCGCCGCGGAGGCGGACATGCGGATGCTCTGACGGCGTTCCAAAGCACCGGGCAGGTGACCCTGCCCGGTGCTTGTTTGCCTGGGAGAGAGTGGCCGCCGGGAGGCATATCCCCCGCCGCCGCCGCATAAGGTTGTCCCAGAGGTGAAACATATGAAAAAGCCACGCGTTCCCACCGGGCTGCTGCGGCGCCTGGAGGCCGTTGTGCTGGCCGCGGGGACTCTCTGGGCGGTGGGCGTCACCGCCGGCAGCGACACCGCCGCATCCGCGCTGGCGGCCCTGCGGGACTCCTCCCCCCTCCGGGCCCTGCAATGGGAGCTGGGGGACCTGTGGACCCGGGACACCCTGTCCCCCGCTGCGGCCCTGGCCATCGGGGAGGCCCCCCTGCTGCTGGCGGCCCGCCCGGCGGTGGCGGAGCTGTGGTCCAAGAAGGAGGCGGAGCCCCCCGCCGCCCCGGCGGAGGAGGAAGAGACCGTCACCGTGCCGGTGGAGGAGACGCCCCTGGACGCCCCCGGCGCCCCGGACAACGGCGTGCCCGCCCGGACTCTGGTGCCCACGGACCCCACTGGCTACACCGTCTGCAGCCGCAGCTACATCAGCAACTCCACGGACCACCAGCTTCTGGTGCAGGAGCTGCAGCAGCCCTTTTCCGCCGTGCTGACGGGGGAGGGCCCCCAGGTGCTGATTCTCCACACCCACGGCAGCGAGTCCTACACCCCGGCAGACGCCGAGGGCATCGTCTGGTCCGGCGACCACCGCACCACCGACGCCCGGTACAACGTGGTGCGGGTGGGGGACGAGATTGCGTCGGTGCTGGGGGACGCGGGCATCCCCGTCCTCCACGACCGGACGCTGTACGACTACCCCTCCTACACCGGGGCCTACGACCGCTCTCTGGCGGCTATTCAGAGCTATTTGGCCCAGTACCCCTCCATCCACTTCATTCTGGACGTCCACCGGGACGCCATTGAGGACGGCCAGGGCAACCAGTACAAGGTGGTCTCCGCGGTGGAGGGCGTGGGCACCGCCGCCCAGATGACGCTGGTGGTGGGCAGCGACGGCAGCGGCCTCACCCACCCGGACTGGATGGAGAACCTGCGGCTGGCGGTGGCTCTTCAGGAGAACATCCTGACGGACTACCCCACGCTGATGCGGCCCATCCTGCTGCGCAACTCCCGGTACAACCAGCACGCCACCACCGGCTCGCTGCTGGTGGAGGTGGGGGCCGCCGGCAACTCCCCGGAGGAGGCCCTGCTGGCGGGCCGCCTCTTCGCGGAGCGGATGGCGGAGATACTACAGGCCAGAAGCAAGTAAAACAGGGACGGAGCCCCGAGGGCTCCGTCCCTGTTTCTATTCCGCCAGCGCCCGCAGCAGGGCGATCTCCCGGGCGTAGCCCGGCAGCTCGTTGGGCGTCTCCAGGCAGAAGGGCAGGTGCCGCAGCGCCGGGTGGCGCACCACCCGGGCCAGGGCCTCCGTGCCGATGCAGCCCTCCCCGATGCACGCGTGGCGGTCCTTGCGGCTGCCGGGGGGATTCTTGCTGTCGTTGAGGTGGACCGCCTTCAGGCGGTCCAGGCCGATCACCCGGTCGAATTCCGTCAGCACCCCGTCCAGGTCGTGGACCAGGTCGTACCCGGCGTCGGAGACGTGGCAGGTGTCCAGGCATACCCCCAGCTTCTCCCCCAGCGCCACCCGGTCCAAAATCTCCCGCAGCTCCTCAAACCGGCCGCCCACCTCGCTGCCCTTCCCCGCCATGGTCTCCAGCAGGACGGTGGTGGTCTGTTCCGGGCGGAGGATCTCGTTCAGCGCGGCGGCGATGTGGGCCGCCCCGGCCTCCGCCCCCTGGCCCACGTGGCTGCCGGGGTGGAAGTTGTAGTACTGGCCCGGCAGAAATTCCATGCGCCGGAGGTCGTCCGCCATGGTCTCCCGGGCGAAGGCGCGGTTGTGCGCCTCTGCGCCGCAGAGGTTCAGCGTGTAGGGGGCGTGGGCGATGACGGGGGCGAAGCGGTGCTCCGCCAGCAGCCCCGCCAGGGCCTGGACGTCGGCGGCGTCCAGGGCCTTGGCCCGGCTCCCCCGGGGGTTGCGGGTGAAAAACTGAAAGGTGTCCGCCCCCAGCTCCAGGGCCTGCCGCCCCATGGCGGCAAAGCCCTTGGAGGAGGACAGATGGCATCCGATGTGCAGCATGGCGGCCTCCTGCGGTTTTAAAAATTAATTATTTTAGTATACCACAGTCGGCCGCCGCTGTCCCGGGCAAATGCAACAGGCGCCGGATCAGCCGGCGGCGTCGTGCTGGGAGGCGGCCTCCTCCCCGGCAAGAAACAGCTCCTCCGCCTGCTGCTGCACGGCAATAAACTGCTGGCGCAGCTGGTTCAGAGCCGCCTCCGCGTCGGTGATGGCGTTGAAGAGAAGGAGGTATTCCTTGGAAATGGTGTTCATATCGCTCTTCCTTTCTGAAATGGGCACAAGATGTTGAATGGAATATCTGTATCATACACAAAATCAGGGACGTTTCCTGTCCGAATTTGTCGATGGACCTGGAAAATACAAAAAAATTGCAAAAGCGAGGGGGTCTGGGTTGGAAAACCCCGATTCCGGGATTTTTTTGCGGCTTTTCCCCGGCGGGCCTTGCCTGGCGGGCGGCTTTCGTGGTATGATACCAAAGCAAAGCGGATTTTGACAGGAGAAGAGGGTGCCCATGGACCGCCGCCGGGAGACAACTGCATATCTGCTGGACCAGTGCCGCCGGTATCCGGCGCTGCGGCCCCAGGACCTGCTGAAGGCGCTGCACCAGAGCGTTCTGGGCTGCGGCCACCTCGTCTCCGGGGAGGCGGCGGGAGTGGCGCGCATCCAGGCGGAGCTGGCCGGCTGCGCCGCTCTGGAGGCGGAGGCGGCGGAGCCGCTGGATGGGCCCTACTGCCGGCTGCACCTGGCCTTTTTGAAGGAGAGCGGCCTCTCGCCCCGGACGCTGTTCCGCCTGTTCGCCCTGTCGGCGGAGGCGCCGGCGGGGACCGGGGAGGCGCTTGCGGAGAAGCTGGAGGTGCTGGAGGAGCTGGCCCGGGCGGGGCGGCTGCCCTGGCCGTGGGAGGAGCTGGCCCCGGCGGTGGAGACCTTCCGCCGGGAGGGCTTCCCGGCCTGCCGCCACTCGGAGGCGTTCCGCCGGGCCTATGCCCCGGCCTACCGGGTGATCCGGCGGGAGTACGTGTGGATTCTGCCGCTGCTGGCGGCCCTGGACCGGCAGCTTGCTGAAAAGCCCCGGGTAACGGCGGCGCTGGAGGGCGGCAGCGCCAGCGGAAAGACCACTCTGGCGGCCCTGCTGGCCCGGCTTTACGACTGCAACGTGTTCCACATGGACGACTTTTTCCTCCGGCCGGAGCAGCGGACGCCGGAGCGGTACGCGGAGCCCGGCGGCAACGTGGACCGGGAGCGGTTTTCGGCGGAGGTCCTCCAGCCCCTCCGTCGGGGCCTGCCGGTGATTTACCGCCCCTACGACTGCCAGAGGCAGTGTTTGGCCCCTCCGGTGGCGGCGGCGCCCAAGGCGCTGTCCATTGTGGAGGGGGCGTACAGCCTGCACCCCGCCCTGGCGGAGGCCTACGACCTGGCCGCGTTTTTGCGGATCGACCCGGCATTGCAGCGTGCCCGCATCCGGCGGCGCAACACGCCGGAGGCCCAGGCCCAGTTCTTCGCCCGGTGGATTCCGCTGGAGCAGGCCTATTTTCAGGCCCTGGACCCCATGGGCCGCTGTGATTTGATTTTGGAGGTGGAGCCATGAGGGCTGTGGTCATTGACGGGCAGAGCGGCCGGATGGGCCAGCTCTTCATTGAGCGGGCCAAGGCCGCCGGCCTCCCCTGCGAGATCGACGCCGTGGGCACCAACGCCATCGCCACCGCCGCCATGCTGAAGGCGGGGGCGGACGCCGGCGCCACCGGGGAGAACCCGGTGCTGGTGGCCTGCCGCACGGCGGACGTCATCGTGGGCCCCATTGGCATCCTGGCCGCCGACTCCCTCATGGGGGAGATCACCCCCACCATGGCCCTGGCCATCGGGCAGAGCGGCGCGAAGAAGCTGCTGCTGCCGGTGAACCACTGCAACAACCTGGTGGCGGGCACCCAGGCCCTCTCCCTGTCCCGTCTGATGGACGAGGCGGTGGAGCTGCTCCGCTCCCTCTGCGTGTAACTCCGCCCGGCCAAGCCGGGCGCTGTCCCCCCGTCCTCCGCATCCGAAATCGCGCCGCCGAAGGCGCGGCTCCCGTTCAAGACGGCAAACCAACATGAAAGGGAGAACGTATCATGTCTTCATCCCCTGCCGCCGCGGCGGCCTGGACCTCCAGAAAGCGCCTGGCGTTCCGGCTGGTGTCCGCCGGGGCCTGCCTGGCCCTGTGCCTGGTCCTGCCCTTCCTGACGGGCCAGATTCCCCAGATCGGCAGCGCCCTCAGCCCCATGCACATCCCCGTGCTGCTGGCGGGCTTTTTGTGCGGGCCCTGGTGGGCCCTGGCGGTGGGCGCCGTAGCGCCGCCGCTGCGCTTCGTCCTGTTCGGCATGCCCCCCATCTTCCCCACGGGCCTTGCCATGTGCTTTGAGCTGGCCACCTACGGCGCGGTGTCGGGCCTGCTGTACCGGCACCTGCCCAAGCGGACCGTCAACCTCTACGTATCCCTGGTGGGCGCCATGCTGGCGGGCCGGGTGGTCTGGGGCGTGGTCCAGGCGGTGCTCTCCGGCGTCACCGGCGCGGCCTTCACCTGGGCGGCCTTTCTGGCCGGGGCCTTCGTCAACGCCGTGCCCGGCATCCTCGTCCATATTCTGCTGATTCCCGTGCTGGTAATGGCGCTGCAGCGGACCGGTTTCCTGGAGAAGTGACCGCCCTGGGGCAAAAATCCGCTGAAAAGGCCCGTGTTCTGCGGAACACGGGCCTTTTTCCGCCAATATGCACCGATGCTTGACGGAAGCAAAAGATGGGAGGTATGCTAAAGAAAAGGAACCGCGGGCCCAGGCAAGCCCCCATGCCGGCCGCCGGAGAAGGAGGAAGGAATATGCCCATAGAGATGCAGGAGAGACGGACCCGGTACCGGTTGAACGACGCGCTGAAAGAGCTGCTGCGGAAAAAGCCCCTGGACCAGATCCGGGTCCGGGAGCTGACGGACCTCTGCGGGATCCGCCGCCAGTCCTTTTACTACCACTTTACAGATGTCTACGACCTCTTCGACTGGTCCGTCCGCCAGGAGCGGGAGCTGCTGGCGCGGCGGCAGGACGGCTGCCTGACGCTGCAGCAGGCGCTGTGGGACCTGCTGCGCCACACGGAGGAGGACCAGGCCTACTACCTGGCCCTCTGGAAAAGCCGGGGCCACGCGGGCATCCGCCAAGTGCTGGGCGGCGCGGTGGAGGGGCTGATGGAGAAGGCCCTGGCCTATTACGGGGAGCGCCAGGGACAGGCCCAGCCCTCCCCGGAGCGGGAGGTGCACGTGCAGTGCGGGACGATGGTGCTGCTGGCGCTGCTGGAGGCGTGGATCTGCGGCGATTTGGAGCAGCCGCCGGAGACCCTGTGCGCCATGCTGGAGGCCTGGGCGAGGCAGGCGGTGCTGGGCGCCGCCTGGCAGCGGCCGGACCGGTGGCAGAGGGCATAGGGCGAAAATGATATACGGCGGGAAGGGCGGGAGATTCTCCCGCCCTTCTTTTTTTGACACTTTGTCGATTTTTGTCTAAAAACCGACATATTTTGCCTAGGTGACCGTTTTTTGCCAACTGGGACCGTGATATCATGTGCGGAAACAGGAGTGATGTTGTGAAAAAGGTTACGTACGAGGTGATTCTGCAAAGCCAGCTGGGGCCCCGGACCGGGGAGCTGATGCTGCAGGAGGATACCCAGGCGGTCTCCGGCTATCTCCGGCTGCTGGGTCACCGGAACGGCTTTTCCGGACGGGTGCTGGAGCAGGGCAAATACCTGATCTGCGGCGCGCTGCGCTCCCCGGTAAACAAGGAGCCCTACGACGCCATCTTCACCGTGAAGGACGGGCGTCTCACCGGCGGGCTCATCACCTCCCACGGCTGCTGGGATCTGACGGGGGTGCAGATGGTACCCGTGGCGTCGCGCCTGAAAAACGAATGCTGAACCAACATGCAAACCTGGCGGATTTTTCCAAAAATCCGCCAGGTTTGTCTTGCAATCGTAACCTTGTGGGGGCAGAGGAAAGGGGTGCGCCGTGCGGGAATATGTGGTGAACCGGCCGGAGGAGGGCGCCATGCGCCGGATGCTGGAGCGGGAACAATCAGGGCCGGAGGGGGTCATCCTCCGCCTGGCGTGGCTGGCGGGGCTGTCCCGGGACGAGATCGCCGGACTGCGGTGGGAGCAGGTCTCCTTTTTGGACGAGCGGCTGGAGCTGCCGGACCGGATGGTGCCCCTGTCGCCGGAGCTGCGACCCTGGCTGTGGCGGCTGTGGGAGCGCCGGGAGACCGACGCGCCCTATGTCCTGGTGTCGGAGCGGTTCGGGGACCGGATGCAGCCGGAGTCCATCTCCCGGCTGGCCCGGAAGGCCCTGGACCGGGGCGGTCAGCGGGACGTGCGGCTGATGGACTTGCGCCACGACTGGATCATCCGCCAGCTGGCGGACAAGGACTGGTCCACCGTGGCCCGGATCAGCGGCGTGGAGGTGACCGCCCTCCAGGCCCGCTTCGCCCGGTTTGTGGCGGACAGGCCCGCGGCGCCGCCGCCCCGGCCCGAGGGCGGGCAGGTGGACGAATTCAAGCTGTGGAAGGTCCTCCAGGCGGAGCGGGACTCCCCGGCGGGCCTGGCGCTGTGGCTGGCGTGGCAGATGGGCCTTCAGGCCCGGGAGATCGCCGCCCTCACCTGGGACCAGGTGGACTTCGGGCGGGACAGCATCCGCCTGCCCGGGCGGGAGGTGCCCCTGACCAACGCGGTGCGGCGGCTGCTCCAGGATGTGAAGGCCCGCCGCAATCCCGGCGGGGACCCTCACGTGCTGCTGACGGAGCACTCCCAAAAGCCGGTGGACCTGCCCCGGCTGTCCCGCCTGACCCGCTCGGCCCTCATCCGGGGCGGCATGGAGCACGTGCGGCTGATGGACCTCAGGCGGGACGAGGGCCGGGAGGCCGGGGACACCGCGCTGCTGGACCGGGTGGTGGAGGCGGGGGCCGTCTCCCGGGGGGACGCCATGGCCCTGCTGGGCCTGTCCCGGACCGCCGCCTACGCCCGGCTCCGCCGCCTGACGGAGCAGGGGAAGCTGGTGCGGGTGGGGGGCAAGTACTACCTGGCGGGCACCGTGGTGCCGCCGGAGGAGCAGCCCGCCGCCATTCTGGCCTATCTGGAGCGGGCGGGCTTCGCCTACCGCCAGGACATTGCGGCCCTGCTCCACGTTCAGCCCAAGCAGTGTACCTTGATTCTAAAGAGAATGGTGGCGGCGGGGACACTGGTCCAGCACGGGCAGAAATACCTGCTGCCGCCGCCCCCCGCCCGAAAGGCGGAATAGGGGGCAAAAAGCCGTTGGTTATCTTTTCCGGACAAAGCGGCAAGTGGGATTGTGCGCCGGTTTTCAGTTCCGTTAAAAGGCGGCCGAAACCATTGCAATGCCTACGTTTTTATCGTACATTGACCTTGCAAAAAGCGCCGGGCCCTTCCCTGTCGGCCCGAGGAAACGGGGTTGGCTAGCCCCCGATACCGGACATCCGGGACGGTGGAGAAGGTCGGCGCGTTTTGCAATATCTTACAAGGAGGAAACCCACCCATGAAGAAGTTCCTTTCTCTGGTTCTGGCTCTGGTGATGACCATGTCTCTGGTCACGATCAGCGCCGGCGCCAAGGACTTCACGGACGACAGCAAGATTCAGTATGAAGAAGCTGTTGACGTGGTGTCCGATCTGAAGATCGTCGATGGCTACAAAGACGGTTCCTTCAATCCCACCGGCACCCTGACCCGCGGCGCGGCTGCCAAGATCATCTGCAACCTGCTGCTGGGCCCCA
>NZ_UQXD01000055.1 GCF_900544955.1 uncultured Oscillibacter sp.
CCCGCCAGGAAAGTCAGCAGCATTCCGGCGGCGGCTCCGGCCAGGACCGCCAGGGCGTTGACGATGGTGCCTGTCAGCATGATGGTGTTCCCTCTTTCTCGATGAGCTCCCGGACCACGGCGCTGCCCAGCAGCAGCCCCGCCGCGGCGGGGACCCAGGGGTTGCTGGCCGGCACGCTGCGCCGGCCGGGGGGCGGCGCCTCCAGCTGGGCGGCGGGGCGGGGCTCCTCCGGGCTGAAAACCACCCGTTGGTGCAGGATACCCCGGCGGCGCAGCTCCCGGCGCTTCACCCGGGCCAGGGGACAGCCGAAGGTCTGGGAGATGTCCGCCAGGCGCAGCAGGGAGGGGTCCAGCTTGTTGCCGGTGCCCAGGGCCATCACCAGGGGGATGCCCAGGCGCCGGGCGGTCTCCGCCAGGTCCAGCTTGCAGCTCACCAGGTCGATGGCGTCCACGATGTAGTCGTACCGGCAGTCCGGGGGAAAGAAGTCCATTCGGTGGGCGGCGTCGTAGACGGCGTGGCGGGGGTGGAGGACGGCGGCGGGGTTGATGTCCCGGAGGCGGTCCGCCACGGCCTGGGCCTTGGGCAGACCCACGGTGGAGCTCAGGGCCTCCAACTGGCGGTTGATGTTGGAGGCGGAGACGGTGTCCCCGTCCACCAGCGTCAGCTCCCCCACGCCGGAGCGGGCCAGGCATTCCGCCGCGTAGCTGCCCACGCCGCCCAGGCCGAAGAGGATCACGTGGGACGCGGCCAGACGGGCCTGGGCCTCCGGGCCCCAGAGCATCTCATTGCGCAGGAATCGTTCATCCATGGCGGGGTTCCTCCTAAAACCGCAAAGGGGGCCGGCTTTTGAAAAGCCGGCCCCCACTGTTATTTGCCGGACGATCAGCCCACAAACTTCATGGCGAAGCCGTGCTGCTCGGCGGTGTACTTGCCGGCCAGCTCCGCCACCCAGGCGCTGTACGCCTGGTTTTTCAGGGTGTTGGCCACCTGGGACTGCCAGAAGGGCAGATCCTCGCCCACGAAGTACATCACGTGGGCGCCGTAGTCGGTCTCCACAATGCCGGTGTCGCCGCTGCGGCGGGCACTGTCGAAGCACCAGTCGTTGAAGGTCTCCACCATCTGGCCCTGGTAGACGCCGGTGTAGAGACCGCCGTCGTACTTGGAACCGTCGGCGGAGTGCTCCATGGCCAGGGCGGCGAAGGACGCCTCGGTGGCCTCGCCGGACTGCCACTGGGCCAGGATGTCCTCGGCCTGGGCCAGGGCGTCGGCCTTCAGCTGGGCCTGCTCCGCCTCATAGCCCTCGTCCTCGGCGGTCAGGGTGCCGGCGGCGGGGGTGAAGAGGATGTGGCGGACGTCGATGGTGGAATAGGTCTCCCGGAAGCGGTCGTGGAACACGGTCACACAGTAGTTGCTGCCGCTCTCCAGCACGGCGGTGTCGCCGGCGGTCCGGGCGCTGTCAAACACCCACTCGGTGATGGCGTCGCCGCCGTATGTGCCGGCGGTCTGCTGGGTGTAGGTGGCCTCGTTGGTCTCGGCCAGCTCGGAGAGGTCCCCGCCGGCCTGATAGGCGGAGAGGATGCTGTCGGCAGTGGCCTTGGCGGCGTCCAGCGCGGCCTGGGTCTCCTCCTCGGTGGGCTCCACGGTGTTGCCGTCGGCGTCGGTGGTGCTCTGGGCGGCGCCGCGGACGGTGACCACTTCATAGCTGGCCTTGTCATAGGTATTGGGGGCCTCTGCGTAGGCGGCCTCCAGCTCCGCGTCGGTGAAGGTCAGGCCGTCCAGATAGGCGCTGGAGTAGGCGCTGTACTGCAGCATCCGCAGCAGCTGGGAGTTGTAGGCCTTCTCCGTCATGGAGGCGCCCAGGTTGGACTGGAGGTACTTGTCCACAGAGGTGCCGCTGGCTGCGGCGGCCCGCTCCAGAGAGGCCACGGAGTCCTCATACTGGGCCTGTACCCCGGCGGGGTAGGCGAAGCCCTCGGCCTCGGCGGCGTCCAGGGTGGCCTGGATGGTGGCCATCTGCTGCAGCGCCTGGTCCAGGAAGTAGTCGTACCAGGAGGTGCCGGCCTCCACGTCCATCATGCCGGCGGTGGTCTCGTCGATGATCTGGCCCCGGAGGGATTCGTTGGGGTTCAGGCCCAGATAGCTGACGATGGAGGAGTTCTGCCCCAGGAAGGTCTGATAGACGTTCTGGTAGTAGAAGTTCACCTCGGCGGCGGTGTAGTTCTGGCCGTCGATGGTGACGGCGGGCAGGGTTCTGGACAGGATATTGCTGCGCCAGACGAGGGTGACGATGGCAACAACCGCGAAGAGAACGGCGATGGTGCCGTACAGGATGTTGCTGCGTTTTTCAGCCTTGCGCTGCTGGGCCTCCCGGGCCGTCTTGGGATCGCCCCAGCCGCTGCCGCCCAGGTCCTGCGGCGTTTGATTTTCTTTCGATGCGCTCATTTGTGTTTCAGTCCTCTCAAATATTCAGATGCGGGGAAGTGCCATGGTCTGCCGACCAAATTTTACGCACTTGAACATTATACCGGATTGCGGTCCGTTGTGCAAGCGGAAAATCCGAACAATATGTTAATTCACAGACCTGAAATGGACCTGAAAAGGCAAAAAGAGAAGCAGGGCAAGCCCTGCTTCTTTTCAAACGTACCCCGCGGCGGCCGTGTAAGCCCCGTTATAACCTGCACCTTTACGGACAGGTGGGTTGCCTCCAGCCCGCTTCATCGCTTCCAACATCCAGCCGCAGACAGCAGCCGGGAGGCCTGCGAACCACGGACTGATCCGGCATCCCGTATAACGAAATGTGGGTTAAAAAAAGGCCTATCACGCACCCCGCAGGGTATGTTTTCCGAAAGTGGTCCGGCGGATTACTCCTCCTCGCCGTCCTCCTCGCTGAACAGCGCCTCCACAAAGAGGTCGTACACCGCGTTCAGCTCCTCCTCGGAGTCCAGGGTGGAGAGCAGGTCCTCGCCGTCCTCGTGGATGACCTTCAAAATCACCAGGCCGGTCTCCTCGCCGTTGACCTCCTCGCCCTCGGTCTCGGCGGGGAAGAAGGCCTGATACATCTGGCCGTTGTATTCCAGGGCGTCCACGAACTCCAGGACGATCTCTGTGCCGTCCTCATCGGTGACGGTAATAAAGGTGGGGCCAAAGTCCTCGCTCATGAAACGGTCCTCCTTCTTCTTGGTTGCCCTTATTGTACCCGAATTCCCGACGGATTGCAAGGGAGAAAGAGATGGAAAAGCGGCAAAGTTCGGCGGCTGGACGGAAGCAATCCCCGGACAAATTGAAAAAATTCTGTAAAATCAGGAACTTTTTTTCGGAAAAATACGACATTTTCAATGTTGACAGAGGATGGTACAATGGTAAGTATTATGGCGTATTGTGAGTTTCCGCAGGGCGGAAGGCCGCCGCGGAGTTCTGCCAAATCTATTGAAACGCAAGGAGGTGCCACCGCGTTGGAGCACGAAAGAAAACGGGCGGAGCAGGCATCCCGGCATCGGGAACCCCGGAGAGGAAAGGGCGCCGGCGGGATCGTCAAGCGGATCTTCTTCATCCTGGGCACGCTGGTGCTGGTGGGCTGCTGCACCGGAGCCATGGTGGTTGGAATCTTCATGAAGTATGTGGACACCACCCTGGCCCCCACGCTACAGGTGCGGGCGGAGGAGTACAACATGAAGCTCAGCTCGGTCGTCTACTACCACGACGACCAAGTGGCGGAGAACGACGGCTGGGTGGAGTACCAGAACATCTACGGCCTGGAAAACCGCATCTGGGCGGACTATGCCCAGATGCCGGACGCCCTGTGGCAGGCCGCTGTGGCCATCGAGGACCAGCGGTTCTTTGAGCACAAGGGCGTGGACTGGATGCGCACCGCCCACGCCACGGTGAACATGTTCACCGGGAGCCAGGACACCTTCGGCGGGTCCACCATCACCCAGCAACTGCTCAAGAACATGACCGGCGACAACAAGGGCACCGTCAACCGCAAGGTGCGGGAGATTTTCCGGGCCCTGGAGTTTGAGAAGAACTACACCAAGCAGGAGATTCTGGAGCTGTATCTGAATCACATCGCCCTGGGCAAGGGGTGCTACGGCGTGCAGACGGCGGCGGAGTACTACTTTGGCAAGGACGTGTCCGAGCTGTCTGTGGCGGAGTGCGCCAGCCTCATCGCCATCACCAACAACCCCTCCCTCTATGGGCCCATGTCCACGGTGGTGGTCACCAACCCGGAGACCGGCGTGCAGAAGACCGCCCGGCAGTTGAACAAGCAGCGCCAGGAGACCATTCTCAACGAGATGTGGAAGCAGGGCTATATCAAGACCGAGGAGGCCTACCGGGCGGCGGTGGCGGAGGAGCTGCACTTCACCGACGGCGCCACCACCGCGGAGGATCTGGTGGCCGCGGCGGAGGCCGCCAGCGGCGGCGAGAACCGGGTGAACTCCTGGTTTGTGGAGCAGGTGTTCAAGGACGTGACCAGCGACCTGTCCAAGAAGCTGGAGATTTCCGAGGACGCCGCCCGGTCCCTGCTCTACAACGGCGGCTACCATATCTACACCACCCTGGACCCCAAGATCCAGGAGATCGCCGAGTCGGTCTATGAGGACCGCAGCAATCTGGACATCACCTCCCGGAAGGGACAGAAAATTCAGTCCGGCATCACCATTGTGGAGCCCTCCACCGGCGACATCGTGGCCATGGTGGGCGCCATCGGGCCCAAGGAGGGCAACCTCCTGTGGAACTACGCCGTGGGCAAGCGGCAGGTGGGCTCCTCCATGAAGCCCCTGACGGCCTACGCCCCCGCCATCGACGCCGGGGTCATCACCCCCGGCACCACCTTTGACAACTACCCCGTCCGGCTGCTGAACGGCAGCCCCTGGCCCAAGAACTCCCCCAACACCTACACCGGCTTCACCACGGTGGCCGAGGGCATCAAGCGCTCCATCAACACCATCGCCGTCCAGTCGCTGGAGTCGGTGGGGGTGACGGAGGCCTTCGCCTTCGCCACGGAGAAGCTGAACCTCTCCCTGGTGGCGGACGACATGAACCTCTCCGCCCTGGGCCTGGGCGGCCTGACCTACGGGTTGAGCACCGTGGAGATGGCGGCGGCCTACGCCGCCTTTGCCAACCAGGGGGTTTACTACCAGCCCCGGATGTACGTGCGGGTGACCAATGCCAACGGCGACACCGTGCTGGAGAACGAGGGCAACAGCCACGTGGCCATGAAGGAGACCACCGCCTACCTCATGACCCGGATGCTCCAGACCGCCGCCACCTCCGGCACCGGCGCCTCCGCCAACTTCGGCGGCATGGCCATCGCCGGCAAGACCGGCACCACCAGCGAGAACTACGACCGGTACTTTGTGGGCTACACCCCCTATTACAGCGCCGCGGTGTGGACGGGCTATGACAAAAACGAGAAGATCGTGGCCAGCGGCAACCCCGCCATCACCCTGTGGAAAAAGGTAATGCAGAAGATCCATGAGGACCTGCCGGAGAAGTCCTTCACCAAGCCCGCCAGCGGGCTGGAGACGGTGACGCTCTGCGCGGACAGCGGCCTGCTGTGCACCGACGCCTGCCACGCCGACGTCCGGGGCGACCGGGGGGTGCAGGTGACGGTGGCCGCCGGCACGGCGCCTACGGAGGCGTGCAACCTCCACGCCATGCGGGATTACTGCACCGAGGGCCAGTGCCTGGCCGGGCCGTTCTGCCCGCCGGAGTCCGTGGTGCAGAAGGGCTTCCTGGACTACACCCGGGAGGACTACGGCCCCAACATCGTGGCGGAGGACAATGCCTATCTGATCTCCACCCTGGAAAAGGCCCAGGCGGAGGGCACCGGCTGTCCCGCCCACACCACGGCCCCGCCGGAGGTGGACCCGGAGGACCCGGAGGGCGGCAACTCCATGACCCCGGAGCTGGACCCCAGCGACCCCAACTACCAGCCCCCGGCCCCGCCGTCGGATAACGGCGGCAGCGGCGAGGGCGGCACCCCGGCTCCCCAGCCCAGTGAGCCCCAGGAACCGGACCCCGGCACCACCGGGGGCGGCGACTGGTGGAATGAGCTGTGGCAGGGAAACGGCACCTGAGCGAACAAAGAGGAAGCACCCCAACCGGGGTGCTTCCTCTTTTTGGATGGGACGCGGCGGGGGCGCTGCTGCAAAGGGCGGGTTCCCGGGCGGCCCTTCGGCAGGAGGCACAGTCCTCCGGAGGACCGCCGGCGGGCGCCCTGCGCCTTGGGGCGTCCGCTGGGGAGGCTGCGCCTGCCGCCTTGACGGCGGCGGGGCGGAGGTGCTATGCTGGGAAAAACGGAAAGGGGGCGGCGGAATGGAGCTGGCGGAGCTGCTGGGCATCCGGCCCGGCGTCACGGCGGTGATCGGCGGCGGGGGAAAGACCACGCTGCTGCGGGCCCTGGGGGTGGGCCTGGCGCCGCTGCACCGGGTGCTGCTGTGCACCACCACGAAGATGTACCCTGTTCCCGGCCTGCCGCTGGCCCGGGACCTTGCGGAGCTGGACCGGCTCCGGGCGGCGTGCCCCCTGGTGTGCGGAGGCCGGGAGCTCCCCGGCACCGGGAAGCTGGGGCCGCTGGAGATTCCTCTGGCGGCGTTGGAGGAGCGGTTCGACTATGTGCTGGTGGAGGCGGACGGCGCCGCCGGGCGTCCCGCCAAGGCCCACGCCCCCCACGAGCCGGTGATTCCGCCGGGGGCCTGGCGGGTGTGCGTGGTGGGGGCCTCCGGGTTTGGCCGTCCCATCCGGGAGGCGGCCCACCGGCCGGAGCGGTACGCCATCCTGGCGGGGGTCCGGGAGACGGACCCCGTCACGCCGGAGACCGCGGCGGCGGTGCTGGGAGGGGAGGCCCTCCACGATGTATTTTATGTCAACCAAGTGGAGACGGCGGTGGAGGCGGCCGCGGCCCGGGACCTGGCGCGGCGGCTGGGGGGGAGCGGGGCGGCGGGAAGTCTGCGCCTGGGCCGGTTTTTCCCCCTTCCGTAAAAAAGGCCGCCCCGGACCAACGTCCGGGGCGGCCTTGGCGTCAATAATGGCGCTCCATTTCGGTGATGGTCTCGTACAGCCAGTCGTTGACCGGCACGGGGATGCCGTGGGACCGGGCGATGCGGCGCACGGTGCCGGAGAACAGTTCCAGTTCGCTCTTCCGGCGGGCCTTGCCGTCCTGGCGCATGGAGGGCTCGTTTTCGGGGGCCATGTGGTCGATGACGGCGGTCCACAGCGTCACGTCCTCCTCGGAGAGGGGGATGCCCTCGGCATTGGCCACGATCACCACCTCCCGCATGGCGGAGAGCATGGTGTCCCGGGCGGGGCCGGGGGACTGGAGGACGCGGTAGTTGCACTCGTAGGCGGTGGCCGCCTGGTTGCACCCCACGTTGCACAGCAGCTTGCTCCACATGGTCACCAGAATGTTCTCCGGCAGCAGGTAGCGGAAGCCGATGGAGTCGAAAAAGGCGGTGAGGCGGCGCAGGTGGGCGTCGCTTCGGCCGGCGGGAACGCCCAGGTCCATCTCCCCGGCGGGCGGGACCACCGGGAACATGGTGACGCGGTTGCCCTCCTTCTGGGCGGCCACCTTCCCCACCACGCACCAGACCACCTGCTCCGGGCCGAAGGCCCGGCAGAGCAGCTCCTCGCTGGAGATGCCGTTGAGAATGGAGAGCAGGGTGGTCTCCGGCCCCACCAGGTGGCGGCAGGTCTCCACGGCCTCCTCCAGGCCGGTGTACTTCACGGCGAACAGCAAAAGGTCCACCGGTTCCGTGACGGCGGCGGCGTCGGCGTAGTGCAGGTCGCACCGCTCTCCGTTGTACCACATGCCCTCCCGGCGGTAGCGCTCCGTGCGCCGTCCGTCCGCCAGCACCAGCACCCGGTCCTTTCCCAGGGCCTGGGTGAACAGGGCGGCGTACATGGTGCCGAGGGCCCCCAGGCCCACGATGCCCACCGTTTTGATCTCTCTCATACCGATTCTCCTCCGTAAAAAAGCGGCGGATGTATCCGCCGCTTTTGTGATGTTACGCGATCCGGGCCAGCCACTTCAGGTCGTAGGGCTCATAGACCACCTTTTCGTAGGCGTCCACGTCCAGGGGCGTGCCGTCCCAGTCGGAGTGGATGTCGCCGTTCTGCTTGATCAGGATGTCGTACAGAATGTCGTAGGTCACGCCGTCGGCGTCATCCCGCTCCACGATGGTGGAGTAGGGCAGGGTCTTGTGGTACGTCAGCTCCATGCCGTGATAGTCGAAGTGGAAGCCGCAGCGCATCCGGCAGCCGTCCAGCCCGGTGTAGCGGGCGATCTTCTTCAGGTCCTGGAGAATCTTGTCGCCCTCCTCGTCGTAGAGGTTTTCGGGGGTGGTGGCGGTGTAGTCGAAGCGGAACTGGATGGAGGCGCCGGGGATGGTGCCGAACCGCTCCAGATAAGGGACCAGGTTGGCGGCGGGATAGTCCTTGTACAGCACGCAGTTCACCCGGAAGGGCACCGGCAGGCGGGAGAGCAGGCCGTCGTTGGACTCCACCACGTACTTCTGCATGTGGCGGGAGACGTTGATGCAGGTGATCTTGTGCTTGTTCTTCTCGGTGAAGGCCAGAATGTCCGCTTCGGACTGGTGCTCGGACACCGGGAGGGTGGTGTTGATATAGACCTTGTGGGTGGTGGGGATCTCATCCAGCATCTGCTGGAGGGCGTCCAGGTCCGCCAGGGGCTCCCCGCCGGTGAACACGAAGTCGCAGCGGGGGGTGATGGCGTCCATCCGCCGGATGCTCTGGCAAATCTTCTCTGCGGAAAAACCCGTGAGATCCGCGTATTCACCTTTATTGATGCAGAAGGGGCAGTGATTCTTGCAGTCGTAAGGGACAAAGATTGTCACCGTGGCGCCGCCTTCCCGCGTCTTATAGGGATGTTTCATGTTGTCGATCGGCCTTTCCTTATAACTTTATAATAAGTGAGTCGGGAGATTCACTGAGTCGGGCAGATGCGGGAAACCGGCGCAGACCGCCGATTTCCATATTCATGCACGGTAATATATTTTAATGGATTTTCCACAGAAGGTCAAGAGAAAAAGCGAAACTATCCCGGCTATTTTTTTCAAAAAGCGGGGAAAAGCGGAACCTGCGGCGCGGGGAAAGGGAGACACCGGACTGTACAGGGGGAGAAAAAGGTGATATACTAAGTGCCATTCAAAAAAAGAGGAGAGGACGATGATGGAGCTGCTGACGGTGCCCTTGCAGGCGCTGCTGGACCGGGTGTGCGCCCTGCTGGCGGCCTACCCCATGGCCGGGGAGTGGTATACGGCGCTGGTCCGCGTGTTCTTCCCGGTGCTGGCGGTGCTGATTTTGTACCGGGCGGTGCGGTCTCTTTTGAAAATTCCCCACACGCCGGAGACCTGGGGCCAGCTGAGCCTGCCCAACGGCACCCCCATCCCCCTGACCCACTGGGAGAACATCCTGGGCCGCAGCAGGACGGCGGACGTGTATTTGAACTATCCCAGCATCTCCCGCCAGCACGCGGCGCTGTGCCGGGGGGAGAGCGAGGCGTGGACGGTGTACGACCTGGACTCCAAGGGCGGCACCCTGGTGAACGGGGAGCGGGTGGAGGGCGCTGCCCCCGTCAAGCTGGGGGACACCATCACCCTGGGCGGCGTGCCCCTGGCGTTTCTGCCACAGACCGTGGCGGAGCGGGAGGCCCTGGAGGGGCGGCGCCGGGCGGAGCGGCCCGCCGCCATCTTCCCCTCCTTCCTGGGCCTGACGGTGTTCCAGGTGCTGGCCTGCCTCCAGCTGATTGTGGCCATGGGGGAGGCCGTCACGGTGGCCGTGCCCCTGTCCTTTCTGGGGCTGACGGCGGTGATGTGGCTCTACTTCGCCGCCCTCCGGGCCAGCCGCTGCGTGGGCTTTGAGCTGGAGACCATCGCCTTCTTCCTCTCCACCCTCTCCCTGGCGGTGACGGCGTCCAGCGCGCCGGGGAGCCTCTATAAGCAGTTCCTGGCCATCCTGCTGGGCCTGGTGCTGTTTTTGGTGCTGGGTATCTTCCTGCGGGACTTGAGCCGGGTGCAGAAAAACCGGTGGCTGATGGCGGCGGGGGCCATCGGCCTCTTGGGTATCACGCTGCTGGCGGGCAGTTCCAAATACGGCGCCGTGAACTGGATCTCCCTGGGGGGCCTCAGCTTCCAGCCCTCGGAGATTGCCAAAATCTGCTATATCTTCGCCGGCTCCGCCACGCTGGAGCGGCTGTTCCGCAAGCGGAACCTGGCGCTGTTCATCCTGCTCACCGGCATCTGCATCGGCCTCTTGGGGCTGATGAGCGACTTCGGCACGGCGGCCATCTTCTTTGTCACCTTCCTGGTCATCGCCTACCTCCGCTCCGGGGACTGGGCCACGCTGTCCCTCATCTGCGGCGGGGCGGTGTTCGGCGCCGGGATCATCGTGAAGTTCAAGCCCTATATCCTCAGCCGCTTCGCCTCCTGGGGCCACGCCTGGGAGGCCGCCTCCACCACCGGCTTTCAGCAGACCCGCACCATGTCCGCGGCGGCCTCCGGCGGCCTTTTGGGCATGGGGGCGGGGAACGGCTGGCTCCACCGGATCGCCGCGGCGGACACGGACCTGGTGTTCGGGATGCTGTGCGAGGAGTGGGGGCTGCTGATCGCGCTGCTGGCGGTGGCGTCCATCATCACCCTGGCCTTTTTCGCCGCCCGGGCGGTGCGGGCGGGCCGGTCCAGCTTTTACACCATCGCCGCCTGCGCGGCGGGGTCGCTGCTGGTGTTCCAGACCTGCCTGAACGTCTTTGGCTCCGTGGACCTGCTGCCGCTCACCGGCGTCACCTTCCCCTTTGTCTCCAACGGCGGCTCCGCCATGATGTCCGCCTGGGGATTGCTGGCCTTTTTGAAGGCCACGGACACCCGGGAGAACGCCAGCTTCGCCATCCGGCGCAGCCACCAGCGGCGATTGACGGACCAGGCCCGGCGGCGGGCGGAGCCGGTGGGGGACCCCTTCGGAGACAAGGAGGCGGCAGATGAAGAAAATTGAGCGGCGGGCCATTTTGTGCCGCATCCTGGCGCTGGTGCTGGCGGCAGGGATGGTTCTCTTCCTGGCGCGGTATTTGCTCCGCGGCGGCAGCTGGGCCTCCTCGGCCTTCAACCGCCATCTCTACAACACCGCCGGGCAGCTGGCGGTGGGCACCGTGCTGGACCGGGACGGCGATGTGCTCTCCAGCGCGGAAAACGGCGTGCGGACCTATTACGACAACGAGACGGTCCGCAAGGCCACCCTTCACGCGGTGGGGGACCTGCAGGGCAGCATCGGCACCGGCGCCCTCAACGCCTTTGCCGATCGGCTGACGGGGTACAACCTGCTCAACGGGGCCTTCGGCGCCGACCGGGGGGCGGAGCTGTATCTCACCATCGACGCACGGTACAATTACGAGGCCTATCAGGCCCTGAACGGCCACGCGGGCACCGTGGCGGTGTACAACTACAAGACGGGGGAGATTGTCTGCATGGTGTCCGCCCCCAGCTACGACCCCCTCCGCGTCCCCGCCGACATCGAGACCAACGAGCGCTACAAGGGGGCCTACCTGAACCGCTTCCTCTCCTCCACCTTCACCCCCGGCTCCGTCTACAAGACGGTGACGCTGGCGGCGGCGCTGGAAAAGCTGCCGGACCTGGAGAGCCGGACCTGGAGCTGCAGCGGCAGCGTCCAGATCGGGGAGGAGACCATCGTCTGCTCCGGCGTCCACGGCGAGCAGCACATCGGGGACGCCTTCGCCAACAGCTGCAACGTGGCCTTCGCCCAGATTGCCCAGGAGCTGGGGGCGGAGACGCTGCGGGCCTACACGGAGAAGGCGGGGCTGACGGCCAGCTACTCCGTCAGCGGCCTGCCCACCGCCCGGGGGTCCTTCTCCTGGGAGGGCGTCACCCCCGGCCAGCTGGGCTGGGCCGGCGTGGGCCAGTACAAAGACCAGGTGAATCCCTGCGCCCTGATGCTCTACATGGGGGCCATCGCGGGCGGCGGCAGGGCGGCGCAGCCCTACCTCATTGAAAAGACCGTCAGCGCCCTGGGGGTGCCCTCCCTGCCCCATCTCACCAGTAAAACCGGCACCCTGGTCTCCCGGGCCACGGCGGAGAAGCTGGCGGACATGATGGCCGCCAATGTGGAGCGGACGTACGGCACGAAACGCTTTCCCAACATGGACCTGTGCGCCAAGTCCGGCACCGCCGAGGTGGGGGAGGGGCAGACGCCCCACGCCTGGTTTGCGGGCTTCCTCCGGAATGAGGACGCCCCCTACGCCTTTGTGGTGCTGGTGGAAAACGGCGGCGGCGGCAGCACCGTGGCGGGCACTGTAGCGGGCCGGGTGCTGAACGTGATCGTCAATGGATACTGACAAAGGAGGTTGCCGATGAAAAAGGGATTTTTTCTCCAGACCGTGGGACAGATGCAGCGGGGGGCCGTGGTCTCCGGCGTCGGATTTCTGCTGTATTTGGGCGCGGCGGCCCTGAAATGGGAGCTGGCGGCGGGGATGATTGCCATTGCCTTCGCCGTGGCGGCGGTGTATGTGTTTCTCTCCATGCTGGCGCGCTCCGGCGGGGAGTCGGGCGTAACGTACAGCCTGATCTGGGGGCAGGGGGCGCTGACGCTGCTGCTGGGAGCCTGCGCGGTTTTGCATGTGAAGCTCTGGATGGGGCTTTGAGAGGGAATGGACTGGGGCTTTTTGTGTTCTGAAAAAGCCTGAAAACAGCCGCTTGTTGGACGGGGGGAGACTGAACTCCGGCCGGATAGAGTGCCGCCAGGCAGGGACGAGGGGACGCCGCTCCACGGGGGCGGGAGGACGGTCCGCGCATCGGCGCGGGGACGGGAGAATTCCGCCCCCCCTGGGGCGGGACGGGGGAAGTGCCGCTTTGCGGCACGGAATGCACCCCCATGGCGCCGTCGCAAAGTCCGCTTGCCTCCGTTTCCGCCAGCGGTGAAAACTGCGCCCGCTCCCTTACTCCTCCGCTCCCCGCAGAGACCGCTTCGCCGGGTCTCTGCGGGGACTCCAAAACGTCTTGCCGAAAAGAAAACGCGCCGTGCACGGTGTAAAAGAAAAGGCGCTGAACCACAATGCACCCTTGCGGGCGCAATGTGGGGACGCGGGCCTTTGAAGTCCTGTACGAGTTGGCCCGGTGGAAACGTTTGGCGCGGGTTTGGTCCGATCTCGCTTTGGCCTCCCGCCTGCGACCGGGAAGTGCGAGTTTGGGGTGCAAGACCGACTTGGCTTGCTTCTTTTTCCGCTGCCGCTGCCCCGGCGGTTGCGGAAGGTCAGGCTCACGGGTTACGCTGAACGTCTCCCGTCCGCGACTGGGAAGTGCGAGTTTATGGTTGCAAGACCGATTTGGGTTGCTCCTCTTTCCGCTGCCGCTGCCTTGGCGGTTGCGGAAGGTCAGGCCTACGGATTATGCTGAACGTCTCCCGCCCGCGACCGGGTATTGCGAGTTTAGGGTGCAAGACCGACTTGATTTGCTTCTTTTTTCGCTGTCGCTGCTCCGGCGGTTGCGGAAGATCTGGCTTACAGGCTACACTGAATAGCTTGCGCGTCTCTTTCTGCGGTTGGAACTAGGAATTGCTGCCCTCCCATACCGCCCGGGCAGCGCTGAGTGAAGCGGGGAGCGCGGAAAGCGGAGCAGGGGCCTTTCGATGACCGCCCCGACAAACCAGGCCCCCAATCGCGGGAACCGCATCCCAAAGTCTGTACTGCGTTCGGCGCGAGCCGGCAGAAGGCCACCCAAGGACCAGAAGCACCGGCTCCGAATACCCCCGTTGTGCAAAGCCGACCCCTAAAAGGGGTCAGCTTTGCAAGGAACAGCGTTTTTCTTTTGGACCGTGC
>NZ_UQXD01000056.1 GCF_900544955.1 uncultured Oscillibacter sp.
GCCCGGGTGGCGGTGTCCGCCGCCCAGCTGACGGGGGAGGCGGTGCGCACCGTGACGGAGCTGGCCCTGCGGCACCGGTATGTGCTGCTGGACCTGCCCGGCGGCGGGGAGGAGCTGTGCCGCCAGCTGCGGCGGGAGTACGGCGTGTCGGTGCTGCTGGGGCCGTCCAAGGAGCAGATGGAGGGGGCGGAGGCCCTGGTGCTGTTCGACCCCCGGACGGATTTGGCGGCCAAAAACCCGGTGGTGCTGACGCTGTACGGCGAGACGGCGCCCCTGCCGGCGCTGGCCCTGCCCCCGGCGCTGGAGGAGCAGCTGCCGGACGGCGCGGACCGGGGCCAGCTGCTGGCGGCGCTGCAGGAGGCGGGGGTGCTGAAGCCCGGACAGATGGCGGTGCAGGCGTCTTGCCGCTTGACAATCTGAGGGGCAGACTCTATAATACTACTCTATGATAATATAGAATAAGTATGTGCAGAGGAGACCGGGGGGTCTCCTCCAGCAAAAGATAGCAGAAAGGATACGGACTGACATGGAAAAAGAGTACAAAATGAGCGCTGCCCGGGCCCAGGAACTTCAAGAGGAGCTGAACTACCTGAAGACCACCCGCTCCGACGAGGTGGCCGAGCAGATCAAGGTGGCCCGGGGCTTTGGCGACCTGAGCGAGAACAGCGAATATGACGAGGCGAAAAATGAGCAGGGCAAGCTGTACTCCCGCATTGCGGAGCTGGAGGAGATTCTCCAGCACGTGGTGCTGGTGGACGAGAGCAACGCCCCCACCAACGTGGTCACCATCGGCTGCAAGGTGGTGGTGGCGGACGCCTCCGGCAAGGAGATGCCCGCCTACAAGATCGTGGGCTCCCAGGAGGCGGACCCCATGCACGGCGTGATCTCCGAGGAGTCCCCCTTCGGCCGGGCGCTGCTGGGCGCCAAGGAGGGCGACACCGTCACGGTGGAGGCGCCCCGTGGTTCCATCGCCTACACGGTGATGAAGATCGAGCGATAAGGAGAGAGACATGGCTGAACAAAAGAGACCGGAGCAGCCGGAGCTGGATTTGAACCAGCAGCGCCTGGTCCGCCGGGAGAAGCTGGCGGCCCTCCAGGACGCCGGACAGGACCCCTTCCGGCAGACCCGCTTTGACTGGGATACCACCTCCCAGCAGATCAAAGACCATTTCGACGCCATGGAGGGCCAGTCCGTGAAAGTGGCGGGCCGCCTGATGAGCAAGCGGGGCATGGGCAAGGTCAGCTTCTGCGATCTCCAGGACCGGGACGGCCGCATCCAGCTCTACGCCCGCCAGGACGAGATGGACGAGGACACCTACAAGGCCTTCAAGAAATACGACATCGGCGACATCGTGGGCGTGGACGGCGAGGTGTTCCGCACCCAGCGGGGGGAGATGAGCGTCCGGGCCAAGGACATCACCCTCCTCTCCAAGTCCCTGCTGCCCCTGCCGGAGAAGTTTCACGGCTTACAGGACCGGGAGCTGCGCTACCGGCAGCGGTACGTGGATTTGATGGTGAACCCGGAGGTGAAGCGAAACTTCGTCATCCGCTCCCAGTTCATCCGCTTCATGCGCAGCTACCTGGATGGCCTGGGCTATATCGAGGTGGAGACCCCGGTGCTGAACACCATCGCCGGCGGCGCCGCGGCCCGGCCCTTCATCACCCACCACAATACCCTGGACCTGGATATGTACATGCGCATTGCCACGGAGCTGCCCTTGAAGCGGCTGATCGTGGGCGGCATGGACCGGGTGTACGAGATCGGGCGCATCTTCCGCAACGAGGGCATGGACCCCAAGCACAACCCGGAGTTTACCACAGTAGAGCTCTACCAGGCCTACACCGATTTCCACGGCATGATGGACGTGGCGGAGGGCATCCTCTCCGGCGCCGCCAAGGAGATTCTGGGCACCTACCAGGCGGAGTGGCAGGGGGAGAGCATCGACCTGACCCCCGGCTGGCGCCGCCTGACGATGGTGGACGCCGTGAAGGAGTACGCGGGCATCGACTTCGGCGCCGTCAGCGGCGACGAGGAGGCGGTGGCTGCGGCGAAGGCCGCCGGCGTGGAGCTGGCGGAGGCGGCGGAGAAGACCTGGGGCAACGCCCTGTACGCCTGCTTTGACCAGCGGGTGGAGGAGCAGCTGGTTCAGCCCACCTTCATCACCATGTATCCCGTGGAGGTCTCCCCCCTTACCAAGCGGAGCCCCGCGGACCCCCGGCTGACGGAGCGGTTCGAGCTGTTCGTCTGCCGCAGCGAGCTGGCCAACGCCTACTCCGAGCTGAACGACCCCATCGACCAGCGCCGCCGCTTTGAAAAGCAGGTGGAGCAGCGGGAGCGGGGCGACGACGAGACGGAGATGCTGGACGAGGACTTCCTCAACGCCCTGGAATACGGCATGCCGCCCACCGGCGGCATGGGCATGGGCATCGACCGCTGCGTGATGATGCTCACCAATTCCGACAGCATCCGGGAGGTCATTCTCTTCCCGACCATGAAGCCCCTGGACTGACCGGGGATCCCGATTGTTACCGACAGAGAGGAGGCCGCGGGCCATGGAGCGCATCACCAGCCGCACGAACCCCCTTTGCACCCACCTGCGCAAGCTGGCGGCCTCCGCCTCTTACCGCCGGACCTCCGGCGAGTTTGTGAGCGACAGCCCCAAGCTGCTGGAGGAGGCCCTTCTCCACGGCGCGGACCTCCGCGCCGTGGTCTTCTCGGAGGGGGCCGGCGTGCCGCCCCTCCCCGCCGGGGTGCGGGTAGTGGAGGTGCCGCCGGACGTGATGAAGTCTCTCTCCCCGGCGGAGACCCCCCAGGGGGTTTTGTCCATCTGCGGGCTGCGGCGCCAGACGCTGCCGCAGACGCTGCCGGGAAAGCGCTACGTAGTGCTGGACGGCGTGCAGGACCCGGGCAACGTGGGCACCATCCTCCGCACCGCCGACGCCTTTGGCGCCGACGGGCTGTTTTTGGTGAACGCCTGCGCGGACCTCTACAACCCCAAGACTGTCCGGGCCACCATGGGGGCGGTGTTCCGCTGCCCAGTGTGGTCCTGCGGCGTGGAGGAGCTGGCGGCGCTGCTGGCGGCCAGCGGCCTGCCGCTGTACGGCGCGGCTCTCCGGGCCGACACCGTGGACGCCCGGCAGACGGATTACGCCCGCTGCGCCGTGGCCATCGGCAGCGAGGGCCGGGGCCTCTCGGCGGAGGTGCTGGCCGCCTGTACGCAGACCGTGCGCATCCCCATGCGGGACCACTGTGAGTCCCTGAACGCCGCGGCGGCCGCCGCGGTGCTGCTGTGGGAGGCCGCCCGAAACGACTGAGGAGGAGACGCTGTGCTGAAATTCTGGCTGTGGATGACGGAGCTGCCGGGGCTGACGAACCAGACCCGGCTGGCGCTGCTGCGCCATTTCGGGGACCCGGAGAGCGTCTTTTACGCCGACCAGGGGGAGATCCTCCTGACAGAGGGCATCACGCTGGAGCAGGCGGCGGCGCTGGAGGACCACAATCTGGACAACGCCAACCGGATTTTGGCGGAGTGCCAGCGGCTGGACCAGCACCTGCTCACCATACAGGACGCGGCCTACCCCGGCCGCCTGAAAAACATCTACGACCCGCCCTGCCTGCTGTACTGGAAGGGCCGCCTGCCCGCCTTCGACGAGGAGGCGGCGGTGGCCGTGGTGGGCACCCGGAACTGCACCCCTTACGGCACCGCCTGCGCGGAGAAGCTGGGCTACGGCCTGGCCCGCGGCGGTGCGCTGGTGGTCAGCGGCATGGCCAGGGGCATCGACGCCGCCGCCACCCGGGGCGCCCTCCGCGCCGGCGGCATGGCCGTGGGCGTCACCGGCGGCGGACTGGACGTCCGGTATCCGCCGGAGAACCGCTATCTCTACGAGGACGTGGCCGCCGCAGGCGTGCTGCTGTCCGAATACCCGCCGGGGACCGAGCCGGCCGGGCGGCACTTTCCCGCCCGGAACCGCATTCTCTCGGGGCTGTGCCTCGCCACGCTGGTGGTGGAGGCGCCGGAGCGCAGCGGTGCGCTCATCACCGCCGAGACGGCCTTGGAGCAGGGCCGGGACGTGTTTGCCGTCCCCGGCCCCATTGACGCGCCCAACAGCGTGGGCTGCAACCGCCTTATCCGGGACGGCGCCGGACTGACCGCCGATGCCTGGGACATCCTGCGGGAATATGAGGCCCGCTTTCCGGCAAAGCTCCGAGAGGAGCCGGCCCGGGAGCAGCCCAAGACCCTGGGCTATCAAGCCCGGCAGGCAGCGCCGCCCAAGGAGGTGCCGCCGGTGCTGGACCTGAGCACCCGGAGCTTCCCCGCCGACCAGCTCGCCCTGCTGTGCGCCCTGCCCGAGGAGGCGCCCATGGCGGTGGACGATCTGATCGACGCCACCGGCATCCCCGCCCGGCGGGTGCTGGCGGCCCTGACCCTGCTTGAAATCGAAAATTTGGTCCGGCAGCACAGCGGAAAACGCTACACCCGCGCCGTGACCTTGTCCGGAGCGCCGGACGTATAAAAACGCGCCCCCCGCCGGGGACGTCTGGAGGTAACTATGGCAAAGCACAGCCTGGTCATCGTGGAGTCTCCCGCGAAGGCCAAGACCATCGGCAAATATCTGGGCAAGGAGTTCGAGGTGAAGGCCTGCATGGGCCATCTCCGGGACCTGCCCAAGAGCACCCTGGGCGTGGATTTGGAGCACGATTTTGAGCCGGTTTACAAGCCCATCAAGGGGAAGGAAGAGATCATCAGCGACCTGAAAAAGTCCGCCAAGGCGGCGGACATGGTCTATCTCGCCACCGACCCGGACCGGGAGGGCGAGGCCATTTCCTGGCATTTGAAGCACCTGTTGAACCTGACGGACGACAAGACCCGCCGGGTCACCTTTAATGAGATCACCAAAAAGGTGGTGCAGGAGAGCATCCGGGAGCCCCGGGACATCGACCAGAACCTGGTGGACGCCCAGCAGGCCCGCCGCATCCTGGACCGGATTGTGGGCTATCAGCTCAGCCCCCTGCTGTGGAAGAAAATCCGCCGGGGCCTGTCCGCCGGGCGGGTTCAGTCCGTGGCCACCCGCATGGTGGACGACCGGGAGCGGGAGATCGAGGCCTTCCAGCCGGAGGAGTACTGGACCCTGGACGCCAACCTCCTGGGCGCCGACGTGCAAAAGCCCGCCTTCGCCGCCCGGTATCACGGCAAGGACGGCAAGAAGGCGGAGCTGAAATCCGCGGCGGAGGTGGACGCCGTGGTGCAGGAGACGGAGCGGGCGGTCTTCACCGTCAAGAGCGTGAAGCGCACCGATAAGCAGCGCTCCCCCTCGCCGCCCTTCACCACCTCCACCCTCCAGCAGGAGGCCTCCCGCAAGCTCTCCATGACCCCCCGCCGCACCATGGCCATCGCCCAGCAGCTCTACGAGGGCGTGGACATCGAGGGGGAGGGCACCGTGGGCCTCATCACCTATATGCGTACCGACTCCCTGCGGCTGAGCGAGGAGGCCATCGCCGCCGCCAAGGACTTCATCGTGGGCCGCTACGGCCAGGCCTATTACCCCGCCAAGGGCCCCAACCACTACAAGGCCAAGGCCACCGCCCAGGACGCCCACGAGGCCATCCGCCCCAGCAACGTGGAGTGGACGCCGGAGCTGCTGAAAAAGGACCTCACCGGCGAGCAGTACCGCCTCTACCGCCTGATCTGGAGCCGCTTTGTCTCCTGCCAGATGGCCAACGCCGTGTACGACAGCGTGGCAGTGGACATCGAGGCGGAGCGCCACAGCTTCCGGGCCACCTCTTCCAGCCTGAAATTCTCCGGCTACACCGCCGTGTACGAGGAGGGAAAGGACGAGGAGAAGGAGGAGAAGGAGTCGCCGCTCCCCGCCCTCCAGGAGGGGGAGACGTTGACGCTGCGGGAGTTCTCCAAGGACCAGCACTTCACCCAGCCCCCCGCCCATTACACCGACGCCACCCTCATCCGGGCCATGGAGGAGCAGGGCATCGGCCGCCCCTCCACCTATGCGCCCACCGTGTCCACCATTCTGGACCGGGAGTACGTCATCAAGGAGGGCAAGTACCTCCACATCACCAACCTGGGCCGGGTGGTGACGGAGCTGATGAAGGACAAGTTCTCCGACATCGCGGATTTGAAGTTCACCGCCAACATGGAGCAGAAGCTGGACCACGTGGAGGACGGCGGCACCCCCTGGAAGGGGGTCCTGCGGGACTTCTACGGGGACTTTGACCAGAGCCTGCAAAAGGCGGAGAAGGACCTGGAGGGTGTGCGCATCAAGGTGCCCGACGAGGTGAGCGAGGAGATCTGTCCGGAGTGCGGGCGGAATCTGGTGGTGAAATCCGGCCGGTTCGGCCGCTTTCTGGCCTGCCCGGGGTATCCGGAGTGCAGTTTCACCATGCCGCTGGTGGTGGAGATGCCGGGCCGCTGCCCCAAGTGCGGCGGGCGCATCATGAAACGCACCGGCACCAGCAAGAAGACGGGCAAGCAGTACACCTATTACTGCTGTGAGCATATGAACAGCCGGGACGAGGCCGCCAAGTGCGACTTCATGACCTGGGACGTGCCGGTGAAGGACGACTGTCCGGTGTGCGGCCAGACCATGTTCAAAAAGGCGGGGAAGGGCTTCAAGAAGCCCTTCTGCATCAATGTCGCCTGCGCCAACTTCCTGCCGGAGGAGAAGCGGGGCTATCCCAAGAAGCCCGCCGCCACGGCGGAGAAGAAGGATGGGGCCGATCCGGCGGAGGGGGCGCCCGCCGAGGCTTCCGGGGCCAAGAAGGCGCCTGCGGCGAAAAAGGCCCCTGCCAAAAAGACGGCGGAAAAGGCCTCCCCGGCCAAAAAGACCACGGCCAAGGCATCCGCAAAGACCGCCGCCAAGAAACCCGGGGCCAAAAAGACCACCGCCAAGAAGCCTGCGGCGAAAAAGACGGCCGCCAAGAAGGCGGAGGCCTAAAGCAGTTCCCGGAATACCGCCCAGCCGGTGCAGAACAGCGCCTCCAGGTCCATCTGCGCCTGCCGCTCCCGGGTCTCCATCAGCGCCTCCAGGAGGGTGAACTGGTCTGGAGACAGGCAGCTTTTGAGGGCTTCCCTCTGGGTGTCCCAGCGGGAGGAGAGCAGGAGATAAGCCGGGCCCGGGAGATAGTCTTGGAGGCGCCTTTCCAAGATGTAGCTGAAAAGGCAGTTCATGGAATCGTTCATACACGTAACCGTCTATAATTGAACTTTGAATTCAATTATAGTGAAGTTTCGATATCAAGGGGCTGTTATGAAAGTTTTTGCAGAGCGATTGAAAGAGTTGAGGAAAGAGTGCCGTATGACATCCAAAGAGATGGCGGAGTATCTGGCAGTTTCTCAGCGGGCGTATCTGTACTACGAATCTGCAACCCATTATCCGGATGTTCCCGGGCTGATGAAGCTGGCGGATTACTTTGGGGTGACTACGGATTACCTCTTGGGCCAAAGCAATCGCCGCACCTGACCGGGTGCGGAGGAGTGTGGGGCGTTGCCCCACGGGAATGCACCCCCCATGGCGTCGTCGCAAAGTCCGCTTGCCTCCGTTTCCGCCTGCGGCGAAAACTGCGCCCGCTCCCTTGCTCCTCCGCTCCCCACAGAGACCGCTTCGCTGGGTCTCTGCGGGGACCCCAAAACGTCTTACCGAAAAGAAAACGGGCCGTGCACGGTCCAAAAGAAAGGCGCTTATGTCCACATCTGCGCCCATGCGGGCGCAGTGTGGGGACGCGGGTCTTAGAAAGAGACCTTGGGTGGAAACTTGTTTGTCGAAGCGTTGGGCGCGGGTTTGGGCCAATCTCGCCCCAGATTTCCACCCGCGACCGGGAATTGCGTTGGAATGGTGCAAAACTGACTTGACTTTCTTCTCCCATCCGCTGCCGCTCCCCGATCTCGCAGTGGCGTTTGCCAAGTAATCACCCAGGCAGCGCTGAGCGAAGCGGGGAGCGCGGAAAGCGGAGCAGGGGCTATTCGACAACCACCCCGGCCTCCTCCGCACCCCCAATCGCGGGAGCCGAACTCCCAAAGTTGTACCATGTCGGGCGCGAACCGGTAGAAGGCCCTCCAAAAACCGGAAGCACCGGCTCCGAAGACCCCCGCTGTGCGAAGTTGACCCCAGAGGGGTCAATTTCGCAAGGAAAAAGCGTTTTTCTTTTGGACCGTGCACGGCCCGTTTTCTTTTGCAAGACAAAAGAAAATGGGGGGTGCATTCTATGGGGCAAAGCCCCACACCCCCGTCCCGCCCCTGTGGGGCGGAAATCCCCGTCCCCGCCCGGCGGCGGCATCCCCCCGTCCCCGCGCCGGATGCGCGGTTACTCCCGTCCCCCGATCCGTGGGACCAAGAAAGGACCACTGACATGAATGTAACGGTTATCGGCGCTGGCCTCGCCGGCAGCGAGTGCGCCTGGCAGCTGGCCCGGCGGGGCATCGACGTCACGCTCCGGGAGATGAAGCCGGAGAAGAAGACCCCCGCCCATATCACGGAGCACTTCGCGGAGCTGTGCTGCTCCAACTCCCTGCGCAGCGACCAGCTGGAAAACGCCGTGGGCCTCTTGAAGGAGGAGCTGCGCCGCATGGACTCCCTGATTCTCGCCTGTGCCGACGCCACCCGGGTGGAGGCCGGCGGCGCCCTGGCGGTGGACCGCCACGGCTTTGCCGCCCTGGTGACGGAGCGGGTGCGGAACCATCCCCGCATCACCGTGGTTCCCGGCGAAGTGACGGACCTCCCCGCCGAGGGGGAGGTGGTGGTGGCCACCGGCCCCCTGACCTCCGACGCGCTGGCGGACAGGCTTCAGTCCCTGCTGGGGACGGACAGCGGCCTGCACTTCTACGACGCGGCGGCCCCTCTGGTGTCCGCCGAGAGCGTGGACATGGAAAAGGCGTGGTTTGGCTCCCGGTACGACCGGGGGAGCGCAGATTATGTCAACTGCTCCATGAACCGGGAGGAATACGACGCCTTCTGGGAAGCCCTGACCACCGCCCAGGAGGCGGAGGTCCACGGCTTTGAGGACGGCAAGGTGTTTGAGGGCTGCATGCCGGTGGAGGTCATGGCCCGCCGGGGCCACGACACGCTGCTCTACGGCCCGCTGAAGGCCCGGGGGCTGGACGACCCCCGCACCGGCCGCTGGCCCTACGCCGTGGTGCAGCTGCGGCGGGACAACGCCGACGGCACCGTGTACAACATGGTGGGCTTCCAGACCCACCTTCGCTTTCCGGAGCAGCGGCGGGTGTTCTCCATGATTCCCGCCCTCCACGACGCGGAGTTTCTCCGCTACGGCGTCATGCACCGCAACACGTTTTTGAATTCCCCCCGTCTGCTGGACCGGTATTACCGGCTGAAAGCGGAGCCCCGCATCTCCTTCGCCGGGCAGATGACCGGGGTGGAGGGGTATGTGGAGTCCGCCGCCAGCGGCTTTCTGGTGGGGGTGGAGACCGCCCGGCGGCTGCTGGGCCAGCCCCCTGTGGACTTCCCCCAGGAGACCGCCGTGGGCGCCCTGGCGCTGTACGTCTCCAACCCCTCCGTCACCCAGTTCCAGCCCATGAACATCAACTTCGGCATCATGCCGCCGCTGGACCATCGGGTGAAGGGGAAGCGAAACAAGAACGCGGAGCTGTCGGCCCGGTCTCTGGCCATCATTGAGGCAAAGAAAGAGGAGGTCCTGACATGAAGATCATCGTAGACGCCATGGGCGGCGACAACGCCCCCGGAGCCATCGTCCAGGGGGCGCTGGACGCCCACCGGACCCATGGGGTGGAGATTCTGCTGGTGGGCCGGACGGCGGAGGTGCTGCGGGCCGTGGAGGCCTGCGGAGAGAAGACCCTGCCCGCCGGGGTGGAGGTGCGGGACGCCACGGAGGTGGTGGAGATCGCGGACGATCCCGCCACCGCCTTCAAGATGAAAAAGGACTCCTCCCTGACGGTGGGCTTGAACCTGCTGAAAGAGGGGGCGGGGGACGCCTTCGTGTCCGCCGGGTCCACCGGCGCCCTGCTGGCGGGGGCCACGCTGCTGGTCAAGCGCATCCGGGGCATCCGCCGGGCCGCCATGGGCCCCGTGATTCCCACCGCCGCCGGGCGGACCATCTTGTGCGACTGCGGCGCCAACGCCGAGTGCACGCCGGAGTACCTGCTCCAGTTCGCGTACTTGGGGAGCTACTATGCCAAGCGGGTTCTGGGGGTGGAGGAACCCCGGGTGGGCCTGCTGAACATCGGCGCCGAGGCGGAGAAGGGCGACGCCCTCCGCCACGAGACCCACGCCCTTTTGCGGGAGGCGGGGGACGCGGGCCGCATCCGCTTCATCGGCAACATCGAGGCCAACGAGGTGATGCTGGGCGGGGCCGACGTGGTGGTGGCCGACGGGTTTACCGGCAACGTCATGCTCAAGAGCTTGGAGGGCACCAGCAAGTTTTTGCTGAAGGAATTGAAGCGGATGTTCCTCTCCGGGACCAAGACGAAGCTGGCCGCCGCCCTGGTGAAGAGCGACCTGGCAGAGATGAAAAAGCTGCTGGACCCCAGCGAGGTGGGCGGCACGCCGTTTTTGGGCATCTCCCGCCCAGTCATCAAGGCCCACGGCTCCTCCGACGCCCGGGCCGTCTGCAACGCCGTGCTCCGGGCCAAGGAGTACGCCGAGAGCGGTTTCATCGCGGACATCCAGCGGGACATCGACCTGATGAAGGTGGAGCGGTTTCCAGAAAAAGCATAAACCCTCTTGACAGGGGCGCGTCACTTGCCGTATGATTACCCCAACAAGCATAGAACATGAGGAGTGAACGTCATGTCGATTGAAGAAATTTTCCAGACGATGCGGGACCTGGTGGCGGAGCAGTTTGCCCTGGAGCCGGAGGAGGTCTCTATGGACACCGCCTTCGAGGAGGATCTGGGCGCCGACTCCGTGGACCTGGTGGAGCTGGTCATGGCCATGGAGGAGGAGTTCGAGGTGGGCGAAATCCAGGAGGATGAGCTGGGAACGCTGAAAACCGTGGGCGACGCCGTGAACTACATCGCCGGCAAGCTGAAGTAAATCAGGGAAGCCCCGCGCTGGCGCGGGGCTTCCTTTTGGAGAGGACCGTCATGCAGGAACTGGAAAAGAAACTGAACTATACCTTTCGGGACCAGCGGCTGCTCAGCGAGGCGCTGAGCCACAGCTCCTACGCCAACGAGCACCGCGCCGTCCACCTGAACAGCAATGAGCGGCTGGAGTTTCTGGGGGATTCGGTGCTGGGCTTTGTGACGGCGGAGTTCCTTTTTGTCCAGCATCCCGACCTGCCGGAGGGGGACCTGACC
Source organism: uncultured Oscillibacter sp. (assembly GCF_900544955.1). Classification (GTDB taxonomy): domain Bacteria; phylum Bacillota; class Clostridia; order Oscillospirales; family Oscillospiraceae; genus Oscillibacter. The sequence continues at coordinate 11,286 of NZ_UQXD01000056.1, forward strand.
CGCATCCGGGCGGCACTGGTGTGCGAGCAGAGCCTGTACGAGGTGGCGCAGAAGCTGGACCTGGGCCGGTATTTGAAGCTGGGCCGGGGGGAGGAGGCCGGCGGCGGCCGGGAGCGGACCTCCATCCTGGCGGACGCCACGGAGGCGGTGTTCGCCGCGGTCTACCTGGACGGCGGCATCGGCGCCGCCTCCGCCCTGATTCACCGCCTGCTGCTGGAGGCGGAGAAGGAAGAGGTGGTGGAGGAGCGCCGCCGGGACTACAAGACCGCCCTTCAGGAGCTGGTCCAGCGCCAGGCCGACCAGGTGCTGACCTACCGCATGGCCGGGGAGCAGGGGCCGGACCACGCCAAGACCTTTGTGGCGGAGGTGCTGCTCAACGGCCGCGCCCTGGGCAGCGGTAGCGGCCACAGCAAAAAGGAGGCCGAGCAGGCCGCCGCCCGGGCCGCGTTGGAGCGCCTGGAGGAAGCATAAGAGCGAGGGACCGCCTTCCGGCGGTCCCCTTTCCGTTCCCGGGCGGGGCGGCGCCGGAGGCCGCGGAAATATGACTGGAATTTGCAGGCCGCCCATGCTATACTATCATCGTATGAGAATTTGAATTGATTGAAGGAGTGTGAGGCCAATGTCACTGCTGTCATCCATGCTGCTGGGCCTGATCCAGGGTGTGGCGGAATTTCTGCCCATCTCCAGCTCCGGCCACCTCGCCATTGCGGAGAACCTGCTGGGCATGTCCGGCGCCGCCGACATCCCGGAGTTTTTTGACGTGCTGCTGCACCTGGGCACGCTGGTGGCGGTGTTCGCGGCCTACTGGGAGGATATCCGGGAGATGGTCGTGGAGCTGTTCTGCGGCGTCCGGGACCTGGCCCGCCGGTCCACCCCCAATCCTGTCCCCCCCGCCCGGCGGATGATTCTGCTGATTATCGTGGGCACGCTGCCGCTGTTTGTGGTGCTGCCCGTCAAGAGCCTGGTGGAGGGCCTGGGGAACAACATGTACTTTGTGGGCGGGGCGCTGGTGGCCACCGGCTGCCTGCTCTTCGCCAGCGACCGGGTGAAGCGGGGCCGCAAGACCGAGCGCACCGCCACCATGCTGGACGTGCTGCTGGTGGGCGTCGCCCAGGCGGTGGCCACCTGCCCGGGCATCTCCCGCTCCGGCACCACCATCACCGCCGGGTGCTTCGTGGGCTTTGACCGGCGATTTGCCGTCCGCTTCTCCTTTTTGCTGTCCATTCCCGCCATTCTGGGGGCCAACATCCTCAGTTTGAAGGATGCCCTGGCGGCCAGCGTTCCCTGGGAGGAGGTGCCGGTGTACCTGGCGGGGGTGGCGGTGGCCGCCGTGGTGGGCTATGCCTGCATCCGCCTGCTGAAGCTGATCGCCGACAAGGGCAAATTCGGCTTCTTCGCCTACTACTGCTGGGCCGCCGGCGCGCTGACCCTGCTGCTGCAATTCCTACAGAAGTAACGACCTGAAAGACCACATCGGAGGTACATACCGTGGCGTCCACGACACAAAAGAAGACCACAACCACCAAAAAGAGCGGCGCCTCCCGGGCCAAAAAGCCGCCGCAGAAGCAGCCCATCCGCCGGGAGGTGGGGGGCTTCCTGCTGCTGGCCCTGGCGCTGTGCATCTTTGTCAGCTATTTTCATGCCAGCGCCATCCTCATCGACGCGCTGGCGGTGCTGCTGAAGGGCCTCTTCGGCTACGGCTATTATCTGGCGGGCCCGGCGGTGCTGCTGGCGGCGCTGATTCTGCTGTTCCACCACGGCCGCCCCGTGCGGCTGCGGGTGAGCTGCGCGCTGCTGCTGCCGCTGTTGGGCGGCACGCTGGGGCACATGCTGCTGTGCAAGGAGACCTACCGCTCCTCCATCGCCATCCTGCGGGATCTGTGGCTCTCCGGCCAGGCCATGATCTCCGGCGGCGCCGTGTCCGGCAGCCTGGCGGAGGGGTCCGTGGCGGTGTTTGCCACGTTTGCCTCCGTGGTCATCTTCGCGGTGCTGACGGTGATCGCGCTGATGACCGCCCTGCACTTGACCCTGGGCGCCCTGCTGGAGCGGCACCGGGCGCGGCCCCGCTATGAGGAGGAGCCGGAGACCCCCGCCATCCGCGTGGTGCCTGCGGAGCCCGCCCGGCCCCAGCGCCGGAGCGGGGAGCGGCCCCGGATCGACATCCCCCTGGACGACGCCGCCCCTGCCGCCCCCGCCGCCCCGGCGGAGGCACCGGTTCGGAAGGGCTTTACCGGCTTCTTCCGCCACAAGTCCGAGCAGCTGAAAACCCCGGACCAGGTGCTCTGGGAGA
>NZ_UQXD01000057.1 GCF_900544955.1 uncultured Oscillibacter sp.
CGCAGCCCCTTCAATCAGCAGGACCGCCGCTTGCGCGGCGGTCCTGCATGGCGGGGGGAGACTGGCAAAACTCCGCCGCCGGAATGAATGGGAGGATGCTTACTTGCTGGCGGCAGCCTTCTTGTTGCTCAGCGCCTTGAAGCCCTCGACCACCAGCACGATGGCCAGGACAAACAGCACGCCGGAGAAGATGGTCTGCAGCACGTCGGCCGCCACGGTGGCAGAGCCGGCCATCAGACTGGCAATCTTGGTCTTGAAGGTGATAGCCAGGGAGGTCAGGGTAGCCAGCAGCATGAACACCATGGGGATGTAGAACATCTTGTTGTTCTTGCCGATGTTGCCCAGCCAGGCGGCGCAGGCCAGCAGAGCCAGAGCGGCCAGCAGCTGGTTGGCGGCACCGAACAGGGGCCAGATCAGGCTGTAGCCGCCGGTCATCAGGATGCCGCCCAGAATGACGGTGATGAGGGTGGCCACAAAGGGATTGGCCAGGGCCTTCTTGACGCCGGTCAGAGTGGCGGGGTCGGTGCCCTCATCCACGAAGAACTCCTGGAGCATGTAGCGGGCCAGACGGGTGGCGGTATCCAGAGAGGTCAGGCAGAAGGCGGACACGGACAGGATGATGACGGAGTACATGACGTCATAGGGCAGGCCCACAGCCTGCAGCATGGTGGACACGCCGGTGGCGAAAACCACGGTGGGGGTGCCGGCGGGCATAGCGCCGTCGGCGAACAGGATGCCCACGCAGATCAGGGAGATCACGGCCAGGGCACACTCGATGAGCATGCCGCCGTAACCGATTGCCATGGCGTCCTTCTCATTGTCCAGCTGCTTGGCAGTAGTGCCGGAGCCCACCAGGGAGTGGAAGCCGGAGATGGCGCCGCAGGCCACGGTGATGAACAGGACGGGGAAGAGCATGCTGTCGCCCTTGATGCCGCCAAAGCCGGTGAAGGCGGGCAGAGCCACCACGGGGTGGGCCACCACAACGCCGATCACAGCCAGGGCCAGCATGCCGTACAGCAGGAAGCTGTTCAGGTAGTCACGGGGCTGGAGCAGGATCCACACGGGGGTGACGGAGGCGATCAGGATGTACACCATCACGAAAATGCTCCAGAAGCCGGCGCCCATGTGGATGGGCACATTGTAGCCGATGACGATGCAGGCCACCAGGGCGACCACGCCCACCACGGTGGACACGCCCAGGGGGGCGTTGCGGCGGTAGACCAGGAAGCCGAAGACGATGGCCAGCACGATGAACAGCATGGAGATCATGGCGGTGCGGCCGTTGGCGACGCTGAAGGCCTCGGTGCCCTCGGCGCCGGAGGCGAAGGTGCCCACCACGATGGAGCCGAAGGCGGCAACCACCAGCAACAGGGTCAGGTAGGCGAAGACCAGGAACAGCTTCTTGCCCCGGCGGCCGATGTTGACCTCGATGACGTGGCCGATGGACTTGCCCTCGTGCCGGATGGAGGCGAACAGGGACGCGAAGTCATGGGTGGCGCCGAAGAAGACGCCGCCGATCAGAATCCACAGAAGGACGGGAACCCAGCCGAAGATGGCGGCCTGAATGGGTCCGTTGATGGGGCCGGCGCCTGCGATGGAGGCGAAGTGATGGCCCAGCAGGACGGGGGCCTTGGCAGCGCAGTAGTCGTTGCCGTCGGCCATGGTGTGCGCGGGGGTCTCCTTGGAGGGATCAACGCCCCACTGCTTGGCCAGCCATCTGCCGTAGAACAGATAGCCGCAGACCAGCACGACGACGCTGACCAGCATGATTACGAGTGAATTCATACAATTCTCCCTTCTTATTTTGCCTTGGGGTCGGGACCGAAGTTCCGCTCCAAGGTCTTACGTGCTTCCTTTCCGGCTGGATTGGAAAAGAAGCGCTGCGTGGAACATTCCATTGCCGCTATGTGATACTCCATCCAGCCATGGAGTGCCAGCCGAAAGTTTTTGCGGAAGCGGGTCCGTTTCAGGAGCTTCTGCGCCTCCGGGTCGATGGTGTCCGCCAGGATGACCAGCGTCACATAAGAGAACATGTGCTCGCCGCTGGGCTGAATGCGCGCCATCCCGGCCTCCCGGGAGAGGGTGATCCAGCGCCCCAGGGTCTCCGCGTCCAGGTGCTCCGCCAGACAGAAAAAGACGTACTCATGCTGCTCCGTGGCGTAGATCACGTGGGCCTTGGTGGCCACGTAATTCTCCTCCCGGAAATGATAGACCGCTGCGGCGGGAAACTCCCCCCCGGCGACGGCCACATCCCGCTCGATGTCGAAGTAATACGAATAGGCATCCAGCAGCTTTTCCAGCCGCGCCTGCAGTGTCATTTCCATAAAGTCGTTTCCTATCCCGTCTGTTGAAAAGCAATCGCTCATATCCCTGCCGTTTCCGCAAACAGCCCGTTAAAAATAGCGCTCGCTTATGGGTGCTATTATACACGGTTCTTTCCGGTTTGTTAAGAGGGTAACATGAAATTTGTGTACAATTTGTGAATGAGCTGGTTAAAATTGTCTGTTTTGGCAAAGTCCCCGGGCCATCTGTCCTCTTTTGCAGGGATTTCACCGGCGTCTCCCCGCCCCCCACTGTGCAAATTGCACAGTTTCCCTTCCGCTTTTTGTGAGCTTGTCCAGTGGGCGCGGTCTCAGCCCTGGAGGGTGTGGATCAGGTGGCGCATGTGGATGCTCATGGCGTGGCGGGCGCCCGCCTCGTCCCGCTGGAGCAGAAACTCCAGGATCATCCGGTTGTCCGACAGGGCGATGTCCTGCATCTGCTGGCGGTTCTGGGAGAGCTGGAGGATCTCGTTCACCGCGCTGTTGATGATGGGATACAGCCGCCGCATATACTCATTGTGGGAGGCCTTGATGATAGCGAAGTGAAATTCCTGGTCCGCCAGCGGCCAGTCCCCCCCCTCGGCGGCGATGCGCTCCATCCGCCGGGCCCGCTTCAAAATCTGCTGCAGCTCCTCGTCCGTCCCCCGCTGGCAGGCCAGGGCCACGGTGGCGGGCTCGAAAATCAGCCGCATCTCAAAGAGGTCCTTGGCCCGGACCCGGGAGCGCATGCTGGCAAGGCTGGTCAAATCCAGCCCCGACGCCGGCAGGCTCTCGGAGACGAAGGTCCCCTTCCCCCGCCGGATCTCCAGCACCCCCTGGGCAACCAGAAAGGAGATGGCCTCCCGCAACGTGGTGCGGCTGACCCGCAGCGCCTCGCTGAGCTCGTTTTCGTTGGGCAGCTTGCTGCCCGGGGCATACCGCTGCTCCTCCACAATCAGCTCGTACAGCCGGTCGGAGGTCTGCTCCGACAGCTTGGTCTTTCTCGGCTCCGCCATGTCCATCCCTCCATCGGAAATGTTTGATACCTTATTTTATCACAGTTTCTTTCGTCAAAACTCCCAAGCCTCCCCCTTGACATCCGATGTGGCCTGGTGTACAATGACATCATACAACAGATACAGAAATAATACAACAAGAAAATTTTAGGGAGGGAGGCTTTTTTCTTGACCGCTTCCACCATCTGCTCCCACCGCCTCTCCATCATCACCGGCCACTACGGCACCGGCAAGACGGAATTCGCCGTGAACCTGGCCCTGGCCCTGGCGGCGGAGGGCCGCCGGGTCATGCTGGCGGACCTGGACATCGTCAACCCCTACTTCCGCTCCCGGGAGCGGCGGCCGCTGCTGGAGGGGGCGGGGGTCCGCCTGATCTCCTCCTCCCAGGCCTGCTCCGACGCCGACGTGCCCGCCCTGCCGGCGGAGCTCCTGACCATCCTGGAGGACCGGACGGTGACGGGTGTGCTGGACATCGGCGGCGACCCGGTGGGCGCCCGGGTGCTGGCCCGGTTTCGCCCCCAGATCCAGGCGGAGGACCACCAGCTGATCTGCGTGCTCAACGCCAACCGGCCGGAGGTCCGCCAGGCGGCGGACGCCGTGACCTATCTGCGGGGCATTGAGCAGGCCACCGGCCTCACCTGCACCGGCCTTGTCAACAACACCCACCTGTGCCAAGAGACCACCGGCGCCGACATCCGCAAGGGCGCCGTCCTGGCCGCCGCCGTGTCCGCCGAGACCGGCATCCCCGTCCTCTGCCACGTGGCGGAGGCGCGGCTTGCCGGTGGCCTGCCGGAGCTGGCGGAGCCTGTGTTTCCAATCACCATCCGCATGAAAAAGCCGTGGGAATGACCGCGGCGGAAGGGGAAGGAGGACCATCCATCATGAGCGCGAAAGTGACGTTTGATTCCGACCGCTGCAAGGGATGCGAGCTGTGCACCACCGTGTGCCCCAAGCACATCGTGGCCATCGACAAAGCCGTGATCAACCGCAAGGGCTACCACCCTGCCGCCATCACCGACATCAGCCAGTGCATCGCCTGTGCCAGCTGCGCCAAAATCTGCCCCGATTCCATCATCACCGTGGAAAAATTCTGAAAAAGGAGGTCGTTATCCGTGGAAAAGGAACTTTGGAAAGGCAATGAAGCCATCGCCGAGGCCGCCATCCGGGCCGGCTGCGACTGTTTCTTCGGCTATCCCATCACGCCTCAGAGCGAGGTGCCCGAGTACATGTCCGTCCACCTGCCCAAGGCCGGCGGCGTATTCGTCCAGTCCGAGTCGGAGGTGGCCGCCATCAACATGGTGTACGGCGCCGCCGGCGCCGGCAAGCGGGCCATGACCTCCTCCTCCTCCCCCGGCATCAGCCTCAAGCAGGAGGGCATTACATACCTGGCGGGGGCCGAGGTGCCCTGCGTCATCGTCAACTGCATGCGGGGCGGCCCGGGCCTGGGCACCATCCAGCCCAGCCAGGGCGACTACTTCCAGGCCACCCGGGGCGGCGGCAACGGCGACTACCGGACGCTGGTGCTGGCCCCCTCCAACGTGCAGGAGACCGTGGACTTCATGCAGGAGGCCTTCGACATCGCGGATCAGTACCGCAACCCCGTCATGGTGGTGTGCGACGGCCTCATCGGCCAGATGATGGAGCCCATCGAGTGGCGCCCCGTGCCCAAGCGCACGCTGCCGCCCAAGGACTGGGCCGCCTGCGGCCGCTATGGACGAAGCCACCACAACGTCATCAACTCCCTGTACATGGCCCCGGAGGACTGTGACGACCACAACCGCCACCTGGACGAGAAGTACGCGGAGATCGCCAAAAACGAGACCCGCTGGGAGGAGGTTGGCTGCGAGGACGCGGAGATCATCATCACCGCCTACGGCACCCCCGCCCGCATCGCCCTCACCGCCCTGGAGACCCTCCAGGCCGCCGGGCTGAAGGTGGGCCTGTTCCGCCCCATCACTCTGTGGCCCTTCCCGGAGAAGGCCCTCCACGACCTGGCCGCCCGGGACCACGTGAAGGCGTTTTTGGACGTGGAGATGAGCTCCTCCGGCCAGATGCTGGACGACGTCCGCCTGGCGGTGGAGGGGCAGAAGCCCATTCACTACCTGGGCCACGCCGGCGGCGTGATGCCCACGGTGGAGGAAATGGTGGAATCGGCCCAAAAGGCCTTGAAGGAGGTCAAGTGACATGGCGATGGTATATCAGAAGTCCCCTGGGCTGACCGACAACGAGCTCCACTACTGCCCCGGCTGCAACCACGGCATCATCCACAAGCTGGTGGCGGAGTCTCTGGTGGAGCTGGGTCTGCTGGACGGCGCCATCGGCGTGTGCCCCGTGGGCTGCTCCGTGTTCGCCTACAACTACTTCAGCTGCGACATGCTGGAGGCCGCCCACGGCCGGGCCCCCGCCGTGGCCACGGGCATCAAGCGCACCCACCCGGACCAGGCGGTGTTCACCTATCAGGGCGACGGCGACCTGGCGTCCATCGGCGCGGCGGAGATCGTCCACGCCGCCATGCGGGGGGAGAAGTTCACCACCATCTTCATCAACAACGCCATCTACGGTATGACCGGCGGCCAGATGGCCCCCACCACCCTCATCGGCCAGCGGGCCACCACCTGCCAGTCCGGCCGCACCGTGGAGCAGGCGGGCATGCCCATCCGCGTGGCGGAGATGCTCTCCACCCTGGACGGCTGCGTCTACGCCGAGCGGGTCTGCGTCACCGACATCGGCAACATCAACAAGGCCAAGCGGGCCATCAAGAAGGCCTTTGAAAAGCAGATGGCCCGGGAGGGCTTCACCTTTGTGGAGGTGCTGTCCACCTGTCCCACCAACTGGGGCATGACGCCCCTGAAGGCCGTGGAGTGGCTGAAGGAGAACATGATCCCCTACTATCCCCTGGGGGTCATCAAGGACACCGGCGCGGAGGTGAAGTAAGATGAAAAAAGAGATCATCATTTCCGGCTTCGGCGGCCAGGGCGGCCTGGCCATCGGCAAAAATTTGGCGGAGGCCGGCATGGCCGAGGGCATGAACGTCACCTGGGCCCCCTCCTACGGCCCGGAGATGCGGGGCGGCACCGCCAACTGCTCCGTGGTCCTCTCCGACAAGCCGGTGGGCTCCCCCGTCTTCGCCCACCCCACGGAGCTCATCGCCATGAATGCCCCCTCCCTGGAGAAGTTTGAGGCGGGGGTCCAGTCCGGCGGCGCCGTCTTCGTCAACAGCGACGTGGTCAGCGACCAGGTGTCCCGGGGGGATTTGGCCGCCTACTACATCCCCTGCTCCCAGATCGCCGAGGAGGTGGGCAACCCCAAGGTGGGCAACATGGTCATGCTGGGGGCCTACGTGGCCGCCACCGGGATTTTGAAGGCCGAGACCATCGAAACCATGATCCAGGAGATGTTCACCGGCGCCAAGGCCAAGCTGGTGCCCCTGAATATCGAGGCCTTCCGCCGGGGCATGGCCTGCATCCGGTGAGCGCCTGTCCGTCAAATCCGGCGGCGGCGCGGTGAGAATTGCCGCGCCGCCGCCGCTCTTTCCCCGCGGAGGGGGGATTCTGTGCATTTTACCGATTGACTTTCGTCCGCCAACGGCGTATAAAGATAACTAAATCGGCAAATATTCCAAATGTGATGAACGGGACATGCCGCGGAAACACGCCTCTTTAGAGAGCTGCCGCTTTGGTGAAAGGCAGCGGGGACGCTTTCGCCGGCCTCACCCGGGAGCAGCGGACGGAACCGGGAGCTTCTCCCCCAGTACGCCCCGCCGGCCGCCCCCCGATACCGGGGCCGACAAGGGGCCGCCCCACCGGCGGCAATGAGAGTGGTACCACGGAAGTTTGACTTTCGCCTCTCCTGCAAATGCGCAGGCGCGGCGGAGGTCTTTTTTATTGAGGTCTGCACAAACTTCAATTACAACAAAGTAAAGGGAGCGTATTGACATGTTGAATATCCAGATCACCAAAACCACCACCCCCAAGGCGAAGCCCGCCGACGAGAGCCAGCTGGGCTTCGGCAAGCTGTTCTCCGACCACATGTTCGTCATGAACTACACCAAGGGCCAGGGCTGGCACGACGCCCGCATCGTCCCCTACCAGCCCTTCCAGATGGACCCCGCCTGCGTGGTGCTGCACTACGCCCAGGAGGTCTTTGAGGGCATGAAGGCCTACCGCAGCGCGGAGGGCACCATCCAGCTCTTCCGTCCCGACTGCAACGCCCAGCGCCTTCAGGACTCCTCCGACCGGCTGTGCATCCCCCCCATCCCCACCGAGGACTTCCTCCAGGCGGTGAAGGCGCTGGTGGAGGTGGAGAAGGACTGGGTCCCCCACGAGGAGGGCACCTCCCTGTATATCCGCCCCTTCGTCTTCGCCTCCGACGTGGGCCTGGGCGTCCACGCCAGCCATGAGTATGTCTTCGCCATCATCTGTGCCCCCTCCGGCGCCTACTACGCCGAGGGCATCAACCCCGTGAAAATCTACGTGGAGGACGACTATATCCGCGCCGCCCCCGGCCTCACCGGCTACACCAAGTGCGGCGGCAACTACGCCGCCTCCATCAAGGCCGGGGAGCTGGCCGAGGAGCAGGGCTTCGCCCAGGTGCTGTGGCTGGACGGCGTGGAGAAGAAGTACGTGGAAGAGGTCGGCAGCATGAACATCATGTTCAAGATCGCCGGCAAGATCTACACCGCCCCCTGCACCGGCACCGTGCTGCCCGGCGTCACCCGCCGCAGCTGCATCGAGCTGTTGAAGGAGTGGGGCTACGAGGTGGAGGAGACCCGCGTGGCCATCGAGGACATCATGAAGGCCGGCCACGACGGCACGCTGGAGGAGGTCTTCGGCACCGGCACCGCCGCCGTGGTCTCCCCCGTGAAGGAGCTGGACTGGAAGGGCGACAAGGTCTTCATCGGCGGGGGCGAGATTGGCCCCGTCACCCAGCGGCTCTACGACACCATGACCGGCATGCAGTGGGGCAGAATTCCCGACACCAAGGGCTGGATTGTGCCCGTGTGCAAGGGCTGACCCACCGCCCTTTGAACCGCGCAAAACGGGAGGAGCCCACCGGCCCCTCCCGTTTTCTCTCACACCTTTGCCAGTACCGCCGCCACCGCCTCCGGCGGCAGCTCCCCCACGGGCCGGGGCGGCCGGGGCGCGTCATCGTAGGCCCCGATGGCCTTCTCAAACCACGTCACGTCCCGCCAGGCCCCGTCCTTATAGCCGGTGGAGCGCTGGACGCCCATCCGGCGAAAGCCCAGGGCCTGGTGCAGCGCCTCGCTCCGGGGATTGGGGGAGGTCACCAGGGCGTAGGCCGTCCGCACCCCCTGGAGGCGCAGCAGCGCCAGCAGCGCCCCGTACAGCCGCCGCCCCAGCCCCCTTCCGGCGGCGGAGGGGTCCAGGTAGACGGACAGCTCCGCGTTCCACTGGTAGGCCGCCCGCTCCGCCTGGCGGTGGGCGTAGGCGTAGCCCAGAATCCGGCCGTCCTCCTCCCACACCAGATAGGGGTAAAAGGCGGAGATGTCCCGGACCCGGCGGGCAAACGCCTCCGCCGTGGGCAGCTCGTATTCAAAGGTGATGGAGGTTGCGATATACCGGCCGTAAATGGCCAGCAGGGCCGGGACGTCCTCCTCCCCGGCAAAGCGGATCTGCGCCATGGGCTCTCCCTCCCGATGCGGTCTCTCTTACATTATAATAAGGAAGGGCCGCCGCCTGGGCGGCAGCCCCTCTGTCAGGTCTTTCCGTGGATTTTGGCGCCGCACTTGGGACAGGTGATGACCACCTTCCCCTTGCCCACCGGCACCCGGCAGATGGTTTTGCAGCTCTTGCAGGTGAAGTACTTGTGGTCCTTGTCGGCCCGGCGGGCCTTGGCGCCGGCGCGGCTGTTTTTCATCCCCCAGACCCAGTTCACCCACTTCTGGTTCTCCTCCCGCCGCTTGGGCAGGTTTTTGGAGAACATGCGGAAGAAAATGAGAACCATCAGCGCCCACAGCAGCACGTCGCACACCGCCGCCGGCGCCTCCAGATGGAACGCGGCGGAAAAGAGCATCCGGGCGATGCAGATGCCGATGTACCCCCACAGCAGCGCCATATTCAGCTGGTCCGTGCCGTTGCGGCCGTACATGAACCGGATCAGTCCATTGCGAATCCTCTGAAAAACACCCATGTGCAAACTCCTTTTTCTGTGGCGGACGCCCGCGCTTCTTTTTGTATTCTACTCGCAAAGCCGCCGCCAGACAACCGTTTGGCGCGGAAATTTACAAAATGGTCATTTATTTTTCCAAGGCCTTATGCTATATTGTCTGTTTGGATAAAAATCAAAAGAAGGATGTGTTTATCATGGCGAAGAAGCAATTCAAAGCCGAATCCAAGCGCCTGCTGGACCTGATGATCAACTCCATCTATACCCACAAGGAGATCTTCCTGCGGGAGATCATCTCCAACGCCAGCGACGCCTGCGACAAGCTGTGCTACCGGGCGCTGACGGACGACTCCGTGGGCCTGGGCCGCAAGGACTTCAAAATCGAGCTGACGGTGGATCAGGAGCACCGGACCCTCACCGTCAGCGACAACGGCATCGGCATGGACAAGGAGGACCTGGAGAACAACCTGGGCGTCATCGCCTCCTCCGGCTCCTACAAGTTCAAGCAGGAGGTGGGCGACGACGCCAAGGACACCGACGTCATCGGCCAGTTCGGCGTGGGCTTCTACTCCGCGTTCATGGTGGCGGACCACATCACCGTGGTGACGCGGAAGTTCGGCAGCGACACCGCCTGGATGTGGCAGTCCGCCGGGGCCGACGGCTACACCGTCACCGAGTGTGAGCGGGAGAGCGTGGGCACCGACATCGTGATGCACCTCAAGCCCGACACCGACGACGAGAAGTACGGCGAATTCCTGGAGTCCTGGCGCCTCCAGGAGCTGGTGCGGAAGTACTCCGACTATATCCGCTTCCCCATCCGCATGGAGGTCAGCAAAACCCGGAAAAAGGCGGACTCCCCCGAGGACAAACCGGAGTACGAGACCTACCAGGAGGTGGAGACCCTGAACTCCATGGTGCCCATCTGGCAGCGGCGCAAGTCCAGCGTGAAGCCGGAGGAGTACAACAAGTTCTACCGGGACAAGTTCCACGACTACGCCGACCCCCAGCGGGTCATCGCTGTGTCCGCAGAGGGCGCCGTCACCTACAAGGCGCTGCTGTTCATCCCCGGCGCCACCCCCTTCGACTACTATACCAAGGAGTATGAGAAGGGCCTCCAGCTCTACTCCAACGGCGTGCTCATCATGGACAAGTGCGCCGACCTGCTGCCGGAGCACTTCCGCTTCGTCCGAGGCGTGGTGGACTCCCCGGACCTGAGCCTGAACATCTCCCGGGAGCTCTTGCAGCACGACCGCCAGCTCAAGGTCATCGCTGCCAACCTGGAGAAGAAGATCAAAAGTGAGCTGGCCAAGCTGCTGAAGGACGACCGGGAGGGCTACGAGACCTTCTGGAAGAACTTCGGCCGCCAGCTGAAATACGGCGTGGTGGGCGAATACGGCGCCCACAAGGACCTGCTCTCCGACCTGCTGCTGTTCTACTCCTCCACGGAGAAGAAGCCCGTCACCCTGGCGGAGTACGTGGGCCGGATGAAAGAGGGGCAGAAGTACCTCTACTTCGCCGCCGGCGAGAGCCTGGACAAGATCGACAAGCTGCCCCAGACGGAGCTCTTGAAAGACAGCGGCACGGAGATTCTCTACTTCACCGAGGAGGTGGACGAATTCTGCGCCCAGGTGCTCCGCACCTATCAGGACAAGGAGTTCCGCTCCGTGCTGGATCAGGAGATCGAGGAGGGCGCGGAGAAGAAGGCCGAGGAGGCCGCCGGCGCCCACAGGGCCGCCTTCGACTTTGTGAAGGAGACCCTGGGCGAGGCCGTCAAGGAGGTCAAGGCCTCCGCCCGGCTGAAGTCCCACCCCGTGTGCCTCACCGCCGGGGAGGGCCTCAGTTTCGAGATGGAGAAGTATTTCCAGTCCGTCCAGCCGGATTCCGCCATCAAGGCGGAGCGGATTCTGGAGCTGAACGTGGACCACCCCGCCTTCCAGGCCCTGGAGACCGCCGTGGCGGAGGACCCGGAGAAGGCCAAAAAGTACGCCACGCTGCTGTACGACCAGGCGCTGCTGATCGCAGGCCTTCCCCTGGAGGACCCCTCCGGGTACACAGACCTGGTCTGTGAGCTGATGCAATAAGCCGCCGCCCGCCGGGAGCGCTCCCGGCGGGCGATTCTTCAGATGCGGGGAAACGCCCCGGTCCGAAAAAACAGGCGCCCCCTGGCAGGGGCGCCTGTTTTTTTACAGATGGTGGTCCCGCAGCAGCTTTTTCGCCTGCTCCCACAGCTCGTCGCTGACGCTCTGCACCACGACCACCTGCCGCACCAGCTCCGGCAGGGCCGCCGTCAGCTCCGCCTCCACCAGGTTCTCCGTGGTCAGGTCCGCCGAGGGGCACCCGGCGCACTGGCCCTGGAGCTTCACGTGCAAAACGCCGTCCTCCAGGCGGTCCACCTGAATGCCGCCGCCGTGGGACCGCAGGGTGGGCCGGACCTTTTCATCCAGCACCGCCTCGATGCGCTTCAAATCCTCATTATTCATGTTGAGAAACCTCCTGTTGAGCCGCCTTGGCGGCGTGAATATCCTGGCGGATGCGGTGGCGGGT
>NZ_UQXD01000058.1 GCF_900544955.1 uncultured Oscillibacter sp.
CGTCGCCGCCGGGTGCAACCGTTTGCGAGGCCGGGGAGACGGTGCCGCCGGGGCCGGCGGTGTCCGCCGTCACCTCATAGGACATTGCGGGCAGATTTTTTGAAAAGATCGCCGCCCAATTTCCCAGCGGGAATCCGTCGGGGTACGTCCCTCTCTGAATCACTTCTGTACCAGAGAGAATCGTCAGCTCATGCGCTACATTGTAACTCCATTGATAGCGCGTGTCGGGGGCGGTTGAATATGTGTCCGATACAGTGTCCACGGCTGGAATCGCATCATCCGTATACCATACCGCAGTGACGCCGGTTCCGGTGTATGCATCCGTGACGCCGTCTCCGGTCTCGTTTTGCCCCCAGAATGCCGGCCAGGTCGTATCCCGATTAAACAGCCATATCTGCACATCGCTGCCGTTGACGATCAGCCGGTTTTCGGCGTCTCCTCCATAATCTGCACCGACACCAATCCCTTGCGCATTTGCGCCAGCAAATGCGGTGACGGTTGCAGAGTCGGAAATGGAGACGGTTCCGCAGCCATTATCGTTATAATAGCTGTTTCCCGCACCAATCCCGGCGCCTCCATATTGACCATAGTTTGAGCCATACGCTGTAACAACTGCGCTGCCGCCGATGGTAATAGTGCTTTCCTGGAGCGTTCTGTCGTCCTGTATGATATCTACGCCGCGGTCTGTACCGCCGCCGATGCCAGCGGCGCAGCCGCCGGCCCTTGCCGTCACCTGCGCATTCCCGGCAATAGAAATTTCTTTCACGCCGCCGTTGTCGCCGCCGCCGATGCCGGCGCCGCCCCAGAAACCGTCGCTCCCTCCGATTGCTTCCACCTGGCCGCCGGTGATCGTGATTTTGCCGCCGTCGATGCTATTGCTGCCGCCGATACCGGCCGCGATTGACCCGCCGCGGGCCGTTACGGTTCCGCCTTCAATGGTCACTTGAATGTCGCTTCTACGGGGCTGATTTGTGTTTCCGGCGCCGCCGCTGCCGATGCCCGCGCCGCCCCAACTGTCAGTGGCGGTTTCATTGCCGCCGGTTGCTACAATGGCCCCATCCTCGATGAGAATCGAACCGGTCAGTTCCGCTATACCGATTACGTTTCCCTGTTCCAATGTAGAGCCGCCACCACCGATACCGGCGCCCGCGCCGTAATTGGCGGTTTCTGATGTACCGCCCGTCGCGTCAATCGTTCCGCCTTTGATGGTGATGCTTCCGAAATCGCACCATTTCTCGACCTGGTGATTTGCAATCTGTGCGCCGTTGCCGCCGATGCCCGCGCCTGCGCCGTCACCTAAAGCCGTGCCCTTAAGCATCCCGCCCTGTGCAGTCAAGCTGCCGGTACCGTCGATTGTGACTTCGGCGCCCACCTCGACATACAGACCTGCATAACAAGGCCCGCCCGTGAGTGCATTCTCACCGAGCAGGGCAATTGAGGCCGCCGCGCCGTTCTGGATGGAGAGGGCGGGGGAGTCCGTCGCCTTGATCTGGACCTCGTCCAGGATAAGTTCGTGGGTTCCGCTCTCGACGGTGATGGTGTTTGCCGTCTCACCGCTTGCGGTCAGCCGATAGGGACCGGTGTACGCTTGATCGGTTTCCCCCTGCCGGTAGCCGTCCGCGCTGATGAGAATGGCGCCATCCGCAAGATCAAGCTCGGCAGACGCGTCGTTTCGGGGAGCCGGGGCCTGGATTCTATTTGGAGTCTGATTCGAATTTGCGGGGTCTGCCGCTGACTGGCTTCCATCCATGTCCGGCGCCCGGTACAGCGGGCAGGCCTCCTCGTGGACCTCCGCCCGGCAGGTGTCGTCCTGCGTACAGATTTCAGCCTCCGGTGCCTGATACAGGGGGCAGCCCTCCTCGTGGGCCTCTGCCTGGCAGGTCTCGTCCTGCGTACAGGTTTCGATCTCCGGCGCCTGATACAGCGGGCAGGTCTCCTCGTGGACTTCCGCCTGGCAGATCTCGTCCTGTGTGCAAGCCAGAAAGACCGGGTCTTCCCCCTCGGGTCCGACAGCCATAACGGCGCTTGGCAGCAGTGCCAGCATCATGTAAATTGCCAACAGTCCTGCCAAAATTCGCTTCTTCATCATCAGATACTCCTTCAATTTGTGACAAAATCGATAATTTGTTCTGATCGTTTTCTGCGACCAACAATTTCGATTTTCAAAATCCCGCGTTATTATAACATGCGCGCAAAAATTGGGCAAGTCATATCAGTGATTTTGGATAATTTCTCCAGATTTTTGCGCACTGATTCAAGCCGCAAAAACCGGAACTTTTGCGGCTTGGATCAGTGCGCCCTTGCGGCACTCGTTGTATCCGAATATGTAGCACTTTTCACCGCAGGAAACCCTTCTTACCGGGGCTCATGGAGGAACCACTGAACAAATTATCGAATTTGTCCTAAGAGACCAGGCCCAGCCGTTCCAACTGCCTGGAGTGCTCCGCGCCGGTGGAGACGAGGTAGATGCGGGTGGTCTCAATGCTGCTGTGGCCCAATACGTCGGCCAGTTTGGCGATGTCCTTGCAGGCCCGATAAAACGCCCTGGCAAACAGGTGCCGCAGGTTGTGGGGAAATACCTTGGAGGCCGCCACCCCAGCCCGGACGCACAGGGCTTTCATCTCCGCCCATATCTGCTTCCTGGATAAGCTGCCGCCGTCTCTGGTGAGAAAAATCTCGCCGGAGGCGATTTTTTTGCGCCTGGCGTATTTCAGCAGCTTCCGGCACAGCTTGCCGGGCAGGAGGATGGTGCGGATTTTGCCTTTCAGGGCAATCGCCGTCCGTCCGGTTTGGGCAGCCTCCACGGTGATATACCGCACCTCGCTGACGCGGATGCCGGTGGCCCCCATGGTCTCCATCACCAATGCCAGCCGCTCCCGGCCCAGAGCGCGGGCCGTGTTCAAGAGGCGGCCGTATTCCTCCCGGGTCAGCTCCCGGCGGTCCTCCCGAAACAGCCGCCGCTGGAGCTTCAGGTACTTCACCCGGCACTCGTTCCACCCGGCGAAGCGGAGGAAGGCGTGGACGGAGGCCAGCATGGAGTTGACGGTCACCGGAGCGTAGCACGCTGCTGCGAGTTGCTCTTTCCACGCCGTCACCGTCTCCTTGGAGACGGCCCGCCCGTCCAGCCAGACGGAGAAGGCCCGCACGTCCCGGCAGTATTTCTCCCGCGTGCCGGGGCTTTGCTCCTCTTTCCGTAGGTAGTGGTCGAAGGCCACCGCCTGCGCAGCTGTCAGTCTGTGTTCGTCCATATTGAAATCCTCCCACACAAAGTAGTGCCCTTATTTTACCTTGCAGGGGAGTTACTATGCACCGGGGCCGTTGCTTCGGTTTCGGCTGGGAGGGGGATCAAATCCGTTTGGCGGGGGAGAATCATTTTTGTTGCCGGAGCCGGTTTGCCTGGGAGATAAAGAAACAAGCACGGTTATCAACCGTGCTTGCTTCGCCGTAACGATTCACCGATCGGATGCGGGGCGGCTCTCCGCTCCGGGCGAAAGACGCCGCAGGCCTGCACGGCGTCCCGCAGAGCCACAGGCAGGTCGGGCCGTAGATGGTGGATGGGGCCGGCGAGGGATCCCGAGCCCTTGGGCAATGGCCATTTGCTCAAAGGCGTGCTTCACCTCCGCCGCCACCTGGGCGGGGATGCCACTGGGGAGTGGAATCGTGGGACAGGTCTCCCTCTTGCTGCAAAATTGCCCGGTTCCGCCAGACAA
This sequence comes from uncultured Oscillibacter sp., assembly GCF_900544955.1. Lineage (GTDB taxonomy): Bacteria > Bacillota > Clostridia > Oscillospirales > Oscillospiraceae > Oscillibacter. Next base: position 3,711 of record NZ_UQXD01000058.1, read on the forward strand.
AAGGGAGGGCGCGGTCCGCCGAGGCGGATCGCGCCCTCCCGAAGAAGTGGGGCCAAATGGTCAGAGGTCCACCACCGTCACATCGTGGCCGGTGTGGGGCAGGAGCTTTTCCAGCACGTCCGCCGTCCGCAGCTTCAGGCTGCTGGTGCAGATGCAGGGGTGGCAGGAGAGATACTCCGCCTCATAGACCGCCCGCTCCATCAGCAGCCGGACCCGGTGCTCCTGGTCGTTGGCCAGGCCCAGGAGGGTGGCGGAGCCGGGGGTGCAGTGCAGCAGCTCCCACAGGGCCTCCTCCGGGGCAAAGGACAGCCGGGCGGAGCCGATCTGCTGGCTGAGGTCCTTGGTGTGAAAAGGCTTGTCGGGGCCCATGCAGAGGAGGTAGAACTGGGTTTTCTGCCGGTTGCACAAAAAGAGATTCTTGCAGATGGGTACCCCCAGCACCTGGCTGACAGCGGCGCACTTCTCCATGGTATCGGCGGGATCACTGGAGACCCGGTCATAGGGAATCCCCAGGGTTTCCAGCAGGGAGAAGGCCTCCGCCTCCTGGGGCAGCAGCGCGCCCTCCGGACGGGTGTTGTGGAACAGGGGGGAGATGTCCATGGCTCAGGCCTCCTCCAGCAGCTTCTCGCCGGCCCGGTAGATGTCCCCGGCCCCCACGGTCAGGATCAAGTCGCCCGGGCGGGCCAGTGCCCGCAGCTGGGCGGTCACCTTATCCAGGGTGGAGCAGTAGACGGAGCCGGGGATCTGGCGGCACAGGTCGGCGGAGGAGATGCCGGCGGTGTTCTGCTCCCGGGCGGCGTAGATCTCCGCCAGCACAGCCACGTCCGCCAGCTTCAGCTCCTCCACAAACCGGTCGAAGAGCTTGGCGGTGCGGGTGTAGGTGTGGGGCTGGAAGGCCACCACCACCCGCTGATAGCCCAGGGTCCGGGCGGTGGTCAGCAGGGCGTGGAGCTCATCGGGGTGGTGGGCGTAGTCGTCGTAGACCGCGGCACCGCGGTAGCTGCCCTTGTGCTCAAAGCGGCGACCGGCGCCGGTAAAGGCGGCCAGGCCCTCCTCCACCGCCGGGCCGGGGATGCCCAGCACGTAGGCGGCGGAGGCGGCGGCCAGGGCGTTGAGGATGTTGTGGTGCCCGTAGACGTGGAGGGTCACATGGGCGTAAAACGCCCCGTGCACCAGAATGTCGAAGGAGGGGGCTCCCTCCTCGTCGGTCAGATGGGCGGCGGTGCAGTCGGCGGGATGCTCCAGGCCGAAGGTGAACACCGGATGGGCCAGCTCCGCCACGGACTCCATGGCGCCGGGGTTGTCGGCGTTGACGATGACGTGCCCCGCCGGGGGCACCAGCTCCGCAAACTGGTGGAAGGAGTGCTCGATGTCGTCCAGGTCCTTGAAGAAGTCCAGGTGGTCCGCCTCCACGTTCAGGATCACCGCCACGGTGGGGAAGAAGCAGAGGAAGCTGTTGCAGTACTCGCAGGACTCCAGGATGATGGTGTCCCCATGGCCCACCCGGTAGCCGGAGTGGAGCAGGGGCAGCGTGCCGCCGATCATCACCGTGGGGTCCGCCTGGGCAGCCATGAAGATGTGGGTGCACATGGAGGTGGTGGTGGTTTTTCCGTGGGTGCCGGAGACGCACAGGGCGTTGGGATAGTGCTGCATGATGGCGCCCCAGGCCTGGGCCCGCTCGTAGACGGGCAGACGGCGGGCCACGGCCCCGGCGATCTCCGGATTGCTGTCGTGGACGGCGGCGGTGCGGACCACAAAATCGCAGTCCCCCAGGTTTTCGGCGTTGTGGCCGATGGACACGGAGATGCCCAGGGACCGCAGATGCCGCACCGTGCCGCTCTCCGCCATGTCGGAGCCCTGGACCTGAAGGCCCATGCCCCGCAGCACCTCCGCCAGGGGGCACATGGAGACGCCGCCGATTCCCACCAGGTGGACCCGCTTGCCGGGGAGCAGATAGTCGCGGATGGGGTTGGGATTATTCATCATGGAAATGGACTTCCTTTCAAAGACGCATTCCGCATTGCAGAAACGGAAAAAGCGTTGTATAATCAGAAACATCTTATGATAATGCGTACAAAACAGAGCCGAACGCCTGGAGAGCCAGGGCTTTCAAAGCTCGTTGGCTTTGTTTCAGTGTAAGAGTTTTCCCGCAGAAACGGAAAAAATCTTGCTCTCCACGGGCGGCTTTTCAAAAGCCGCCCGTGGGTCCGCATGGAAACAGCGGCTGAATTCCACAAGAGCGGCTGGTTTCAGCCACTTTTACGGAGTTGCGCGGCGATGCCGCGGGAATCAACCGCAAGGCGGTTTGTTCAATGGGCATTATTATAGTACAGGAAAATAGGAATTGCAACTGAAAGAGGGGGGAAAACCATGGAGAATCTGCCGGAATCCGTCCGGGAAGTGCTGGGGCGGCTGGAGGCGGCTGGCCACGAGGCCTGGTGCGTAGGGGGCTGCGTGCGGGACCTGCTGCTGGGCCGGACGCCGGAGGACTGGGACGTGACCACCAGCGCCCTGCCGGAGGAGACCATGGCCCTCTTCGGGGACCGGGCCCTGCCCACGGGCCTGCGCCACGGCACCGTGACGGTGCGCGCCGGGGGAGAGGGGGTGGAGGTCACCACCTACCGCCTGGACGGCGCCTACCGGGACCACCGGCGGCCGGAACGGGTGGCCTTCACCCGCTCGCTGGAGGCGGATTTGCAGCGGCGGGATTTCACCGTCAACGCCATGGCCCTCGGCCTGGACGGCGAGCTGCGGGACCCCTTCGGCGGCCGGGCGGACCTGGCGGGCCGGGTGCTGCGCTGCGTGGGGGACCCGGAACTGCGGTTTGAGGAGGACGCCCTGCGGCTGCTGCGGGGGCTGCGGTTTGCTGCGGTGCTGGGCTTTGATATTGAACCCGCCACGGCGGCGGGCATCCACCGCCGGCGCGATCTGCTGCGGGAGATTGCCGCCGAGCGCATCCAGACGGAGCTGTTCAAGCTGCTGACGGGGGCTTCGGCGGCGGCGGTGCTGCGGCGCTATGTGGACGTGGTGGGGGTCTTCTGGCCGGAGGTGCTGCCTATGGTGGGCTTCGACCAAAAAAACCGCCACCACTGCTATGACGTCTGGGAGCACACGCTCCACGCCCTGGCGGCGGCGCCGCCGGATCTGGTGCTGCGGTGCACGCTGCTGCTCCACGACATCGGCAAGCCGGACAGCTTCGTTCTAGGCACCGACGGCTGCGGCCACTTCCGGGGCCATCAGGCCGTCAGCCGGGAGATCGCGGACCGGATGCTGCGGCGGCTGAAGTGCGCCGCCGCCTTCCGGGAGACGGTGCTGCGGCTGGTGGAGTGGCACGACCGGAACATCGCCCGGGAGGAGCGGGCCGTCCGCCGGGCCCTGCGGCAGCTGGGCGAGACGGATTTGCGGCGGCTGCTGGCGGTGAAGCGGGCGGACAACCTGGCCCAGGCCCCCGGCTCCCGCGCCCGGCAGGAGGAGATTGCCCAGGTGGAGACCCTGCTGGACCGGCTTCTGGCGGAGGACGCCTGCTTTTCCCTGCGGCGTCTTGCTGTGAATGGAAATGACTTGACAGAGCTTGGCCTAGAAGGACCCGCCGTGGGCATGGCGCTGGAGGGCCTGTTGGACCGGGTGGTGGAGGGCGAGCTGCCCAACGACCGGGAGAGTTTGCTGGCCGCCGCCCGGCGGCTGGCGGAGGAGGGGGGACGGATGGACGCGGAGACGCTTTGGGCGGTTTATCACGAGGGGCTTCCGGACTTTCTCCGGGCGTTTGCGGACACGCCGCCGTTGGCGCGGCTGCGTCAGGTGGGGATGAACTGCGGGTGTGAGTATACCCACTTTCCCCGGTTTGCAGAAATCGGCCCCTATTCCCGGTACGACCACAGTTTGGGCGTGGCGCTGGTCGTCTGGCATTTTACCGGTGACAAGGCCCAGGCCCTGGCGGGGCTGTTCCACGATATCGCCACCCCGGCCTTTGCCCATGTGGTGGATTTCCTCAACGGGGACCATCTCCGCCAGGAGTCCACCGAGGCGGGGACGGCGGAGCGGATCACCGCCTCGCCGGAGCTGGGGGCCCTGCTGCGCCGGTACGGCCTGAGCGTGGAGCAGGTGGCAGACTACCACCGCTATCCCGTCGCCGACAATGACAGCCCCGCCCTGTCGGCGGACCGGTTGGAGTACACCCTGGGCAATTTGCTGCACTACGGCTTTGCGGGCCTGGAGGAGGTCCGGGCCTTTTACGCCGATTTGACGGTGGGGACCAACCCGGCGGGGCGGCCGGAGCTGGCCTTCCGCACGCCGGAGACCGCCGCTGCCTTCGCCCGGGCGGCGCTGCAAAACGCCCGGGTCTACGTGGCGGATGAGGACCGCTTTGCCATGCAGGCCCTGGCGGATCTGCTGCGGCTGGCCCTGGAGCGGGGCGCCCTGGTCCGGCGGGACCTGGACGGCACCGAGCCGGAGGTCATCAGAAAGCTGGAGGCGGACCCGGTCTGCGCCGCCGGGTGGCGGCGGTTTTGCGGCTACGAGCGGCTGGAGCGGCGGACCGGGCGGCCCCCGGAGGACGGGTGGATGCAGGTGGACGCCAAGCGCCGCTGGATCGACCCCCTGGCCCTGGGCCGGGGAAGGGTCTCCGCCTGGGACCGGGATTTCCGCCGGGAGATGGAGGCCTTTTGCAGCCAGGATGTCTCCGTCTGGATGCGGGGCAGGCCGTGAAAAAAGAGGACGCCTTTGGCGTCCTATTTTTTCACGGGCAAACCGCCGGGTACAGCGCCCGGCACAGCCGCCGGCCGCTCTCCGTTTGGAAGATCTGCTGGTAGGCGTGGCGCTGGGCCTCCGGCTCCGCGCCGTCCTCGTAGAGGTTCACGAGGAAATCCGCCTCCAGCAAAATGCGGTAGTCCAGGCTCTCCACATGGGTGTAGGTGTGGTGGTGCCCCACCAGGTACCGCACCCGGTCGATGACCGGCCGGGGCCAGCCCAGGTCCGTCAGCAGCTGGTCAGCCACGTCCGGCCCCAGAGCTTCCTGGTCCTTGCCGGTGCACCGGCCGTACAGGGCCTCCGCCCGGTGGATGCCGATGTCGTGCACCACGGCAGCGGTCTCCAGGGTGAATTGGGTGTCCGGGTCCAATCCCTCCTCCAGCCCGATCTGCCGGGCGAAGGCATGGACCTTCAGGAGGTGGTGGATGCGCCGGGGGTCCCCGGCGTCGTAGGCGATGGCGGCGGCAATGGCCTGTTCCATGGAAGGCTTCATCAGGGTGCTCCTCTCCGTTTTCTGCCCGCTCCCGAGTCCGGCGGGCGCTTTTCCGCTCCATTTATAATAGGTATCCTCACACGATGCCCAGCAGCTGCCGCAGGTCCCCGATCTCGTGGTCAATCCGCAGGTCCCCGGGCCGGGGCTTCCCGGCGGGATTGTACCAGCAGCAGGGGAGGCCCGCGTTGTTGGCGCCGCGGATGTCGGTGGACAGGGAGTCCCCGATGACCAGGGTGTTCTCTGCTGTGATGCCGGGGACGCGGCTCTGGACATAGGCGTAATAGGCCGGGTCCGGCTTGGAGGCGCCCGCCTCCTCGGAGATGAAGGCGTCCAGAAACAGGTCGGAGAAGACGCTTCCCTCCAGGCGGCTGCGCTGGACGGAGGCCACCGCGTTGGTGACGATGTACATTTGGTGGCCCCGGGCCCTCAGCGCCCGGCAGACCTCCTCGGCGTGGGGCAGGGGATAGACCCCCTCGCCCAGGGCGGCCAGGTAGTCCCGGTTGCACTGCGCCGGGTCCCGCTCCAGGCCCAGGGCCTTCAAAAAGCGAACATAGCGCTCCAGCGTCACAAAGTCCTTGGAGACCTGGCCCCGGTCAAAGGCCGCCCACAGCTCCAGATTGATCTGGTGGTACAACTGGTGGACCTCCTCCGTGCAGGGGATGCCGTGGGTTCGGCACATGATGGAAAACGCCCGGGAGGAGGCCTTTGGGAAATCAAACAGCGTGTCGTCCGCATCGAACAGCAGGTAGGGATAGTTCATATCGACGGTCCTTTCCAGATGATAGGATAGTTTAACACGCCGCCGGGAAAAAGGCAATCACCCCCGGTCCCCCTCCGCCATACCATAAAGCGAGGGGGGATGCCGGATGAAGAAGTGCTTTGGCGTGATTGGCGGCGACCGGCGGCAGGCGGAATTGGCCCGGCTACTGGCGACGGATGGCCACGAAGTGGCGACCTACGGCCTGGACCGCTGGAAGCCCGGCGGCGGGGGGACTCTGGACCAGGCCGCCGGGGCGGACGTGGTGGTTTTGCCGCTGCCGCTGTGCAAGGTGGACGGAGTCCTGAACTGCGAGGAGGGCTCCATGCCCACCCGGGAGTTGTTCCGGCGGCTGGAACCCGGCCGGCTGGTGCTGGCGGGACAGGTGAAGCCCCAGCAGCGGGAGGAGGCGGCGGCCTGCGGCATTTCCCTGCGGGACTACTTCCTGCGGGAGGAGCTGACCGTGGCCAACGCCGCCGCCACGGCGGAGGCGGCCCTTCAGGTGGCCATGGAGCGCCTGGACCGGACGCTGCTGGGAATGGACTGCCTGGTGCTGGGCTTTGGCCGGATCGGGAAGCTGCTGTGCAGCCGCCTGCACGGTTTGGGTGCCCGGGTGACGTCCGCCGCCCGCAAGCCGGCGGACCTGGCCTGGATTCGGGCCTATGGCTGGCGGGCGCTGGAGACCGGCGCCCTGGACGGACAATTGGGCGCCTTCGGCGCCGTGTTCAACACGATTCCCTCTCTGGTCCTGGATGAACCGCTGCTGTCGCAGCTGCCGAAGACGTGCCTCTGTGTGGACCTGGCGTCCGTTCCGGGCATGGATTTGGCTGCGGCGGAGGCCCTGGGACTCTCCCAGGTCTGGGCCCGGTCTCTGCCGGGGCGGCTGGTGCCCTGCACCGCCGCGGAGGCCGTCCGGGATGCCATCACATACATCATATTGGAAGAACGAGGTGACCCTGCGTGAGAAAAGAACGGGTCGGATTTGCCGTGTGCGGGTCCTTTTGCACCCATGAAAAGGTGATGCAGGCCCTGGAGAAGCTGACGGAGCTGTATGAGACCGTGGTCCCCATCGTGTCGGAGACCGTGGCCGCTACGGATACGCGTTTCGGCTCCTCCCAGGCCCTGCTGGAAAAAATGGAGCAGCTGACGGGGCGCAAGGTCCTGTGCGGCATTCCGTCGGTGGAGCCCATTGGCCCTAAGGGGCTGCTGGATGTGCTGGTGATTGCACCGGCCACCGGAAATACCATTGCCAAGTTGGCCGCCGGAATCACGGACACCACCGTGACGATGGCGGCAAAGGCCCATTTGCGGAACGGGCGTCCCGTGGTGATCGCCATGGCCAGCAACGACGGCCTGTCGGCGGGCGCCAAGAACATCGGGGAGCTGTTGGTGCGGAAGCACTATTACTTTGTGCCCTTCGGCCAGGACAGCGCGGTTTCAAAGCCCGGTTCCCTGATGGCGGACTTCGACCAGCTGCCGGAGACGGTGGATGCGGCGCTGCGGGGAGAACAGCTTCAGCCGGTTTTGCTGCGGCAATAAGGGAGAAAAGCCAGGCGTCTGCCTGGCTTTTCCCATGGCCGGAAAAGGGGAAACCGGTAAAATTGACGAAAGAGGTCGGTAAAAAGGAGCGGCTTCATAAGAGTATCTGATGGTAGATATAAACCATATAAGTGACCGTCCTTTACAAATCCCAGTTTGTGGAAAAATGGAAAAGCCAAATGGAAAATATCAACAAAGAGGGGAAAAGGGGATTGACTTTTCCGGGGGGCTCTGGTATTCTAACTAAGCTGTCCGGCACGAGGCTGAGGCGAGCGGCGCGAAAGATTCAGAAAACGAAAAATTCTGGAAGAAACGTGTTGACAAACTGAAAACTCTGTGTTAAGATAAGCAATGTTCCGCCGGAGCGGCGTGCACCTTGTAAATTAAACAACGTAACGAAAA
>NZ_UQXD01000059.1 GCF_900544955.1 uncultured Oscillibacter sp.
CCGCTCCCTTGCTCCTCCGCTCCTCGCAGAGACCGCTTCGCTGGATCTCTGCGGGGCCCCAAAAACGTCTTGCCGAAAAGAAAACGCACCGTGCACGGTGTAAAAGAAAAGGCGCGTCTCCACAATGCACCCGAAGGGTGCATTGTGGAGACGCGGGCCTTAGAAAACCCCTGTACGAGTTGGCCCGGTGCAATCGCTTGGTGCGGGTTTGGCCCGATCTCGCTTTGCCTCTCCGCCCGCGACCAAGAAGTGCGAACTTGGGGTGCAAGACCGATTTGGCGTACCTCTCTTTCCGCTGCCGCTGCCCTGACGATTGTAGAAGAACAGGCTCACAAACTACGCCAGACGCCTTCAACTTGCGACCGGGGATTGCGGAGTTGGGCCGTTCCTTTTTTCACCCCTACCGCCCAGGCAGCGCTGAGCAAAGCGGGGAGCGCGGGAAGAGAAGCAGGGGCCTTTCGATGAGCACCCCACCCCAGCACACGCCCCACCCGCGGGAATTGCACCCCCAAAAATCGTACCATGTCCGGCGCGAGCCGGTAGGAGGCCATCCAGGAACCGGAAGCACCGACTCCGAAGACCCCCGCTGTGCGAAGTTGACCCCTAAAAGGGGTCAGCTTTGCAAGGAACAGCGTTTTTCTTTTGGACCGTGCACGGCCCGTTTTCTTTGGCGCAACCAAAGAAAATGGGGGGTGCATTCCCGTGGGGCAAAGCCACACACCCCCGTCCCGCCCCCGTGGGGCGGCCTCTCCCGTCCCCGCGCCGTGCGCGGACACCTCCCGCCCGCCGGGCGGACATCCCCGTCCCCGCGCAATGCGCGGTTACCCCGCCCCGCCGGGCAAACACCCCCGTTCCCCTCTCGGGGAACAAAAGGAGGCCCCCTATGTCCCATACCGCCGAGATCATCGCCGTAGGCACCGAGCTGCTCCTCGGCAACATCGCCAACACCAATGCCCAGGTCCTCTCGGAGAGCCTCTCCACCCTGGGCATCAACGTCTTCTGGCACACCGTGGTGGGCGACAACCCGGACCGGCTCCGCCAGGCCCTGGACATCGCCCGCCGCCGGGCGGACATCCTCATCACCACCGGGGGCCTGGGCCCCACCTACGACGACCTCACCAAGCAGACCATCTGCTCACTATTTGGAAAAAAGCTGGTGTTCCACCCCGACATCCTGGAGGACATCCGGGTGTTTTACGAGTCCGCCCTCCACGTGCCCATGCCGGAGAACAACGCCCAACAGGCGGAGCTGCCGGAGGGCTGCGTGATCTTCGACAACCCGGTGGGCACCGCCCCGGGCTGCGCCTTCGACGCCGGCGGCGTTCACGTGCTGATGCTGCCCGGCCCGCCCCACGAGATGGAGACCATGCTCCGCCGCTGCGCGGAGCCCTACCTCCGCCGCCTCTCCCGGGAGGTCATCGTCTCCCGGGACATCATGACCTTCGGCATCGGGGAGTCCTCCGTGGACCAGCTGCTCCACGAGACCATGTGCCGCATGGAAAATCCCACCCTGGCCACCTATGCCAAGCCCTCGGAGGTCCGCCTCCGGGCCACCGCCAAGGCGGAGAGCGCCCAGGCTGCGGAGGCCATGCTGGCCCCGGTGGTGGCGGCGGTGCGCGCCGCCCTGGGGGACGTGGTGTATGGCGTGGACGTGAAAGGGCTGGAGGAGGTGTGCCTCCATCTCCTGAAGGAGCGGGGCCTCACCCTGGCCACCGCCGAGAGCTGCACCGGCGGCCGGGTGGCGGAGCGAATCACCGCCCTGCCCGGGGCCTCCGCCGTGTACCGGGGGGGCGTGGTGAGCTACTGGACGTCGGTGAAGGCCGGCGTGCTGGGGGTGCCCCAGGCGGTTCTGGACGCCTACGGCGCCGTGTCCGAGGAGACCGCCCGGGCCATGGCGGAGGGTGCCCGGCGGATCACCGGGGCGGATCTGGGCGTATCCGTCACCGGCGTGGCGGGCCCGGACCCGGACGAGCGGGGCGTGCCCGTGGGCATCGTGTACATCGGCCTGGCCACCCCGGAGGGCACCTTCTGCCGGAAGATGGACTCCGGCAGGCGGCGCCGGGACCGCATCCAGAGCACCGCCAGCAACCACGCCCTGGACGTGGTCCGCCGGTATCTGACCGGCCTGCCCATCACATCCACACCGCTGGAGGGAAACCCATGAAAAAAGTGCGCATCACGGTTTTGCAAAAGATGTTCAACCGGGACCTTGCCGCCCAGTACGGCGCCGAGGGCCTGGCCCCCTGCCCCATGCTGCGGGAGGGGCAGGTGTTCTACGCGGATTACGCAAAGCCGGAGGGCCTTTGCGACGAGGCCTGGAAGGCCATCTACCAGTACGTCTTCGCCCTGGCCCACGGCGCCGGGCGGAAGACCTTCTACTACGGCGACTGGATTCGGACGCCGGGGGTGGCCATCTGCTCCTGCAACGACGGGCTGCGCCCCGTGATCTTCAAGCTGGAGGCCACGGAGGAGGAGAGCCGTCCCGGCGATACGCCGGTGACGAAATGAAAACAGAGGCCGCGCAAGCGGCCTCTGTTTTTTTGCCTCACCCCAGGGCCACGTCCAACACCATCATGATGAGAAACCCGGTGACGAAGCCGCAGGTCCCCGCCCGGCTGTGGGCCTGGGGCACCAGCTCCTCCACCACCACATACAGCATGGCGCCGGCGGCGAAGCTCAGCAGCCAGGGCATCAGCGGCTGGGCCCAGGCCGCCATCAGCACCACCAGAATGCCGAAGAGGGGCTCCACGATGCCGGAGAGCATCCCGCCGACGAAGGCCCGGCTGCGGCTCCGGCCCTCCTGCCGCAGGGGCAGGGCCACGGCGGCCCCCTCCGGGAAGTTCTGGATGCCGATGCCCAGGGCCAAGGCCGCCGCCCCGGCGAAATTCTCCCCTGCCGCCGCCAGGGCAAAGGCCAGGCCCACCGCCATGCCCTCGGGTACGTTATGTAGGGTGATGGCCGTCATCAGCAGGGTGTTCTGCCGCCAGACGGGATTTTCGTCCCGGTTCTTCCGCAGCCGGGGCAGCAGGCCGTCCAGCGACGCCAGGAACACCACGCCCACCAGCATCCCCGCTGCCGCGGGCAGCCAGCCGGGGAAGGTCCCGTCCGTCCCCGCCTGGTCGATGGCGGGCAGCAGCAAGCTCCACACGGAGGCCGCCGTCATCACGCCGGCGGCAAAGCCCAGCATGGCCCGCTGGAAGCGGGGCTTCGGCGTCCCGGCAAAGAAAAACACCACGGCGGCACCCAGAGTGGTCATCAGAAAGGTAAATCCGGTGCCCAGCGCGGCCCAGCCAAGAGAACGCAACATAATCATCAACGCTTTCTATATGGATTCGAGCGGAGCACCGCCCGTATGCCAGTATAAGCGCCGCTGGAGGGCCGGGTGCGGAGGCCCCGAGGCGGCGCCCGCCGCCCTCCTGCTCCCTTTTCGCCGGTTTGGCCCGTTCCCCCCGGCTTCCGGCCCGATTTCTTCCGCCGGACCGGCCAAAGCCCCACGGCCCTCTTTTTTCTCCCGCTGGCCGGTTTCGTTGGACAGCCGGGGCGGGCCGTGGTAGAATGGCCCTACCCGCCGGGCGGCCCTGCCCCCGGCGGCCATTCTTCCTTCTTTGGAGGTGACCGCGCCATGGCGGATATCCCGGCCATCAAACTCTACACTCTGACGGTGGACTGTCAGGACCCCTACGCGCTGGCGAGCTTCTATGCGGCGCTGCTTCAGTGGGACATCCCCTTTCACGACGAGGACTGGGCCTGCGTGGGCGCCCCGGGCGCGGCCCAGGGGGCGTACCCCGGCATCCTGTTCCAGCGAAATCCCGCCTACCGGCCGCCGGTGTGGCCCGACGCCCCCGGCGCCCAGCAGCAGATGGCGCACCTGGACTTCGCCGTTGCCGATCTGGAGGCGGCGGTCCGGCACGCGGTGGACTGCGGCGCGTCCGTGGCGGAGGCCCAGTTCTCCGACGGCTGGCGGGTCATGCTGGACCCCGCCGGGCACCCCTTCTGCCTGTGCCAGATGAAGCCCGTTCTGGAAAGCCCCCTGTGCGGCCTGCTGTAAGGCCCGCGGCTCTGCAAAAACGGTCCGGGCCGTCCCCTATGGGACGGCCCGGACCGTTTTATCGTTTGGGGATGGGGGGCGCCCCGCCCTCTCACAGATAGAGTCAAATCAGCGACAGCGCCAGACGCAGGGTGTAGCGGTTTGCATTGCGGGTGTGGCGGTACCCCTCCGCCACAAAGTAGAACAGAATGGGGGCAGTGAACGCCCCGATCAAGTGGAGGCCCGCATAGAGCGGACCGCGATTGGGCGCCACCAGATAGGCAACGTGGTCGATGAACATGGTGAGCATCGCCAAGCCCTTCAGCGTATTTGCGGAAAACCCGGAGAGCGGTCTCGTTTCCATGGTGCCGTTCCTCATTTCTTCTCTTTCTTCGGCCCGCGCCGCTTCTGCACGCCGGCGCCGGGTCCTCCCGCTACCACGCCGGCCCGGCTTCCACAAGGAAAATTCCGCCTGGAACCACACCGCCGCCCCTTGCATTTTCCCGGCGGCTGTGCTATGGTGAGGGTGGACATACAATGGAAAAGGCTCATATAATTTCGCTGTGCAGATGGCGCGAAAGTTTCTACGGGGCCGCCGAAAGGCCCTGCTATGAGTGTTCGATCGATGGGGGCAGCCCCATGCGGGCGGACGCTCCTTTTCTTTTGTGTCGAAATCTTGCAAATGAGGTGTTTGTATGGCTTTGACAATCCTGAAAGGCACCGTGGTCTCCGCCCCCGCCCTGGGGCGGCTGGACGTCACGGAGCACGGCTACCTGGTGGCGGAGGACGGGATCATCACCGGCGTGTACCCCGTCCTGCCGGAGCAGTGGGCCGGGGCGGCGGTGGAGGACTTCGGCGACGCCCTGATCCTCCAGTCCTTCGCGGACCTCCACCTTCACGCCCCCCAGTACCCCATGCTGGGCATGGGCATGGACCTGCCCCTGCTGGACTGGCTGAACGCCTATGCCTTCCCCACCGAGGCCCGGTTCGCCGACCCGGACTACGCCCAGACGGTCTACCGCCGCCTGGCCAAGGAGCTGATCCGGGGCGGCACCACCCGGGTGTGCATGTTCTCCTCCCTCCACCGGGAGGCCACCCTCATTTTGATGGAGGAGCTGGAGCGGGCGGGGGTCACCGGCTACGTGGGCAAGGTGAACATGGACCGCAACGGCGCCCCGGGCCTCCTGGAGGAGACCACGGAGGCCTCCATGTCCGACACCCTCCTCTGGCTGGACCAGTGCCGGGACTTCTCCCATATCCACCCCATCCTGACCCCCCGGTTCACCCCCTCCTGCACCGACGGCCTCATGGCCTTCCTGGGCCGCCTGGCCCAGGAGCGGGCGCTGCCCGTGCAGTCCCACCTGTCGGAAAACCGGGCGGAGATGGACTGGGTGGCCCAGCTGCACCCGGACTGCGCGCAGTACTGGGAGACCTACGCCAAGTACGGCATGTGGAACGGGCGCACCGTCATGGCCCACTGCGTCTGGTCCGACCCCCGGGAGCGGCGGGCCATGGCGGAGGCGGGCGTCACGGCGGTCTACTGCGCCGACTCCAACCAGAACATCTGCTCCGGTGTGGCGCCGGTGCGGGCCATGCTGCAAGAGGGGGTGAAGGTGGCCCTGGGCAGCGACATCGCCGGGGGCGACCGCCTGTGCATGTTCGACGTGGTGGCCTCCTCCATCCGGGCCTCCAAGGCCCGCCGGATTCTGGACGGCTGGGAGACGGACTTCCTCACCGTGCCGGAGGGCTGGTACCTGGGCACCTCCGCCGGGGCGGCCTATTTCGGGGAGGCCCCGGGCTTCGCCCCGGGGAACCCGCTGCACGCCGTGGTGCTGGCGGACGGAGACCTGCCCAGCCCCCACCCCCTCACCCCCGCCGAACGGCTGGAGCGGTGCGTGTACCTGCGCCAGGACGGCGCGGTGCAGGCGGTGTGGTCCGCCGGACGGAAGGTCTACGCCGGGGCGTGAGCGCCCCGTGCCATACGAAGAAGCGGCCGCCCTCCCGGGCGGCCGCTTTTGAAGTTGTCGGAAACGTGCCTGCGGCACGTTTCCGGGAAAGGCCCACTCCCTGCGCGCCCACGGCGCGCAGGCCGCACCCTTGCGGGCCAGGCGGGATGTCCCGCCGCGTATCCGCCGCGGCAGGGCAGGCGCTCCTCTGCGTCCGCCGTTCCGGCGGCGAACCGCTGCGGCTTTTTCGGCAGGCTTCTCCGCCCGGGCCGGACGCTATTCCGCCGTGAACCGGCCGGGGTCCCGCAGGGCCTCCAGGGTCTGGGCGGAGGGGGTGTAGGAAAATGTCAGCAGGTCGCTCAAATCCAGCTGGGGCACCGCCTCCGCCAGGGCCGCCGTCCCCGCCTCCAGCACTTGCAGCACCACGGTGTCCCCCTCCGCGGGGACGGTGAGCCGCAGCACCTCCCAGTAGGTCTTCTCCGCCGCCGGGTCCTCCCCGGCGCGGAGGGTCTTCTCCTGATAGTAGACATAGGTATACAGGGCCGCGGGCACCGCCCCCTCCAGGAAGGTCCCCTCCCCCTCGGTGAAGCTGTTCAATAGCTCGTCCAGCTCCGCCAGGGGCTCCGGGTCCGCCACGGTCTCCACCACGGCGCCGCGGGCGTCCAGAATCTCGTAGTAGCCGCTCTTTTCGGCGTCCGGGTCCTCCGGCCCGCCGCAGCCCGTCAATACCAGGCTCACAAGCAGCGCCACGGCCGCCAGGCGGCCTCCTTTTTCTCTCATCGTCTCTCCTCTCAAAATAGGTGGATCACTCCCATGGTCAGCATGGTGACGAGAACTCCCGCCGCCACCAGGCCCAGCAAAATGGCGGGCAAGGCGTGGCGCAGGCGGATATCCAGCAGCGACGCCACCAGCGCCCCGGTCCAGGCGCCGGTGCCCGGCAGAGGGACGGCCACGAAGAGCACCAGCCCCGCCAGGCGGTATTTGCGCACGATACGCCCCTTCAGGTGGGCCCGCCGCTCCAGCCGGGCGATCCGCTCCCCCAGCCACGGCACGTCCCGCAGCCAGTCGAACACCCGGCGGACCAGCAGCATGATGACGGGCACCGGCAGCAGATTTCCCAGAATGGCGGCGGCGCAGGCCGCGGCGGGGGGCAGCCCCGCCGCCACCCCCACGGGGATGGCCCCCCGCAGCTCCACCACGGGGATCATGGCGGTGCCGAAGGTCAACAGCAGTTTTTCCAGCACAGTATCCAACCGGTTTCCTCCAAACGGGCCGGCGGCCTCCGGGGTATCCCGGCGGCCGCGGCGGTGTGATGGGTTCGATTATTCCAGGTTCAGGTGCTTTTTCAGGCAGTAGGCGGTGATGCCGTAGAAGATGGCGCTGTAGATCACCACGGCCACAATCATCGTCCACATGACCAGGTGCATTCCGGCCATCCCCTCCACACTCCAGTCGGGCAGCATGTGCAGAATTCCCGTCATGTCCAGGATCTGCAGCACCGCGGCGGCCAGCATCTGCACGGCGAACTGAATGCCGAAGAAGAACACCACGCTCCAAAGCCCCTTGTGGTTGGCAAAGCCGTGGCCTGCCGCCAGGGCGGCATAGAACTGCAGGCACAGGGCGCAGCAGCCCATAAAGCAGAGCAGCAACAGCTCTCCGGCCAGCGCCGCGCCGTTCAATCCCAGCTCCAGGGTGATGTCCCGGAACAGCTCCGAAAGCCCCCGGAAGAACTGGGAGATGAGGCCCACGTCGTAGGCCATCACCAGGCCCGCCGCGCCCACCGCCACCAGGGTGAGGGCAAACCACACGGCGGAGACGATGAGCTTGCTCCAAAGCTGCTGGTGGATGGAGGCGGGCAGGGTGAGCATCACGTAGCCCTCGTCCCCCAGCAGATTCTTCCCAAACCGCTGGACCATCACCACCACGCTCATCAGGCACACGCCGAAGATGGCGAAGGTAAAGGCCATGACCAGCAATCCGCCCAGCAGATTCAAGAACCAGTAGTGCGTCTCCAGCAGGCCCCGGGTGGAGATGTTGGCGCCCACGGCGGTGGCCAGCAGCACCAGGTACAGCGGCAGCATGATCCGCCCGGTGGCCCGGAACTCATGCTTCATCAGCTTGATCAGCATTTGAACACCTCCCGGAACAGCGCGTCCACGCTCATGCCCTTCTCCTCCCGGATTTCATCCACGGTGGATTGGAGCACCAGGCGGCCCTGGTTGATGAAAATCACCTCGTCCAGCACCTTCTCCACGTCGGAGATCAGGTGGGTGGAGATCACCACGGAGGCCTCGGGGTTGTAGTTGCCGATGATGGTGGAGAGGATGTAGTCCCGGGTGGCGGGGTCCACGCCGCCGATGGGCTCATCCAGCAGGTACAGCTTCGCCGCCCGGCTCATCACCATAATCAGCTGCACCTTCTCCCGGGTGCCCTTGCTCATCTGCTTGATGCGCTGCTTGGGCTGGATGTTCAGGTGCTGGAGCATCTCCTCCGCCGCGTCCCGGCGAAAGTCGGTGTAGAAGTCGCCGTAGAAGTCCAACAGCTGGGTGGTGGACATCCAGGTGGGGATGGCCGTCCGCTCCGGCAGGTAGCTGACGGCGGCGTGGGTCTCCCGCCCCGGCGCGGCGCCGCAGATGGAGATGGCGCCCTGGCTGGGGGTCAGCAGCCCGTTGGCCAGCTTGATCAGGGTGGTCTTACCGCTGCCGTTGGGGCCCAGCAGCCCCACGATGCGTCCCGGCTCCACCACGAGGCTCACGTGGTCCAGCGCGGGGGTATGGCCGTAGTTTTTGCAAAGGTCTTTACATTCCAGTACCGACATGGGTCATTCCCTCCTCCTGTGTCTCCTGCCGCAGCAGGGACACGATTTCTTCTCTCCGGTAGCCCAGGCGGACCATGGCCGCCAAAAACGCGTGGATATGGCGCTCCGCCAAATCCCGTTTCGCCGCTTCGATCATCGCCTTGTCCTCCGTCACAAATCTGCCTGCGGTCCGCTGGCTGTACACCAGACCGTCCCGTTCCAGCTCCGTCATGGCCCGCTGCATGGTGTTGGGATTCACCCCGGCCTCCGTGGCCAGGTCCCGCACTGACGGCAGCCGCTCCCCCGGGGGAAACATGCCGGAGACGATGCCCACCTTGATCTGCTCGATCAGCTGGGCATAGATCGGAGCGTCATTGGAAAACTGCCATCTCATCCATCCCGCCTCCCTTTCGTGTATTGTTGTGTTAAGCAATTAATACAATAACACATTCCAGGCATTTGTCAAGGGGAAACGCGAAAGATTTTTAAATTTTTTTCGCCGCCGAACAGACCGCACCCCGGCGGGCCGCTGGCCCGCCGGGGTGCAAAGGCGCTGAACCTCTCTCATTTCCGGGCTCTCCGGCGTCCCCATACCAGAACGGCGCCGCCGCCCGCCGCCAAAATCAGCCCCGGCAGGAGGTGGGGCACGTACAGCCACAGCAGCCGGAAACGCCGCTGGAAATCCTCCGCCGCCAATAGAAAGCCCACCGCCGGCAGCGCCTGGGCAACCACCCGCAGCAGCCACAGAAGGCCCCCCGCCAGGGGAAGCCAGCCCAGGCGTCAGCCCCTGTGCCGCAGCCATGCCTCCAGCGGCGGCTCCGGTGCCGGGGCGGCGGACGGCTTTGCAACGTCCTCCCCGTCTTTCAGCAGGTAGTCCGTGGTGACGCGGAAGTGCCTGCTCCGCCGGACCGCCTTCTCCGTCTCCGGTAGCGTCTCATCCCGCTCCCACTTGCTGACGGCCTGGCGGCTCACGCCCAGCAGCTCCGCCAGCGCATCCTGGCTGAGTCCCTCCCGGGCCCGAAGCGTTTCCGTTTCTCTCCAAAGGTTATGGCTTGTGCTCCCTTCGTCCTCTGTGCGAAGGATAGCAAAATTCCGCCCCGGGTTCCAGAAACCCAGGGCGGAATTTTCGCAGCTCCCGGTTGCGGGAGGGTGGCGATCGGCCCTCAGCGGTATTTTTTCTCCAGAATCTCCACCACGTCCGCCAGGGCGTCCCGCTCCGCGTGGGACACCAGCGTGGCCCCGCAGGTCCGGACGGCCTCCACGCAGTTGGCGGGGGCAAACCCCTCCGCCGCCGCGGTGAGCATGGAGATGTCGTTGGCCTCGTCCCCGGCGCAGTACACGTGGTCCATGGAGATGCCCAGCCGGTCCGCCAGACGGCGGACCATGCCGCCCTTGTTGGCGCCCCGCACCGTCATCTCCAGCAGCGTCTTGCCGGAGTAGATCAGCTCATAGTCCCCGCTCCAGCCCTGGGCGTCCAGGAAGGCCCGGACCTCCTCCAGCGCCTCGTGCTCCGCCTCGAACAGCAGCTTTCCCAGGGGCAGGGGCACGTCCAGCAGCGTGGGGGCCTCCGTCACCCCCACCTTGGTCAGGTGCTCATGCTGGCGGGTGATCTCATTGGGGTGGACGGCATGAATCACGTTGTCGATGTGATAGGCCTCCACCGCCACCTCCGGAAACCGCTCCAGCACCGCCTGTCCCCGCTGCCGGGCCTCCCCGTCCAGCGTGGTGGTCTCCAGATACTCCCCCCGGGCAAAGTCGTACAGCGCGGCGCCGTTGCACACCACGCCGGGGGCGTTCATGGGCACCAGGTCCGCATACTTGATGAAGGCCGCCAGGGCCCGGCCGGTGGCCACCGCGAAGCGGCCGCCCTCCGCCATGAAGCGCTCCAGCGCCGCCCGGTTCCGGGGCGACAGGGGGGGCACCGGGCGGCCGGTGCGAAGGGCCGCCTCCGTGTAGATCAGGGTGTTGTCAAAATCGCTGGCCAGCAGGACC
>NZ_UQXD01000060.1 GCF_900544955.1 uncultured Oscillibacter sp.
TCAGCGCCCGCAGGCTCTCAATATACTCTTGTGCCGTTTTCATCGTTTGCTCCTCCTTCATATTGGTCATTTTTTGTAAAGGCAATGCGCGGTCTCCGGCGGGAGCGGCCGCCTCGGTGCGCCTGATTCCCTGTTTCTACTTATAGCAAAAAATATGCCAACTTCGCAAGCGGTATTTTTCCCCTTCCCAGGGCTTTTTCTGTGCACAGTGCCAAAAGGAGCGGGACCTTTTCGGGGCACTATTCACAGTTTTCACAGGGGCCGGACCCCGCCCGGCGGGGGGTATATTCACTTTTGAATAATACGGAATGGGATTCCGTTCTGCGAAACCGCTTCCTCTTTTGTGCGGACCCGATAAAAACTTCCTCCTTTTTATGTGAAAAGCGCCCGTGGTTTTTGGGCCCGCCGCCCTTTTTATTCACTTTTGAATATGCTATACTCAAAAGTGAATACATCTGGCGCGGAGACGGGAAAGGGGGGCGTTTTTTGGCTCGTTCCACAAATTTCCCCAATTTTTTGGGAGAGGAAATTCACCTCAGAGGCCTGTTTGACATCATCAGTCCGGAGAACAACCTGGTGTCCGCGGACGACATGATGCTCTCCGACGCCAAGGGCGTCATTCTGTGGGTCAGCGAGACCTACGAGCGGAACTTCGGCTTCGCCCACAACTCCATCGTGGGCAAATCCGCCTTCGACCTGGAGGCGGACGGCACCTTCTCCCCCTGCATCACGGCGGAGGTTATCCGGAAGCAGAAGAAAATCACCACCACCCAGACCATCAACCACATCCACAAAAACGTGATGACCGTGGGCATCCCCCTCTTCGGCGACCGGGGGGAGCTGAAATACGCCGTGTGCTTCAACACCGTCTCCCTGGAGCAGATCAACTCCATCCAGCGCAACTACCGCCATTTGCAGGACTCCTTGCAGCAGTACACCCAGGAGATCGCGGAGCTGCGCACCCGGGCCACCTCCACCAGCCTGGTGTTCAAGAGCAGCTCCATGCAGCGGCTGTGGACGCTGATGCAGAACACCGCCAACACCAAGGCCAACATCCTCATCACCGGGGAGACGGGGGTGGGCAAAAGCGCCGTGGCCAAGGCCATCCACGCCATGAGCGATCGGGCCTCCGGCCCCTTCATTGAGGTGAACTGCGCCGTGCTCCACGAAAACCTCATCGAGTCGGAGCTGTTCGGCTATGAGAAGGGGGCCTTCACCGGCGCCGCCAGCGGCGGCAAAATCGGCAAGATTGAGCTGGCCCACCAGGGCACGCTGTTTTTGGACGAGATCGGCGAGCTGCCCCTCCACATCCAGTCCAAGCTGTTGCAGCTGATCCAGGAGAAAACCATCGAGCGCCTGTCCGGCACCAAGAAGATCGAGCTGGACTTCCGGCTCATCGTGGCCACCAACCGCAATCTGGAGGAGGAGGTGCAGCGGGGGCTGTTCCGCTCCGACCTCTTCTACCGGCTCAACGTCATCCGTATCCACATTCCCCCCCTGCGGCTGCGGAAGGAGGACATCCTCCCCCTGGCCCACCAGTTCCTGGCCCGGTTCTGCCGGGAGTACGGCAAGCAACTGAACTTCGGCCCCCGGTTTCTCTCGTTTCTGGAGCACTACGACTGGCCGGGCAACGTCCGCCAGCTGGAAAACCTCATCGAGCGGGTGGTCATCACCGTCCAGGACCCGGTGATCGACGTCTCCGCCCTGCCGCCGGAATACGCGGGGGAGACCGTCACTCCCGCCGCCCTGCTGGTCCGGGAGGGGAGCCTGGCGGAGCGGATGGACGCCTACGAGGGCCAGATCATCCGGGAGTCCTACCGCCGGTGGGGCACCACGGTGGCGGTGGCCAGGGAGCTGGGCATCTCCCAGGCCACCGCCGCGAGAAAGGTGGCCAAATATGTCCGCGGCTGAGGGGGCGGCGGCCCCCGGGGGGCTGGTGGCGCTGAAGGCCGAGCTGCGGCAGGAGCTGAGGCTGACGCCCCGGCTGCTGCAGTCCATGGAGATCCTGCAGATGAACACCCAGGAGCTGCTGGCGTACCTGGGCCGCATAGGCGAGGAGAACCCCCTGCTGGAGCAGGAGGAGGCCCCCGCCCTCCACCGGGCCTATGAGGAGCTGCGCCAGCGGGTCTCGTGGCTGGACGGCGGAGCGGCAGGCGGCGGGGCACCGGAGCGGGGCGCGGCGGACCGGGAGACGGAGAGCCTGGCCGCCTTCCTCCGGGACCAGCTGGAGCGGCGGCGCCTGCCAAGGCCCCTACTGGCCCTCACCCAGTACCTGGCCCAGCTGCTGGACGAGGACGGCCGCCTGGCCCCGGAGGACCTGGAGGAGGTGGAGGCTCTGGGCCTTCCCCCCGGCCTGGCGGAGCAGGCCCTGGAGACCCTGCAATCCCTGGAACCCGCCGGCGTGGGGGCCAGAAGCCTGCCCGAGTGCCTGCTGCTGCAGCTGGAGCGGCGGGGCCAGGCCACCCCCGCCCTCCGGGCGCTGGTGGGCGGCTTCCTGCCGGAGCTGGGCCGGCGGCACTACGGCCCCATCGCCCGGGCCCTGGGCCTCACCCCGGCGGAGCTCCGGGCCGCGGAGGCGCTGATCGCCGGGCTGGACCCCCATCCGGGCCGGGTCTTCCAGGCGGCGGAGCCCCCGGTGTACATCCGCCCCGACCTCTTCATCGTCCCCCAGGACGGGGAGCTGCAGGTGGTGCTGAACGAGTACTGCCTGCCCCGGGTCTTCATCAGCCCCTACTACGCCCGGCTGCTGCGGGACACCGGGGAGCCGGAGACCCGGGACTACCTGCGCCAAAAGATGCGGCAGGCCCAGTGGGTGCTCAGCAGCCTGGAGCGGCGGGGCGGCACCCTCCGCCGCTGCGCCGAGGCCATTCTGGCGGCCCAGGGGGACTTTTTCTCCGGCCGCTCCGGCGCCCTGCGCCCCATGAGCCTGGCCGCTCTGGCGGAGGCGGTAGCCCTCCACCCCTCCACCGTGTCCCGGGCCGTCCGGGGCAAATACCTCCAGTGCCGCCAGGGCACCTATCCCCTGCGGTACTTTTTCAGCCGCGCCGTCGGCGGGTCGGACTGCTCCGCCCAGGCGGTGAGACGCCGGCTGCTGGAGCTGATCCGCGGGGAGGACCCCCGCCGCCCCCTCAGCGACCAGTGCCTGTGCCGGATGCTGGCGGCGGAGGGCATGCCGGTGGCCCGCCGCACCGTGGCGAAGTACCGCATGGAGCTGGGGCTGGGTGCCTCCGGCGTCCGGGCGCGGATGGAGCCGTGAAGCGGCGGCAGGCGAACTGTTCCGCAGAGGCCGCCGCAAAGGAGTCTGCGATGTGCAGGAAGGCGGCCCGCCGCGCACAGTTGTACGCTGCCGGGCCGGGCGGGATGGTTTGCCGCGGGCACACCGGGGCACAGCAGGCTTTTATCCTCTTTTGCCACCGGAGCGGCGAAGCGCCGCGAAAAGGTCTTGGAAACAGCAGCAGAGGACCGTCCGCCCCCCCCGGGCGGACGGTCCTCTTAAAAAACGCGGTTACGCGAAAGTCACCACGGTGCCGGTCTTGCCGTCCAGGGCGTCCAGGCAGCGGTCCAGGCTGGTGATGATGGCCCGCTTGTCCGGATTGGCCCGGACAAACTGCATGGCCGCCTCCACCTTGGGCAGCATACTGCCCACGCCGAACTGGCCCTCCGCCGCGTACCGGGCGGCCTCCGCCAGGCTGAGGTGGCCCAGGTCCTCCTGGTCCGGCTGTCCGAAGCGGACGGCCACCTTCTCCACCTCCGTCAAAATCAGCAGGGCGTCGGCCCCCACTTCCTCCGCCAGCAGCTCCGCGGCGAAGTCCTTGTCGATGACCGCCGCCACCCCCTCCAGGGTGCCGTCCGGGTTCTCCACCACCGGGATGCCGCCGCCTCCGCAGGTGATGACGATGGCGTGGTCCCACAGCAGCCGCACCGCGCCGATCTCCACGATCCGCCGGGGCCGGGGGGAGGCCACCACCCGCCGCCAGCCACGGCCGGCGTCCTCCCGCATGACGTAGCCCCGCTCCTTTTCCAGCGCCCGGGCCTCCTCGGCGCTGTAAAAGGCGCCGATGGGCTTGGTGGGGGTCTGGAAGGCGGGGTCCGCCCGGTCCACTGCCACCTGGGTGGCCAGGGTCACCACCGGGTAATTCCGCCCCCGGGCGCTGAGGGCGTATTTCAGGGACTGCTGGATATGGTAGCCGATATAGCCCTGGCTCATGGCGCCGCAGACGTCGAAGGGCATGGGGGGCACCACGTCCTTGGCGGTCTCGCTGGCCAGGACGATGCGGCCCACCTGGGGGCCGTTGCCGTGGACGACGGCCATCTCATAGCCCCGCTGGCTGATCTCCGCAAGATGTTCGCAGGTCCGCTTCACCACCTCCAGCTGGGCCTCGGCAGTGGGGGCGCTGTCCCTGGACTGGAGGGCGTTTCCCCCCAGGGCGATCACGATTTTCTCCGGCATGGTCACACTTCCTCTTCTTGTTGATGATACTTCCAGTCTGCGCCGGGCAGGCCGGATTATGCAAAAAAAGAGACGGCGGTGCCGTCTCTTTTTCACTGGGCCAGCTTCTCGCTGTTGACGCTCCGGATCACGGTCATCAGCAGAATTTTCAGGTCGAAGAAGAAGTTCCAGTTCTCAATATAGTAGAGGTCGTACTCGATGCGCTTTTTGATGGAGGTGTCCCCCCGGTAGCCGTTCACCTGGGCCCAGCCGGTGATGCCGGGGCGGACCTGGTGCTTGACCATGTAGCGGGGAATCTCCTCCTTGAACTGATCCACGTAGTAGGGCACCTCCGGCCGGGGACCCACCAGGCTCATGTCCCCCCGCAGCACGTTGAAGAACTGGGGCAGCTCGTCGATGGAGCACTTGCGGATGAAGGAGCCGAATTTCGTCTTCCGGGGGTCCCGGTCCCGGCTCCAGCCGGTGGTCTCCGCCGCGTTCACCCGCATGGAGCGGAACTTGTACATGAAAAAGGTCGTCTTGTTCCGCCCCACCCGCTCCTGTTTGAAGAGAATGGGCCCCGGGGAGGAGAGCTTCACCCCCACCGCGGCGAAGAGCATCAGGGGGGAGGTCAGCACGATCAGCACCAGCGCCCCCAGAATGTCCAGCGCCCGCTTGAAAAAGGCGTTGGCCATGTTGTCCAGGGGAATCCGCCGCAAGTTGATCATGGGCAGGCCGTTGATATTGTCCACCTGGGGGTTGGAGGGCATATAGGCCGCGTAGAAGGGCACCAGGGACAGCTTGGTGCCGGTCTTTTCGCACAGATTGATGATCCGCCCGGTGAGGGCGTACTCCTCCGGCGCCATGGCCACGATCACCTCGTCCGGGTTCCGCTCCTCCAAAATGGCCTCCAGCTCCTCGTAGCTCCCCAGCCGCGGCACATTCTTCAGCCGGTCCCTGCCGGCCACGTAGCCGTCCACCAGATAGCCCAGGTCCCGGTCCTCCCGGACCTTGTCCACATAGGCCGCGGCCATCTCCCCGTCTCCCACCACCAAAACGTGCTTTTGGTTGTAGCCCATGCGCCGGTAGCGCCGCAGCGTCACCCGCAGCAGCGCCCGCTTGCTCACCAGGGCGCCGTAGGCCAGCACGCAGAAGAACACCAGCAGCCACCGGGACATCTCGGTGAGACGGAAGACGAACAGGGCGGTGATGAGCACCATGGTGTCCAGCGCCGTGGCCAAAAACAGGGTCTGGGCCTCCTTGTGGAACCGCACCGCCCGGTAGGAGGCGTACAGCCCCGCCACGGCGTAGGTCCCCAGGCACAGCGCCACCGCCGCCGCCGCCAGATAGAGATAGCTGCGGAAGGGGAAGGAGGTGGTGCCGCTGAAGAGGCGGAACCGGACCCAGTAGGCCAGCAGCATGGCAAGGAAAACCAAAACGCCGTCACTGAGGACGTTCAATTGGTTCAAAAGCCGTTGATTTTCTCTAATCATGGCGTTTTTTTCACCTGTTTCAATCAAAATCCAGCTTCATTCTACTTGAAATCGGGGCGTCTGTCAAATATAATAAGCGGTGTGACAATCTCCCCCAAAGAAAGGACCGCCATGAAGCAACGGGTTTTGTTCACCGCATCCACCGGTTCCCACATCACGAATTTTCACCGACCCTACCTGCGGGCGTTTCAGGAGCGGGGCTGGGAGGTCCACGTGGCCTGCGGCGGCACGCCGCCCCCCCTTCCCGAGGCGGACCGCGTTTTTTTGCTGCCCTTTGAAAAGCGGATGCCCGCCCCCGCCAACTTCCGCGCCCAGGGGATGCTGCGCCGCCTGATGGCGGAGAACGGCTACGATCTGGTCTCCACCCACACCTCCCTGGCGGCCTTCTTCACCCGCCGGGCGGCGGCGGGAGTCCATCCCCGGCCTCCGGTGGTGAACGTGGCCCACGGCTACCTCTTCGACAGCGGCACCCCCTTCCTCAAGCGCCAGGTCCTCCTCGCCGCCGAGCGCCTCACCGCCCCCCAGACGGACCTGCTCCTCACCATGAACGCGTACGACTATGAAACGGCCCGGCGCTGCCGCCTGGGCCGCCGGGTGGAGGCCATCCCCGGCATCGGTGTGGACTTCTCCCGGCTGGACGGCGCCGCCCCGCCGGGGCCGCGGGGTACATACGGCTTTGAGAAAACCGATTTCGTGCTGCTGTACGCGGCGGAGTTCTCCCAGCGAAAGAACCAGGCCCTGCTGATCCGGGCCCTGGCGGACCTGCCGGAGCGGGTGAAGCTGCTGCTGCCGGGCCAGGGGGCCCTGCTGGAGACCTGCCGCGCCCTGGCCGCCTCCCTGGGGGTGGGGCACCGGGTGGTGTTCCCCGGCCAGGTGGCCGGGATGGCGCCGCTGTACGCCCTGGCGGACGCCGCCGTGACCGCCAGCCGGTCCGAGGGGCTGCCCTTCAACGTGATGGAGGCCATGTACATGGGCCTTCCGGTGATTGCCAGCGAAGTGAAGGGCCACACGGACCTGCTGCGCGACGGGGAGACCGGCCTGCTCTACCCCTACGGCGGCGAGGCCGCCTTCCGCGCCGCCGTGGAGCGCCTGCTGGCGGAGCCGGGCCTTTGCGCCGCTCTGGGCGCCGCCGCCCGCCGGGCGGTGCTCCCCTTCTCCCTGGAGCAGGTGCTGCCCCAGGTGATGGAGCAATACCTCTCCCTGGCGCCCCGGCCGGTCCTTCCGGCGGAGGCGGTCCATTGAAACGACAAGGAGTGATTCATTTTGGCAAATAAAAAGCAACCCGCGCCGGCGGCCCTCCGCCCGGACCGGGGCATTCTGGACGCGGTGTTTCCCTGGCTGCTGCCGCTGGCGCTGTTCTTCGCCATCACCGGCACCAGCCGACTGGCCGCCGTGGTGATGGCGGCGGTGTTTCTGGTCTTTGCCGTGGGCAAGACCCCCGCGGCCAACCTGGGCCGCCGCCTCTCCCCCCTGACCGTTGCCGTGCTGCTGTACGCCCTGGTGTGCCTGCTGTCCGGCCTGTGGTCCCACTTCGGCCTCTACGCCGCCCGGGAGAGCGCCAAGATCCTGGCGGCGCTGTCCATCTTCGGCCTGGTGCTGCTGCGGGTGCGGCAGGAGCACCTGCGGCGGCTGCTGCTGTCGCTGGACGGCGTGCTGGCCCTCATCGCGTGGCTGTGCATCGACGGGTCCTCCCTCCAGGTGCTGACCCGGGGGTTCTCCTGGGTGATGGCGCTGTTCAACGCCGGGTATCCCATGGCCACCATAGGATATGAGGCCGGCGTGCGCATCACCGGCATCTTCAGCAACGCCAACGTCTCCGCCGGCCTGCTGGCCTTCGGCCTGGTGATCTCCCTCTACCTTCTGCGCACGGCCGCGTCCCGGCGGGAGGAGGTGCTGGTGTCCCTGGGTCTGGGCATCCAGGCGCTGGCCTTCTTCCTCTCCTTCTCCATGGGCGCCATGGGCGCCTTCGCCCTGACCTGCCTGGTGTACGTGCTCTGCTCCGCCAAGGGCAGCCGCCTGTCCCTGTTTTTGCTGATGCTGGAATCCGTCGCCGTGACGGTGGTGTGCGCCTTTGCAGCCACCCCCTTCCTGGGGGGCGGAGGAGCCGGGGGGCTGGTCCCCATGGCCCTGGCGCCCCTGTGCGGCCTGGGCATCTGGGCGCTGGACCACTATGCCGGCAGGCGGCTTTTGTCGCTGCTGGAGGGCCGGGACAAGGCGGTGGCCGGGGCCGCCGCGGCCCTGGTGATTTTGTTGGCGGCCTACGTGCTGCTGGCCTTCAACCTCACCGGCGGCATCACCCTGGACGCCGCGGAAACCCTCTCCCGGGCGGTCTACCCCGACGCCGGGACGTATACCGTCTCCTACGAGGGCATCGACGCCCAGGCGCTGATTTACAGCCAGAACGAGTCCGAGCTGATGATGCACACCAACACCGTGCTCTATGAGGGTCCCCTGTCCGCCGCCGCCTTCACGGTGCCGGAGGGCAGCCGGGTGGTGTGGTTCCAGCTCGGCGGCGACGGGGATTTGCAGCGGGTGGCCCTGTCCGACGGCACGGAGGTGCCCCTGGGCTACCAACTGCTGCCGGACTTTGCCGCCAACCGCCTCCAGGGCCTGTGGGCCAACCAGAACTTCATCCAGCGCCTGGTGTTCTTCCGGGACGGGCTGAAGCTGTGGCAGGAGAGCCCCCTCATCGGCTGGGGCGTGGGCGGCGTGGAGGGCCAGCTCACCTCCGTCCAGGGCTTCTACTATGAGTCCAAGTACATCCACAACCAGTTCATTCAGATCATGGACGAGGCGGGCGTGCTGGGCCTGGCCGCCTTTTTGGGGATGCTGGGAAGCGCGCTGTGGCTGCTGATCCGGCGGCGGAAAATGGAGGCCGACCCCTTGCTTGCCATGCTGGCGGCCTGCCTGACCATGATGGCGGCCCACTCCATGACGGAGGTGGTCTGGTCCACTCAGATCTACCAGTCGGCGGTCTTCGTCCTCTTCGCCGTGCTGATCCTGCGGTGCTGGGAGCCGGGGGAGACCGCCCCCCGCTCCGCGCTGCGGCGCCGCGCCGCCCACGGGGCGCTGCTGTGCACCGTGGCGGTGTTCGCGGGGCTTCTGGGCGGGCACCTGCTGGCCGCCCAGAAGATGCGGGCCCTGGACACCGACCACGACATCACCGCCGCGGCGTTCATGTCCGCCCTGGAGACCATGGACCGGCTGGACGTGTACGACGACTCCGGCTACAAGGTGAATTTGATGGCCAACGCCTTGCAGACCAACACCGCCACCGGCCGGGGCACCGCCTCCCGCTGCGCCCGGCAGCTGCTGGCCACGGAGGAGTACGACGCCTGCTACAACGTGGCCTCCTACTACTACCTGCCCCTGCGGGACATGGAGAGCTTCTTCTCCGCCATCCAGACGGGGCTTGCCCAGGAGCGCTCCAACCCCGACGCGTGGAACAGCGCCTTCCACCTGTTCCAGAGCGTGGCCACCCAGTTGGAGCCGGAGTATCTGGCGGACTTCGTGGCGGGGGTCCTCGCCACCGGGGAGAAGCTGGACGCGGCCAACGCCGTGCTGATGGCCCCGGCGGTGCTGGACGAGGGCAACCAGACCCTGCTGGACACCGCGAAGACGTTGGAGGGCGCCCCCGGCGAGGTGGCCCAGGCCATTTTCTCCAGCGTTTTGGACTGAATCACGCCGTTAAGCAGCCCCCGCTTTCGCGGGGGCTGTTTGTTTGCTGCACCGGCTTGCACGGCGGCGTGCCCCGCCCCCGCCTGCGGTCCCCATAGATAGGTTATCTTTGCATGACAAATCTAAGGAGCATTTTGGGAGGGGACCTATGGACAAGACCACACACTATCAGCTCAACCAATGGGCGCCGGAGGACCGGATTCTGCGGACGGACTTCAACGCCGACAACGCCAAGCTGGACCAGGCGCTGCGCCAGGGGGCGGAGGACCTGGCGGCCGCCCGGACGGCGGCAGAGGAGGCCCTGGCCCAGGAGCGGCAGGAGCGGGCGGCGGGGGTGTCCGCCGCGTCCCAGGC
>NZ_UQXD01000061.1 GCF_900544955.1 uncultured Oscillibacter sp.
CCGGCGCCAACTGGTCCGTCAACGTGGCCAAGCAGGCTCTGGGCATCGAGCTGGAAGACGGCAACGACAACTTCGTTGGCGTCCAGGCCGTTACCCGTGAAGAGGCCGCTCTGTACGCGCTGAACACCCTGAAGGCCGACATGGTGGAGTATGACTCCAAGACCGAGGTCAATGTCAATGGTGCTGTGGTTACCATCGGCAACTCCAAGGCCAAGGAGATGGAGCAGGGCATCTACAAGGACAACCTGAAAGAGGAAGGCCTGCAGTTCGCTGAGAAGTATTTCACCGATCTGAAGCTGAGCGAGAGCCACGACGACTTCCTGCGCCCCGCCAACAAGTGGAGCATCAAGTCCGACGAAATCGGCACCTATGCCAAGACTCCCGACGCCGTGTACGAGGGCGTCAAGGTCCGCCGCGATACGCTCTATCGTGATCTGGACCTGAGCGATCCCTATGACTTTGACGTTGTGGTTGACGGCGTTGAGGCCACCGGCACTGAGGCCGGCGCTGCGGGCGGCAAGTTCTATGTTGCCAAGCGCGAGACCGGTTCCTTCAAGATCAGCGACAAGGTCGGTACCGGTAACGGCAACCTGATCGAGGTCTACAACGGCGATGCGGACGAAGATGAGGATAAGGTCATCGTCATCATCAACGAGTACCTGATGCAGGTTGACGGCGACTATGACGAAGAGGACGACGAGCTGTATCTGACTGCCGCCACCGGCGACATCGGCGACGCGGACGTTCCCAACCTGAATACCGACGCCGACAAGCTCTCCATCGACGATTTTGCCAACCTGAAGAGCTTCAAGGACGAGGACTATGTCCTGGTCACCGTGGCCGATGGCGAAGTGAAGTCCATTAAGCTGGCTGAGAAGGTCACCGCTGCTGTCACCGAGTACGTCCAGGACGACACCGTGACCGCCGGCGGCACCGAGTATGCTCTGTCTGCCAAGTGCGGCAGCGACATCAAGAATGCCGAGTATGACCTGAAGGAAGACTACGATCTGTACCTGGATTCCTACGGCAACGTGATCTGGGTGGACGGCGTTGAGGCCGAGGGCAGCTACGTCTACATCACCGAGGTTTATACTTCCTCCAGCTCCAGCACTTCCAAGATTCAGGCTCAGGCCTACTTCCTGGACGGCACCGACGACGAGATCACCATTGACAAGCTCAATGGCTCCACTGTTAAGGGTGTGAACGATCTGGACGAGTTCGGCACTAAGACCGGCAGCAATGCCGCCGTTGGCAAGTGGTACAAGTACAGCCTGAAGGACAACGGCAAGTACAACCTGACCGACAAGAACACGCTTGGCAATGTCAGCCTGACCAACACTTATGATTCTGGCACGGTCACGAACTATGATGATAACGGCGTGAAGATTTACTTCGGCACTGGTGCCAATGACTTTGTCAAGGGCAATGCCACCACCCGCTTCGTTATCATCAACAAGAGCGATGATGTCAAGGTCTACACCGGCATCAAGAACGTGCCCGACACCAAGATCGGCGGCACCGGCGCTGTTCGTTACTATGCGGAGAACGGCTATGCCAAGTACGTCTTCATCGACGTGGGCGACACCGGCGTTGTGAAGGGCGGCTCCAGCAGCAGCGACTTCATCTACCTGTACAAGTTCGACAAGATGGGCACCAACGCTGACGACAACGATTACTATCGTTTCAAGGCCGTGGTGAACGGCACTGTGACCAAGGTCTCCCTGGACGACGGCTACATCGGCCAGACTGATCTGGTTGGCAAGCTGTACGGTGAGGTCAGCTATGACAGCGATAAGTATGTCACTGACATGACCGAGGTCAACGGCACCGACGTGGACGACAGCGCCGCGCTGGTCTTCAACGGCACCGGCACTGTGGAGATTACCCAGAAGAACCGCACCGTGACCTTCAGCGGTAACGTGAGCGACAGCTTCTATCTGGACTCCGGCGCGAAGATCTTCGTCTTCGAGGGCACCGACGATCCCAAGACCGTCTCTGCCTCCAAGCTGGTGAACGATTACAGCGACGAGGTCATCAAGAGCGTTTACGCTGTTGAGGGCGACGACGGTTACACCATGCTGTTTGTCCAGCTGTAAGCTGAGGCACACGCACTGAACCGCGCGTAGTTCCAAACAGGCCCCGCACCGAGAGGTGCGGGGCCTGTTCTTTTCTTCCGCCGGAAATTCTCTCTTTCCATTTGCCGCCGGATGGATTAGAATGAGACCAGCACCGGCGCTTTGGCGCGCCGGATCAACCAAAGGGAGGAGCCGCCGTGAAAAATACCGCCGCCGTCATTACCGTCAGCGATTCCTGCTACAATGGGACCCGCCGGGACACCAGTGGACCCTGCATCCGCGCCCTGCTGGAGGAGGCGGGGTACGACGTGGTTTCCACCGCCGTGGTGCCGGATGAGGAGGCCGATATCCGGGAGGAGCTGCGCCGCTGCGCCGGCGAGGGCCGGACGGACCTGGTGCTCACCACCGGCGGCACGGGGCTTTCCCCCCGGGATGTGACGCCGGAGGCAACGCTTTCCGTGGTGGACCGGGAAATTCGATCCATTCCACAGGCCATGTTGTACGCCGGACTGTCCATCACCCCCCGGGCCATGCTGTCCCGGGCCGTGGCGGGCACCCTAGGGAGAACGCTGATCGTGAACCTGCCCGGCTCGGAAAAGGCCGCCCGGGAGAACCTCCTGGCGGTGCTGGACACCCTGGGCCACGGCCTGGATATGCTCCGGGGCCGGGGCCACGACTGACAAGGCTCTCCGCTTTCCAGAAAAAAGCCGCCCATCGGGCGGCTTTTTGGCGGGCGGGGAAGGGCCTTTACACCCGGTAGCCCAGGGCGGCGGAGATCATCCGCCCGGCGGACATCACCGCCTGGACGGCTTGGCGGAACTCCTCGGAGTGGACGGAGCGGAACATGCCGATGACCCCCACGGTGTAGGAGAAGCCGCCGCCCTGCTGGCGGACCGGCGCGGAGATGGACCGGAGGCCGATTTTGTACTCCCCATTCTCCACGGCGTAGCCTGCCGCCCGGATCTCCGCCAACTGGGCCAGCAGGGCCTCCGGGTCCGTGATGGTATGGGGGGTGTAGGCCGTCAGGGGCAGCTTGTGCAGCAGGGCCGCCGCCTCGTGGGGCGGCAGGGCCGAGAGAAACAGCTTGCCCTGGGAAGTGCAGTACAGGGGCAGGCGGGCGCCGGTCTCCGACACGATGCGCAGATTGCCCCGGCCCTCTGCCTGATCCAGAGTGATGACGTGGGCCCCCTCGTGGATGGACAGCACCGCGGAGCTGCTGGTCTGGGCCGCCAGGTGCTCCATGTAGGGCCGGGCCACGGCGGAAATGTCCCAGGAGCTGCTGACATGACAGCCGTACTCGAACAGCCGCAGGCCCAGGGCGTATTTGCCGTCGGGCTTCTGGGCCACCACGTCGTAATCCCGCATGGTGGTCAGCAGGCCGAAAACCGTGCTCCGGGGCAGGCCCGCCCGGGCGCTGAGCTCCGTCAGTGTCAGGGGTTCCCCGGCGTCGCAGAGATGCTGCAAAAGCTCCATGGCCTTCGCCACGGAGCGGATGGTGTTGCCGTCCGCCATGGGACCACCTCCTTTTTCTCCATCATACCGGATACCGCCCGGGGCCGTCAAGGATTCCGATGATATCGAAATATATTTTAATATGGTCGGAAAGAGGGTTTGCCAAGGGGGAAGGGATTTGATAAAATAGGTAATATTCCTATGAGAATAACGGTGGAGGGCCTATGGAGGACCGCTGCGGACGGACAATCACATACCTGCGCCTGGCGGTGACGGACCTCTGCAACTACCGCTGCCGGTACTGCATGCCGCCGGAGGGGGTGGAGAAGCGGGCCCACGGGGCCGTCTGCTCCCTGGAGGAGCTGCGGGACATGACGGCGGCCGCGGCGGCCTGCGGCGTCCGGAAGGTGCGCATCACCGGCGGGGAGCCGCTGGTGCGGCGGGGGATCGCGGACTTGTGCCGGATGGTGGCGGCCCTGCCGGGGGTGGAGGAGCTGTGCCTCACCACCAACGGGAGCCTGCTTCCCGCCCTGGCGGTCCCCCTGCGGGCGGCGGGGGTGGATCGGCTGAACATCAGCCTGGACACCCTGCGGCCGGACCGGTTCCGGGAGATCACCCGGGGGGGCGAGCTGGCCCAGGTCTGGGCGGGAATCGCCGCCACGGAGGCGGCGGGGTTCTCCCGCCTGAAGCTGAACTGCGTGCTGATGGGCGGCGTCAACGACGATGAGATCGGGGACTTTGTGGAGCTGACGCGGCGGCGCCCCTGGCAGGTGCGGTTCATTGAGTTGATGCCCATGGGGGTCTGCGCCGGGTGGGACCGGAGGGCCTTTTTGCCGGTGGAGACCGTGCTGGCGCGGCGGCCGGACCTGGAGCCCATCGGGGCGGAGGGGGTGGCGTCCTGCTATCGCCTCCCCGGCGCCGCGGGAACCGTGGGGCTGATTGCCCCCATGAGCCACGCCTTCTGCGGCGCGTGCAGCCGCATCCGCATCACGGCGGACGGAAAGCTGAAGCCCTGTCTCCACACTCGGGAGGAGATTCCCCTGCGGGGGCTGTCCGGCCCGGCGCTGGAGGCGGCGCTGCGGCGGGGGATTGCCCAAAAGCCGGAGCGCCACCGTCTGGGGGAGGACGGCGTCACCGCCGCCGGGAGGGACATGAATGAGATCGGAGGATGAGGGGATGGAACTGACCCATTTCAACCAGGAGGGCCGCGCCCGCATGGTGGATGTCAGCGAAAAGGAGGCCACCTTCCGGGTGGCCCGGGCCGTCGGGGAGGTCCGCATGGCCCCCGCCACCTTGGAGCGGATTCAGGCGGGGACCGTGGGCAAGGGGGACGTGCTGGCGGTGGCCCAGGTGGCGGGCATTCTGGCGGCCAAGGGAACTGCCGGGCTGATTCCCATGTGTCACCCGCTGCTGCTGACCAAGGTGGACCTGCGCTTCGAGCTGGGGGAGGGGGCACTCCGGATTTTCAGCGAGGTTCGCTGCCGGGGGGAGACCGGGGTGGAGATGGAGGCGCTGACCGCCGTCTCCGTGGCGGCCCTGACGGTGTACGACATGTGCAAGGCCGTCCAGCGGGATATGGAGATCACCGGCGTCCGCCTCCTCTATAAAGAGGGAGGCAAGAGCGGCGTCTATGAACGGGAGGTGTGAGGAGATGGCCAAGGTCACTGCGGTGAACATCAGCGAGCGGAAGGGCACCCCCAAGCACGAGGTGCCCTACATCGACCTCCGGCTCCGCCACGGCATCCTGGGGGATGCCCACGCCGGGGACTGGCACCGGCAGATCAGCCTGCTGGCGGAGGAGAGCGTGGAGCGGATGCGGGGGCTGGGACTGGACCTGGCGCCCGGGGCCTTTGCGGAGAACATCAACACCGCCGGCGTGGATTTGAAGGGACTGCCGGTGGGAACCCGGCTGGCCATCGGGGAGACGGTGGTAGAGGTGACCCAGATCGGCAAGGAGTGCCACAGCGACTGCGCCGTGAAGCGGGCCACCGGCGTCTGCGTCATGCCCACGGAGGGGATTTTCGCCGTGGTGGTCCGGGAGGGCCGGGTGCGGCGGGGAGACCTCATCACGATTTTGGAGGCGGAGCATGAGACGGATTGAGACGCGGGAGGCCGTGGGCCATGTGCTGTGCCACGACCTGACCCAAATCATCAGGGGAAGCTACAAGGACGCCCGCTTCCGCAAGGGCCACGTGGTCCGGGAGGAGGACATCCCGGTGCTGCTGTCCATGGGGAAGGAGCACCTCTACGTCTGGGAGATGACGCCGGGCATGGTCCATGAAAACGACGCGGCGGAGCGGCTGCTGGCGCTGTGCGCCAACGAGGGGATGGAGCGCAGCCCGGTCAAGGAGGGCAAGATCGAGCTGACCGCCGCCCGGGACGGGCTGTTTCGAGTGGACTCCCGGCGGCTGCTGGCGGTGAATGGGACGGAGGACGTCATGATCGCCACCCGCCGGGGCAACACCGCCGTCCGCCGGGGCGACAAGCTGGCGGGGATGCGGGTGATCCCCCTGGTGATCCGGGAGGAGCTGCTCCAGGCGGCGGAGGCCGCCGCCGGGGAAAAGCCGCTGCTGGAGCTGCTGCCCTACCGGATGAAAACCGCCGCCATCGTGACCACCGGCGGCGAGGTGAAGCAGGGGCTGATTCAGGACACCTTCACCCCGGTGGTGGCGGAGAAGCTGGCGGCCTACGGCATCGAGACCGTGGCCACCGTCCTCTCCGGCGACGGGGTGGAAAACGTGCGGGACGCGGTGTTGCAGATGCGGACGCTGGGGACGGACCTGATCCTCTGCACCGGCGGCATGAGCGTGGACCCCGACGACAACACCCCCGGCGGCATCCGGGCGGCGGGGGCGGAGATCGTGGCCTACGGCGCGCCGGTGCTGCCCGGCGCCATGTTCCTGCTGGGGTACTTCCCGGAGGGGACGGCGGTGATGGGCCTGCCGGGCTGCGTGATGTACGCCGGGGCCACCGTGTTCGACCTGATCCTGCCCCGGGTGGCCGCCGGGGTGCCCGTCACCCGGGAGGACCTGGCCGCCCTGGGGGAGGGGGGGCTGTGCCTGGGCTGCAAGCCCTGCCGCTACCCGGACTGCCCCTTTGGAAAGTGAATGTCCCGTCGCCGGAGACGGCGGCGGGTGTTCCGGCGGAGCGTATCCCTTTGAAAAATATCACGAAAACCGACCCAAGGGCCGAGGAGAGGAAGCAATTGGATATGAAAAAGAGTATGGCGTTCCTGCTGGCACTGGCACTGACGCTGTCCCTGACCGCCTGCGGGGGAAACCCGGAGGCGCCGATTGATGCGGGGGCGGAGCCGGTGGAACTGATGGTCTTTGCCGCCGCCTCCCTGACGGAGACCCTGACGGAGATTGGGGAGCAGTACCGGGCCGTGGCCCCGGCGGTGACGCTGACCTTCAACTTTGCCTCCTCCGGCGATCTGCTGACCCAGATTCAGGAGGGGGCGGACTGTGACCTGTTCCTCTCCGCCGCCCAGAAGCAGATGGACGCCCTGGACGGCGCTCTGGCGGGGGACGGGTTGCGGAATCCCGGCGGGCTGGACCTGCTGGCGCCGGGCAGCCGCGTGGACCTGCTGGAGAACAAGGTGGTGCTGGCGGTGCCGGAGGGAAATCCCCGGGGCGTCGGGAGCTTTGACCAGTTGGCGGAGGCCCTGGGCGGGGAGGAGCCGCTGCTGCTGGCCATCGGCAACAGCGACGTGCCGGTGGGGCAGTATACCCTGAAAATCTTGGAGTACTACGGCCTCTCGGAGGCGGCGCTGAACGGGGCCGGCGTGCTGACCTACGGCTCCAATGTGAAGGAGGTCACCACCCAGGTCGGCGAGGCCGCTGTGGACTGTGGCATCATCTATGCCACCGACGCCTTCTCCGCAGGGCTGGAGGTGGTGGACCGCGCCACCGCGGAGATGTGCGGCCAGGTGATCTACCCCGCCGCGGTGCTCCGGGAGGGGCGGACGGAGGCCGCCCAGGCCTTCCTGGACTATCTGCAAACCGACGCGGCCATGGCGGTTTTTGAGAGCGTGGGCTTCTCCCCCGCCGGTGCGCCGCCCCGCTCCTGAAGGAGGAGTTTCATGGACTGGTATCCCCTGTATAACTCCCTGCGCATCGCCGCTATCTCCACGGCGGTGATCTTCTTCGCGGGCATTGCCGCCGCCTACTATGTGGCGCGGCTGCCCCGGCTGGTGAAGGGCGTTCTGGACGTGGTGCTGACGCTGCCGCTGGTGCTGCCCCCCACGGTGGTGGGCTATTTGCTGCTGCGGCTGCTGGGGCCCAAGCGGCTGGTGGGGGCCTGGGTGCTGGAGACCTTCGGCCTCCGGCTGGTGATGAACTGGTGGTCCGCCGTGTTCGCCACGGCGGTGGTGATCTTTCCCCTGATGTACCGCACCGCCCGGGGGGCCTTTGAGGCCTTCGACGAGACGCTGGCCTACGCCGGCCAGACCCTGGGCCTGTCCAACGCCTACATCTTCTGGCGCATCCGGATGCCCTGCTGCCGCCAGGGAATTCTGGCGGGAACGGTGCTGTCCTTCGCCCGGGCGCTGGGGGAGTACGGCGCCACCTCCATGATCGCCGGGTACACCCCGGGCCGGACCGCCACCATCTCCACCACGGTCTACCAGCTCTGGCGGACCAACGACGACGCCCTTGCCTTCCGCTGGGTGGTGGTGAACATCGCCATCTCCGCCGTGATTTTGCTGGCGGTGAACCTGATGGAGCGGAAAAATCTCACGGTGGCGGGCGGGAAACGGAGGCGCACCCCATGCGTTTGACGGTGGACATTGAAAAGCGGCTGGGGGAGTTCCAGCTCCGGGCGGCGTTTGAGGCGGGGGAGGAGACCCTGGCGCTGCTGGGGGCCTCCGGCTGCGGCAAGAGCGTGACCCTCCAGTGCATCGCCGGCATCCTGACGCCGGACCGGGGGCGGATTGAGCTGGACGGCCGGGTGCTGTTCGACAGCCGGGCGGGCATCGACCTGCCGCCCCAGCAGCGGCGGGTGGGCTACCTCTTCCAGCAGTACGCCCTGTTCCCCAACATGACGGCGGAGCAGAACATCCGCTGCGGCATCCGGGGCAGCCGGCGGCAGCGGGCGGCGCTGGCGGCGGAGAAGCTCCGCGCCTTCCGGCTGGAGGGGCTGGAGGGGAAGTACCCCGCCCAGCTCTCCGGCGGGCAGCAGCAGCGGGTGGCCCTGGCCCGCATCCTGGCCAGCGGCCCCCGGGCGATTTTGCTGGACGAGCCCTTCTCCGCCCTGGACCAGTATTTGAAGCGGCAGCTGGAGGCGGAGCTGACCGAGCTTCTGGACGGCTTTGCCGGGCCCATTGTCTGGGTGTCCCACGACCTGGGGGAGTGCTACCGCAACTGCCGCCGGGTCTGCGTGCTGGAGGCGGGGCGGACGGGGGACGTCACCGCCATGGAGGACCTGCTCCGCCGTCCCGCCACGCTGGAGGCCGCCCGGCTGACGGGGTGCCGGAACTTCTTCCCCGCCCGGCGGGGGACAGGGGGCGTGGAGGTGCCGGACTGGGGGCTCACGCTGCCCCTCCCCGTGCCGGAGGGGGCGTTTTCCACGCTGGCCGTCCCTGCGGCGGCCATCCGCCTGGAGGCCGGGGGCATGGCCTGCACCGTCCGCCGGGCGGTGCGGGACCTGGGGCGCACGGACCTCTTTCTGCTGCCCGACGGCGCGCCGGAGGGAGCGCCGCTGCTCTGCGCGGAGACGGACCGGACGGTGGCGCCGGGCCAGCGGGTGGAGGTGGTTCTGGAGCCGGAGCAGCTGCTGCTGCTGTAAGGCGGGCGCGGTTGACAAGCGGCGGCGGGCGGGCTACAATCAAGGCACGGCCGCCAGGCCCTGGACCGGGCGGCAGAAGAGGAGGCGGAAGAATGCTGGTTGTGATTCGGGGCGCGGGGGACATTGCCACGGGCATCGCCCTGCGGCTCCACCGGGCGGGGTATGCCCTGGTGATGACGGACCTGCCGGTGCCCACGGCCATCCGGCGGACG
>NZ_UQXD01000062.1 GCF_900544955.1 uncultured Oscillibacter sp.
GCCGTCCTCCGCCGCCCGCACCGGACCCGGGGCTCCTCCCGGCGGAGCAAGGCCGCCCGGCACCCGCTCCGCCGGGGCGGCAATGGCGCCTCGCCGACCTGGAAACGTCGTTTTTTGGCAGTCAGAACCGAAAAAAACTTTGGACTTTTTGCAGTTTTTTTACATTCTGGGGCTTTTCCATCCGCCGGGAGTGTGATACAATACCACCGGAACGAAAACGATTACCTGTGAAAGGCGGTTATAGGAATATGAGTATGAAGATGAGGAAGACGAAGATCGTCTGCACCCTGGGACCGGCCACGGACCGGGAGGGCGTGCTGCGGGAGATGATTCTGGCCGGCATGAACGTGGCCCGGTTCAACTTCTCCCACGGCAGCCATGAAGAGCACAAGGTCCGGCTGGAGACCCTGAAGGCCCTGCGGGAGGAGCTGGGCCGTCCGGTGGCCGCCATGCTGGACACCAAGGGCCCGGAAATCCGCCTGAAGTCCTTTGCAAACGGCTCCGTTCAGCTGACGGCGGGGGAGGAGTTCACCCTCACCACCGAGGACGTCCCTGGCGACGAGCACCGCTGTGCCATCACCTTCGGCGACCTGCCCGGCGACGTGAAGGAGGGGGACACCATCCTGCTGGACGACGGGCTGGTGCGCCTGACGGTGCTGGAGACCACCGCCACCAACATCCGCTGCCGGGTGGAGAACGACGGCGTGATGAAGGACAAGAAGGGGGTCAACGTCCCCGGCGTGCGGCTGAACATGCCCTATATGAGCCAGCGGGACCGGGAGGACATCCTCTTCGGCGTGGAGCAGGGCTTTGACTATATCGCCGCCAGCTTCGTCCGCTCCGCCGCCGACGTGCGGGAGATCCGCAGTGTGCTGGACCAGGCGGGCTCCGGCATCCGCATCATCGCCAAGGTGGAGAACCAGGAGGGCATTTCCAACCTGCCGGAGATTCTGGCGGTGGCGGACGGCATCATGGTGGCCCGGGGCGATCTGGGGGTGGAGATCGACTTCACGGAGATCCCCGTCCTCCAAAAGCAGATGATCGCCCAGTGCGTGGCCCGGGGCAAGCCGGTCATCACCGCCACCCAGATGCTGGACTCCATGATGGAGAACCCCCGCCCCACCCGGGCGGAGATCACCGACGTGGCCAACGCCATCTATGACGGCACCTCCGCCATCATGCTCTCCGGCGAGACGGCGGCGGGCAAGTACCCGGTGGAGGCGGTGCGCACCATGGACGCCATTGCCCGGAAGACGGAGACCAACGTGGACGAGATGGTGCGGCCGCTGAAGGTGATGGGAAAGGAGCGCCTCTCCATCACCGCCGCCACAGCCCACGCCGCCTGCACCACGGCCATGGACATCGGCGCGGACGCCATCCTCACCGTCAGCCAGCGGGGTGTCACGGCCCAGATGGTGAGCCGGTTCCGCCCCGGCACCACGGTGGTGGCCCTGCTGCTGGACCCCCAGGTGCAGCGGCAGATGGCCCTCTACTGGGGCGTGGAGCCCATGACCATGCCCTACGCCAGCAACACCGACGAACTGGTGGACCTGGCGGTGCAGACGGCGGTGGACGCGGGCGTTGTGAAACAGGGGGACCTGGTGGTGGTCACCGCCGGCGTCCCCGTGGGGGTCACCGGCACCACCAACATGATCCGGGTCCACCAGGTGGGCGGCTCCCTGGTGAACGCCGTGGGCATCGGCGACCAGAAGATCGGCGGGCGCCTGTGCGTGTGCCGCAGCCTGGAGGAGGTGGAGGAGAAGTTCCAGCCCGGCGACGTGCTGGTAGTCCCCTATACCACCAATGAGCTGCTGCCCTATATCCGCCAGGCCGCCGCGGTCATCAGCGAGGAGGCCAGCGCCGACAGCCACACCGCCACGGTGGGCCTGACCCTGAACAAGCCGGTGATCGTGGGCGCCGTGGGCGTCACCCGGCGGCTGAAGGACGGCGTGATGGTGTCCGTAGACTGCGCCCGGGGGACGGTGCAGACCCTCCCCCAGTGACCTTGCGCCGGAGGCGCAGGCTCCGCTCCGGCGTTTGCGTCCGGCGGGCGGGGCCTGCGCCTCCGGCCTTTTGCCGCGAGGCGCGGGGGACGGCGTGTGTGCGCGGGGTATGCCTTTCCGGGCGGGGGGACGGCCCCGCCGGAGACGGACGGCGCCCCTGCCGGCGGGGAGACCTCCCCTCCCGACGGCAAAATCAAAGGAGACGGGACCGCCGCGGCGGTCCCGTCTCCTTTGGTGTATTCCGCGGCTCAGAACAGCCCGGTGATCTTCCCGTTTTCGTCCACGTCGATCTTCTCCGCCGCGGGCACCTTCGGCAGCCCCGGCATGGTCATGATGTCCCCGGTGAGGGCCACCAGGAACCCGGCCCCGGCGGAGACCTTCAGATTCCGCACGGTGATCTGGAAATCCCGGGGCGCCCCCAGCTTGGCGGCGTCGTCGGAGAAGGAGTACTGCGTCTTGGCCATGCAGATGGGCAGCTTGCCGAAGCCCAGCGCCTCCAGCTCCCGGGCCTGCTTCTGGGCGGCGGCGGTCATCACGGCGCCGTCGGCGTGGTAAATCTTCCGGGCGATGTCGTTCAGCTTCTGCTCGATGCCGTCCTCCGCGTCGTAGGCGAAGCGGAAATCGCCGGGCTGCTGGCACAGCCGGACCACCTCCTCCGCCAGGGCCAGGCCGCCCTCGCCGCCCTTGGACCACACTTCGCTGAGCGCCACCCGGACCCCCAGCTCCCGGCACCGATCCTCCACCAGCTTCAGCTCGGCGGCGGTGTCGGTGGGGAAGGCGTTGACGGCCACCACGCAGGGCAGGCCGAAGACCTGGGTGATGTTCTCCACGTGCTGGAGCAGATTGGGCAGCCCCCGCTCCAGGGCGGGCAGGTTCTCCGCGTTCAGCTCCGCCTTGGGCACGCCGCCGTGGTTTTTCAGGGCCCGGACGGTGGCCACCACCACCACGGCGCTGGGCCGCAGCCCCGCCAGGCGGCACTTGATGTCCAGGAACTTCTCCGCCCCCAGGTCCGCGCCGAAGCCCGCCTCCGTCACGGTGTAGTCCGCCAGGCGCATGGCCATGCGGGTGGCCATCACGGAGTTGCAGCCGTGGGCGATGTTGGCGAAGGGCCCGCCGTGGATGAAGGCGGGGGTGCCCTCCAGGGTCTGTACCAGGTTGGGCTTCAGAGCGTCCTTCAGCAGGGCGGCCATGGCGCCCTCGGCCTTCAGGTCGTGGGCGGTGACGGGGGCGCCGCCATAGGTATAGCCCACCACCATCCGGCCCAGCCGGGCCTTCAAGTCCGGGATGTCGGCGGCCAGGCACAGCACGGCCATGATCTCGCTGGCCACGGTGATGTCAAAACCGTCCTCCCGGGGCACGCCCTGCATCCGGCCGCCCAGACCGTCCACGATATTGCGCAGCTGGCGGTCGTTCATGTCCACGCAGCGCTTCCAGGTGATCCGTTTGGCGTCGATGCCCAGTTGGTTCCCCTGCTGGATGTGGTTGTCCAGCATTGCGGCCAGCAGGTTGTTGGCCGCGCCGATGGCGTGGAAATCGCCGGTGAAGTGGAGGTTGATGTCCTCCATGGGTACCACCTGGGCATAGCCGCCGCCGGCGGCGCCGCCCTTCACGCCGAACACCGGGCCCAGGGAGGGCTCCCGCAGGGCCACCAGGGTGTTCTTCCCCAGCCGCCGCATGGCGTCCGCCAGGCCCACGGTGGTGGTGGTCTTCCCCTCCCCGGCGGGGGTGGGGTTGATGGCCGTCACCAGGATCAGCTTGCCGTCGCTGCGGGTGGACTCCCGCAGCAGCCGGTAGTCCACCTTGGCCTTGTAGTTGCCGTAGAGCTCCAGGTAGGCATCGCCCACCCCAGCGGTTTTGGCGATCTCCGTGATGGGCTTCAGGGGGCAGGACTGGGCAATCTCAATGTCGGACAGAATCTTCATACAGCAGCCTCCAACGTTTGATAGAATCCGATCTCGAAAACAAAAGGTATTACTTCTGTGCGCCAGAAAAATATACCACGAAATCCGGCGAAAGGGAAGAGGGAAACGGGGCGCCGGCGGGAAAAATTTCAGGGAGGCGGGATTTCCACCTCCCTGTTGTAGATACGTGTAGCGATCAGGTGCGGCGAACCGGTCCTATGTCGCAATAGCCCCAAAATCCCTACACTGAAGATGTGTCGTGATTTTGGGGCTATTATTGCGCCTGATGCCAATAAGGCGCATCTAAACAGCCAAATAAATCCATAGTCAATTTTTTTCAAAGCGGAATTCAACGGCATCAAATTCAAATCCATTCTCATCAGCCTCTGTTCCATCTGGCCGTTCCAGCCCCAAAGTATCATAATATTCATTGGAAAAGCAAATATGTTCGTAAGGAAAACCTCTTTGCAGCTCCTTGATATATTCAAACGGTTTTTCC
The DNA here is from genome assembly GCF_900544955.1 of uncultured Oscillibacter sp. Classification (GTDB taxonomy): domain Bacteria; phylum Bacillota; class Clostridia; order Oscillospirales; family Oscillospiraceae; genus Oscillibacter. Next base: position 4,404 of record NZ_UQXD01000062.1, read on the forward strand.
ATTGGCATTACACCCAGTTCCATACGAATCGTGTTTAGTGCGTCTGTTACTTCTTGTTTTGCCGCATATTCAATATTTTCCGGGTTATTCATGAAACTTTCAAACGTTTGCTTATCCCATAAAATGACTTGCTGCATTGAATTTGTGTTTTGGGTGGCGAGTATCAAACTCAAAAAGTCATAAAAGTTTTTTGCCACAGGGTAGACATAATAATCACAACAGGATTCGGGATTGACGCAGAAAACCATATCTCCAAATCCTTCAATAAAACAATAGTGTATGCCATTATCCCATCCGATTACTTTTGCACCTATGGGTGTACAAAAATATTGATCATTATCTTCAAAAGCCAAGCCGATCCAAGTGCCGTCTATTTTGATTTTTTTATATTTTTCATAAAGAGTTTTCATGTTTAAATCCTCCGTCGAATTCCCGTCGTCGAGTACGCCTTATCCGCCTCATACGACTTGCTTTTTTATATTTTATCATATGAACCTGTTCCTCTCAAGGTTGTTTGGTGAGCTTGACGGAGTTTTTACCGGCGACACGTATTTACAACAGGGACAGTTCCGCCGGCTGCTTGACTTGCGGGGCCGGAACTGGTATAATAGAGCTGAATTTTGAAACGGAAGAGGTGAAAGGATGATTTCTACTTCCTGCTGAAACACCATAGGGCGCCGGATTCCCCAGCGGGGAGGCAGCGGAGCGCGCTGCCCGTCTGCGGGGGAGGCTTTGCCGGCGCCGGGAGCAGGAGAGAGATCGTCCTTTCGCGCCGTTTTTCAGCCGCAGCCGTCCGCATATTGCGGGCGGAGTCCGTCGTGCTGTAGGCCGCAGGAATCTTTCCTGCGGCCATTTTTTTGCACAGACGGGAGGAATGAAGATGTCTTTACTGCGGGTGGAACACCTGACGTTTGCCTATCCGGGCAGCTATGACAATGTGTTTGAGGATGTCAGCGTTCAGCTGGACACGGATTGGAAGCTGGGCTTTCTGGGCCGGAACGGCCGGGGGAAGACCACGTTTTTGCGGCTGCTGCTGGGGCAGTACCCCTATACCGGCAGCATTGCCTGCCCGGTGCCGTGCGCCTATTTCCCCTATCCGGTGGCGGACGGGGCGGCCATGACCCTGGATGTTCTCTGCGCCCTGCGCCCGGAGGCGGAGGAGTGGGAGTTCCTGCGGGAGACGGGGCTGCTGGGCGTGGAGGCGGAGGCGCTGTACCGGCCCTTCGACACCCTCTCCAACGGGGAGCGGACGAAATGCCTGCTGGCGGCGCTGTTTTGCGGGGAGGAGCGCTATCTCCTCATCGACGAGCCCACCAACCATCTGGACGCCGCCGGGCGGCGGGCGGCGGCAGCGTATCTCCGGCGGAAGAAGGGGTTTTTGCTGGTGTCCCACGACCGGGATTTCCTGGACGGCTGCGTGGACCACATCCTGGCGCTGAACCGGACGGGACCGGAGGTCCAGGCGGGGAACTTCTCCTCCTGGTGGGAGAACAAGAGCCGCCGGGATGCCTTTGAGGAGGCCCAGAACCAGCGGCTGAAAAAGGAGGTGGGGCGCCTGCGCCAGGCGGCGGCCCAGACCGCCGTCTGGTCGGACCGGGTGGAGGCCACGAAGATCGGCACCCGGAATTCCGGCCTGCGGCCGGACCGGGGCTTCATCGGACACAAGTCGGCCAAGATGATGCAGCGGGCCAAGGCCATCGAAAACCGGCGGGAGAAGGCGCTGGAGGAGAAGGCGGGGCTGCTGCGGGACCAGGAGCGGGCGGAGGCGCTGAAGCTGCGGCCCCTCGGCGCCCGGGGGCGGCTGCTGGACCTGCGGGAGGTGTCCGCCTACTATGGGGAGCGGCGAATCTGCGGGCCGCTGACCTTCCAGGTGGAGCCGGGGGACCGGGTGTCCCTGGAGGGCGGCAACGGCAGCGGCAAGACCACGCTGCTGCGGCGGCTCCTGGGGGAGGCGGTGGACTGCACCGGGACGCTGACGCGGCTCTCGGGGCTGACGGTGTCCTATGTCCCCCAGGACACCGGCCATCTGCGGGGGCGGCTGCGGGAGTATGTCCGGGCGTGCGGGGCGGAGGAGGCGCTGCTGTTGGCCATCCTGCGGAAGCTGGACTTTCCCCAGGTGCAGTTTGAAAAGGACATGGCGGACTGGTCCGCCGGGCAGAAGAAAAAGCTGCTCCTTGCCCGGAGCCTCTGCGAGAGCGCCCACCTGTATATCTGGGATGAGCCGCTGAACTATCTGGACGTGTGGTCCCGGATGCAGGTGGAGGCGCTGCTGCTGGAGTTCCGACCCACCATGGTGTTTGTGGAGCACGACGGGGCCTTCCGGCGAAAGGTGGAGACCAAGTGCATCCGGCTGTGAGGGCGGGGGAAGTGCCCGCCTTCAGGTGGAGGGACGCCATGCCGGCGCGGGGCGTCCCCTCGGTGCGGGGGGGGGTTCCCCGGACACGGAGGAGATACACCCCTGACAGTTCTCCCGGAAACGGGGCATCCTCTCTGCCTGGCCCCCGGGCGCGGAGGGGGTGCGCCCCTCAGAAGCGGGGCTTCCCCTGCACCGGATTCCCCCTGGACACGGGGGAGATGCGCCCCAACAAAAAACGGACCGGCCCTCGTTGGGCCGGTCCGTTTTGAAAGTGTTAGAAGTCTGCGCTTCCCACGGTGCGGGGATGGGGCAGCACGTCCCGGATGTTGCCGATGCCGGTGAGGTACATCACCAGCCGCTCGAAGCCCAAGCCGAAGCCCGCGTGCTTGCAGCTTCCGTACCGCCGCAGGTCGCAGTACCACCAGTAGTCCTTGGGGTTCATCCCCAGCTCCTGGATGCGGTCCTCCAGCACCTCCAGCCGCTCCTCGCGCTGGCTTCCGCCCAGAATTTCGCCGATGCCCGGCACCAGGCAGTCCGCCGCCGCCACGGTTTTGCCGTCGTCGTTCATGCGCATATAGAAGGCCTTGATCTCCTTGGGATAATCGGTGACGAACACCGGCTTTTTGAAGACCTGCTCGGTGAGATACCGCTCGTGCTCCGTCTGGAGGTCGCAGCCCCAGAACACCTTGTAGTCGAACTCGTCGTTGTGCTTTTCCAGAATCTCCACCGCCTCGGTGTAGCTCACCCGGCCGAAGTCGGAGGAGGCCACGTGCTCCAGCCGCTCCAAAAGGCCCTTGTCCACGAAGCTGTTGAAGAATTGCAGCTCGTCGGGGCAGCGCTCCATCACCCGGCGGATGGCGAACTTGATCATGGCCTCCGCCACGTCCATGTCGCCCTTGAGGTCGGTGAAGGCCATCTCCGGCTCGATCATCCAGAACTCGGCGGCGTGGCGCGCGGTGTTGGAGTTCTCCGCCCGGAAGGTGGGGCCGAAGGTGTACACGTCCCCGAAGGCCATGGCGAAGTTCTCCGCGTTCAGCTGGCCGGAGACGGTCAGGTTGGCGGCCTTGCCGAAAAAGTCCTGGGAGAAGTCCACCGCGCCGTCCTCGGTGAGGGGCGGGTTTTGCGGGTCCAGGGTGGTGACCCGGAACATCTCGCCGGCGCCCTCGCAGTCGCTGGCGGTGATGATGGGGGTGTGGACGTAGACGAAGCCCCGCTGCTGGAAGAACTCGTGGATGGCGAAGGCCGCCGCGCTCCGCACCCGGAAGGCCGCGGAGAACAGGTTCGTCCGGGGCCGCAGGTGCTGGATGGTCCGCAGGAACTCCACGCCGTGGCGCTTTTTCTGAAGGGGGTAGTCGGGGGTGGAGACGCCCTCCACCGCGATGGCGGAGGCCTTCAGCTCCAGGGGCTGCTTGGCCTCCGGCGTCAGGGCCACGGTGCCGGTGACGACCAGGGCGGCGCCCACGTTCTGGGCGGCGATCTCCCGGTAATTCTCCAGGGCGGTGGAATCCATCACCACCTGGAGGTTTTTGAAGCAGGAGCCGTCGTTCAGCTCAATGAAGCCGAAGCCCTTCAGGTCCCGGATGGTGCGGACCCAGCCGCCCACAGTGACCTCACTGCCGTCCAGCCGGTCGCCGTCGGCAAAAATCGCTGCGATTTTTGTATAGCTCATTGATATTCACCCGTTTTCTCGTTTTTGGTGGCAAACTTTTGCATAATTACAAAATATTATACTCCGATTCACCCGGTTTTACAAGAGGAAACGGAATTTTTTCCGCCAGAGGCCGCCGGCGCCCGGATATCCCCGGCGGCGGGGCGGGAACCGTTGCGGGGCGGGGGCCGGTGTGGTAAGATGGGGCGGAGGCGCAGCGCCGGCACGCCGGGCGCCCGGGGAGAAGCCGGGCGGCCCGGGCCGCAGAGGGCGCGGCGCCGAACTGGAAAAGCGGACGGGAGAGGAGACGGCTGTATGTGTAAAACGATCCGATGCCCCTGGGCGGGGGACCTTCCCCTGTCCGTGGACTATCACGACAGGGAGTGGGGGCGGCCCGTGCACGAGGACGGGAGGCTCTTTGAGATGCTGGTGCTGGAGGGGATGCAGGCCGGGCTGAGCTGGAATACCGTGCTGAAAAAGCGGGCGGCGTTCCGGCGCGCCTTTGAGGGCTTTGATCCGGGCCGGGTGGCGCGTTACGGGGAGGCGGAGGTCCAGGCGCTGCTGGCGGACGAGGGAATCATCCGAAACCGCCTGAAAATCAACGCCGCGGTGACGAACGCCCAGGCGTTTTTGCGGGTACAGGAGCAGTACGGGAGCTTTGACCGGTTCCTGTGGGCCTATGTGGGCGGCGTGCCGGTGGTCAACCACTGGAGGACGATGGAGGAGATCCCGGCGGAGACGCCGCTCTCCAGACAGATCAGCAGGGACCTGAAGCATTTGGGCTTCCGGTTTGTCGGCCCCACCATCGTCTATGCGTTTATGCAGGCCGTGGGTATGGTGAACGACCATCTGACGGACTGCTTTGTATACCGGGAGCTGCAAGTATAGCCGCAGCGCCGGACAGCGCGCCGGCGGGC
>NZ_UQXD01000063.1 GCF_900544955.1 uncultured Oscillibacter sp.
TCCCTGCCGCGCTTTTTTCAGTCCAAAACCGCCACTTCCCGCCGGTAAATGCGGTAAAAATACCAGATCTCCGGCGCCGCCGTGATGGTCCAGGAGAACACGTACAGCAGATACAGCGAGGGAATCGTCTGGAAGTGGGCAAACACGGTGTAAATCCAGGCCACCCGGAACACACAGGACCCCAGCACCACCATAACGGTGGGCACCAGGCTCTTCCCCAGCCCCCGGGAGGCGGCGATGGTGCAGTCCATAAAGGCAGAGACGCAGTAGGACAGGCTCATGATGCCCAGCCGCTTCATGCCCGCCGCCGCCACGGCGGGGTCCTTGGTGAAGAGGGAGAGGAACTGGGGCCCCGCCGCCCACAGCAGCAGTCCCAGCAGCAGCCCCGCGCCGAAGGAGTAGCCCATGCTGATGAGAAAGCTCTTTTTCACCCGCTCCTTCTGCCGTGCGCCGTAGTTCTGTCCGATGAAGCTGCCGCAGGCGGTGTAAAAGGCGGCCATCACGTCGTACACCAGGGCGTCGGCGTTGGCGGCGGCGGAGTTGCCCGCCACCAGCGTGGCGTCGAAGGAGTTGACGCCCATCTGGATGAAGAGGTTGGCCAGGGAGAAGATGCCGCACTGCAGCCCCGCCGGGAGGCCCACCCCCAGAATGGCCCGGGTGCGGCTGGGGTGAAAGCGGAGCTGTCCCCACCGCAGGCCGTAATCCTCCCGGCTGCGGAACAGGGCTGCCGCCACCAGGGCGGCGGAGAGGTACTGGGAGATGACGCTGGCCACGGCCACCCCCGCCACATCCATGCCACAGCCGATGACGAAGAACAGATTCAGCGCCAGGTTCACCGCCCCGGCGATGGAGAGGTAGCGCAGGGGCCGCCCGGTGTCCCCCACGGCGGAGAACACCGCGTTGCCGAAGTTGTAGACCCCCAGGGCGGGCATTCCCAGAAAGTAGATGCGCAAATACAGCGTGGCGCCGTCGATCAGCTCCTCCTTGGTGTGGAGCAGCTCCAAAATGGGCCGGGCGAAACAGACCCCCACCGCCAGCAGCGTCACTCCCGCCAGGGCACACACCAGCGCCGCGGAGTGGACCGTGTCCGTCAGCTCCCTGCGGCTCTTGGCGCCGAAGTGGAGGGCCGTCAGCACGTTGACGCCGCTGGACATACCGATGAGCAGGCCCGTAAAGAGGCTCACCAGGGTGGTGGTGGAGCCCACGGCGCCCAGGGCGGCGGACCCGGCGAAGCGGCCCACCACCGCCACGTCCGCCATATTGAACAGGACCTGCAGCAGGTTGGAGAGGATCAGCGGCAGGCTGAACCCAAAAATCTGCTTTCCGAGGGGGCCCTGGGTCAGGTCCCGCTGTGCCAGTTTCATCACGGTTCCACTCTCTTTTCGTCGTTTTTGCAGTCGGAGAGTAGTGTAGCACAGGCGCACCGCCGCCACAAGCCCTTTTTTCGCAAAATCGGGGCGGGAGCGGGGGTGCTAACCGGCGGTTAGCAAAAAGAAAGCCGCCGGTTGGTGGCGCCGGGGGCGGTTTTCTGCTATACTCTCCTCACCAACCGGAAGAGGAGGGCCTGTCATGACCATCGGCCAGCGCATTGCGCAAAAGCGAAAGGAACTGGGCCTCAGCCAGGAGGCGCTGGGAGACCGGCTGGAGGTCTCCCGCCAGTCCATCTATAAGTGGGAATCCGGCGTGGCGGTGCCGGAGGTGGAGAAGCTCATCGCCCTGAGCCGCCTGTTCGGCGTGTCCGTGGGGTGGCTGCTGGGGGTGGAGTCCCCCGCCGCCCCGGCGGCCGGGGAGTTGACGGAGGCCCAGACCCGCATGGTGGAGGAGCTGGCCCGGCGGTACGCCGCCGCCCTGCCCAAGCCCCGGCGCTCCGCCTGGGACAAGTGGTCCGTCCGCCTCCTCTTCGCCCTCTGCGGCCTGATGCTGGTCCTCCTGTACGGCATCAGCGGAAACATGCGGCGGCTGGACGGGCGGTACGACACCTTGCAGGCGGAGATGGGCCGGGTGGAGCACAGCGTGGACCGCCAGATCGGCGGCATCTCCGACCGGGTGGAGGCCATTCTCAAGGCCCAAAACGACCTGACGGCGGATTACGGCACGGAACTCCTCCGCGCCGCGCCGGACACCGGCGGCGCCCTCTTCTCCGCCTACGCCATCCCCAGGACCTACGTGGAGGGCATGACGGCCCAGTTTTGCGTCGACGACGGCGGCGGCGTCTCCTCCGTGGACGGGGTCCGGGACGGCGAAACCTTCTCCGCCCAGGTGCCCGCCCGCCTGACGGACGCCATCAGCCTCAGCGTGGTCTTCCTCTACCCCGACGGCACCCGCCAGACCCAGCTGCTGGACAGCTATTCCGGCCTGTACAGCGCCTCCCTGCCCTGGGTGGAGCTGTCGGAATACGGCTATCTGCTGGGGCTGAAGGCCGACGAGGCGGGGCGGGTGCTTCTGCCGGAGCGGTATGTCTCCGCCGGCGGCAGCCGCGCTCTGGCGGCAGGAACCTCCGCCAGGGCCCCGGCGGAGGCCGTCCGGGTCCGGGTGGGGCTGTTCCAAAACCGGGCCCTGGTGCGGTGGCTGGAGCCCTGCGGCCAGCCGGAGAGCATCCGGGGGGACCTCCCCGCCGGCGAGCAGTTCTTCCGCCTGCCGGAGACCGCCGTCACCCTGGCCCCCGGGGCGGACACCCTCTGCTTTGCCGCGGTGGTGACCGACGAGTACGGCAGGGAGACCGTGTGCGAGAGCTCCCCCTACCTTCTGGAGGACGGCGCCCTCACCTGGCCCTCCGCCAGCTCCTCCGACACCGACCCCACCCACTGGCACTATGATGAGACGTGAGGGAACGGCTAAAAAGAAGCCGGGGGGACAGATGTCCCCCCGGCTTCCTGTTCACGCGAGCTCCGCCTGCCCCGTGTAGAGCTGGTAGTATCTCCCGTGCTGGCCGATCAGATCGTCGTGGTCGCCCCGCTCGATGATCTCCCCCTGCTCCAGGACCATGATGGCCTTGGCGTTGCGGACGGTGGAGAGGCGGTGGGCGATGACGAACACCGTCCGCCCGGCCATCAGCCGGTCCATGCCCCGCTCGATGAGCTTTTCCGTCCGGGTGTCGATGGAGCTGGTGGCCTCATCCAGAATCAGCACCGGCGGATTGGCGCAGGCCGCCCGGGCGATGTTCAGGAGCTGCCGCTCCCCCTGGCTGAGGTTGCCGCCGTCGCCGGAGAGGACGGTCTGGTAGCCGTGGGGCAGGTGGCGGATGAAGGTGTCCGCCCCCGCCAGCTGGGCGGCGGCCTCCACCTCCTCGTCGGTGGCCTCCAGGCGGCCGTAGCGGATGTTGTCCGCCACAGTGCCGGTGAAGAGGTGGGTGTCCTGGAGCACCACCCCCAAAGACCGCCGCAGGGACTCCTTCTGGATGTCCCGGACGTCGATGCCGTCGTAGGTGATGGTGCCGCCCTGAATCTCGTAGAAGCGGTTGATGAGGCTGGTGATGGTGGTCTTTCCGGCACCGGTGGAGCCCACGAAGGCGATCTTCTGCCCCGGCTTCGCAAAGAGGGAGATGTCCCGCAGGATGATCTTGCGCTCGTCGTAGCCGAAGGTCACGTGCTCAAACCGCACGTCCCCCTGGAGGGGCGTCAGGCTGCCGTCGGGCTTTTTCCAGGCCCAGACGCCGGTATCGAATCCGGCCTCCGTCAATTGGCCCGCCCGGTTCTCCGTCACCCGGACCAGCGTCACCCGGCCGTCGTCCTTCTCCGGCCGGGCCTCCATCACCTCAAACACCCGCTCGGCGCCGGCCACGGCGGAGAGGATGGTGTTCACCTGCTGGGAGATCTGGGTGATGGGCTGGCTGACCTGCTTGGCGTAGTTCAAAAAGGCCGCCAGGTCTCCCAGGTAGAATCCCCCGCCGCTGATGGCCAGGATGGCGCCCACGCAGCAGGTGAGGGCGTAGTTGATGTGGCTGAGGTTGCCCATGGCCGGCATCATGACGCCGGCGTAGATCTGGGCCCGGGTGCCGGCCTGGCGGTAGGCCTCGTTCCGGCTGTTGAAGCCCGCCTTGGCGGCGCTCTCGTGGTTGAAGACCTTGATGACCTTCTGGCCCTCGATCATCTCCTCGATATAGCCGTTGACCTCGCCCACGGCCTTTTGCTGCTGGGCGAAGTACCGGCGGCTGCGGCTGCCCACCGTCTTCACCACCGCCAGCATCACCGCCAGCATGGCGAAGGTCACCAGGCTCAGCACCGGGCTGAGGACCAGCATCATGGCGATGGTGCCGGTGAAGGTCAGCGCGCAGGAGACGAGGCTTGCAAAGCTGTTGTTCAGCGCCTCGGACACCGTTTCAATGTCGTTGGTGTAGCGGCTCATCAGCTCGCCGTGGGTGTGGGTGTCAAAATACTGGAGAGGCAGGGCCTGCATCCGGTCGAACAGATCCGCCCGGATTTTGGCCACGGTGTTCTGGGAGACGTGGACCATGATACGGGCATAGCCGAAGGAGCACGCCGCCCCCAGCAGGTACACCCCGCCCATCACCGCCAGCATCCGGGCCAGGCCCGGGAAATCGCCGGGGAGGATATAGTCGTTGATGAGGGGCTTGAGCAGGTAGGACCCGCCCACGGTGCAGGCGGAGCTGACCACCAGCAGCACCACCACCAGCGCCAGCAGCGCCTTGTACCGGCCCAAATAGTTCATCAGCTTGCGCAGGGTCAAACGCATGTTCTTGGGTTTTTGGAAGCCGCCCCGGGGGGCGCCTCCGGGCCCCTTGGGCCCCCGTCTGTTTTCAGCCACCGATGCTCACTCCTTCCTGCTGGGACTGGTAGACCTCCCGATAGATATCGCAGTTGGCCATCAGGTCCGCATGGGTGCCCTGGGCCGCCACCCGGCCGCCGTCCATCACCAGAATCCAGTCCGCCTCGCAGACGGAGGTCACCCGCTGGGCGATGATGATTTTGGTGGTATCCCTCAGTTCGTTGGCAAAGGCCTCGCGGATTTTGGCGTCGGTGGCGGTGTCCACCGCGCTGGTGGAATCGTCCAGAATCAGCACCCGGGGCTTTTTCAAAATGGCCCGGGCGATGCACAGCCGCTGCTTCTGACCGCCGGAGACGTTGACGCCCCCCTGGCCCAGGTCCGTGTCCAGCCCGTCGGGCATCCGCTCCAGAAACTCGTCGGCGCAGGCTGCCCGGCAGGCCGCCCACAGCTGCTCCTCCGTGGCGTTTGGGTCGCCCCAGAGGAGGTTTTCCCGGATGGTGCCGGAGAACAGGGTGTTCTTTTGCAGCACCATGCTCACCGCGTCCCGCAGGTGCTCCATGGTGTAGTCCCCCACGGGCCGGCCGCCCACCCGGACGGTGCCCTCCGCCGCCTCGTACAGCCGGGGAATCAGGGACACCAGGGTGGTCTTGCCGCTGCCGGTGCCGCCCAGGATGCCCACGGTCTGGCCGGAGCGGATGTGGAGGTCCACGTCCCGCAGAATCCACTCCGGGCTCTCCGGGTCGTACTTGAAGGACACGTGGTCAAAGTCCACAGAGCCGTCCGCCACCCGGGCGCCCTCCCCCGCCGTGCCGTCGGCGATGGCGGGGCTCTCGTCCAGCACCTCCACGATGCGGCGGGCGCAGGCCACGGAGCGGGTCAGCATCATGAAGACCATGGACACCATCATCAGCGACATCAGAATCTGGGTGATATAGGTGAAGTAGGTCATCAGCTTGCCGGTCTCCAGCGTTCCGGCGTAGACCATCTGCCCGCCGAACCACATGACGGCGATGATGGTGCCGTAGACAATCAGCATCATGATGGGCATGTTCACCACCACCGTGCCGAAGGCCCGCTGGGAGGTGCGCTTGAGGTCGTTGTTCCGGACGGCGAACTTCTCCCGCTCGTGGTCCTCCCGGACGAAGGACTTCACCACCCGGATGCCCGTCAGGTTCTCCTGGACCACCAGGTTCAGCGCGTCGGTCTTCTCCTGGAGGGAGCGGAACATGGGCCCCACCCGCACCAGAATCACCGACACCACCACAATCAGCAGCGGCAGCGCCACCAAAAACACGTTGCTCAGCCGGTAGCTGATGCGGATGGAGAGGAACAGGGCGGACACCAGCATCACCGGCGCCCGGACCAGAAGCCGCATCCCCATCATCAACGACATCTGCATGTTGTTCACGTCGTTGGTCAGCCGGGTCACCAGGGAGGCGGTGGAGAACTTCTCGATGTTGGAAAAGGCGAAGGTCTGGATGTGGTCGTACTCCGCCCGGCGCAGATTGGCGCCGAAGCCCTGGCCCGCCACAGAGGAACAGGCCGCGCTGCCCAGGCCGAAGGCCAGGGACACCAGGGCCATGGCCACCATCAGCCCGCCCTTCCGCAGGATATAGGACTGGTCCGCCGAGGCGATGCCGATATCCACGATATCGCTCATCACCAGCGGAATCAGCAGTTCAAAGACGGCCTCCGCCGCCGAGCACACCACGCCCGCCGCAATCCAGGGCGCATAGGGCCTGGCGTGGGGCCAGAGTTTTTTCATCATGTGGATTCATCCTCCTCTAGATTTCGGATCACACGGGCCAGCAGGTCCCCCAGCTGCGCCTGCTCCTTTGCCGTGAGGCCCCGGACCATCATCTGCTCCGACGCCTGAAAGTTCTTCTGGAACAGGGCCTGCTGCTGGGCGCCCTTCTCCGTCAGGACGATGAGCCGGCGCCGGGCATCGCTGCCGCTGACGCTGCGCTCCACCATCCCCTTCTCCTCCAGCCGGTCCAGAATGCCGTTGGCGGTGGAGGGCTTCACCCGCAAGAAGGCCGTCAGCTCGCACTGGGGGGCCTGGCCGCCGTGGCGGCTGAGGTACAGCAGCACGTGGGTCTGGGCGGGGGTCACGTCGTATTGGTTCAGCCGGGCCTCCAGCCGGGCCTTAGCCAGGTGGGCCGCCCGGCCCAGCGTGGGCCCCAGGGCGTTGATCTGCCGCATGGCACACCTCCTGAATCATTCGTATGCTAAAAGTTAGTATGCTAAATATTAACACGGCGGGCCGCAAAAAGCAATGTGCATTTTGATGATATTTTTTGAACGATTTATGAACGAAAACGGGAAAAACGGATCCATTGTAAACAAATTGTGAAGCATCGCCTTTCCCCGTTGACTTTCCCGCCCGGAGCCGTTATGATAAACCCATCAAGCAAAAAGCTTGTAACGCATATCATTTTCCCTCTCCTTTCTCTATATCATACGGCAAAGCGGACGGTTTCGACGGACCGTCCGCTTTGCCGTTTTCTTTTATTTTGATTTATCGAAAAACAATAAAAAATCATTGACAATCAATAATTTCCATGGTAGGATGCAACTACAAGTTCAAAGGGGGAATGTTCCATGGAATCCACATCCGTCCAAAAAATTGCCCGGGTGCTCCACGCGCTGGTGCTGGCGGCGCTGGTGTGCAACCTCATCATGCTGCCCCTGGTGCCCGGCCTGGTGCTCTTCCGCTTCGACCTGGACGGCATTCAGGCCCTTTGGCGGTACGATGTGGACGACTGCCTGGGGAATTTTCTGGACGCCCTTCTCTCCTGGTGGTATCGGGGGGAGCCGTACACCATCATCCTGACGCTGTTTCTGCTGTTTTCCGGCATCTGCACCGCCGTGATCCTCTGGCAGGGCCTGCGGGTGCTGGACACCATCCTCCGCCAGCAGCCCTTCTCCATGTCCAACGCCGTCTCCCTCCGGCGGGCCGCCGGGGCCGCTTTCGTCATCTCCGGGGCCGCCCTGGCGCGGGTGGTGTTCAGCGTCTGCTTCTTCCGCTCCGCCGTGCCCCTGCTGTCCTACAACGCCCTCTTCGTCCCCATCTTCGCCATGTTCGGCCTGCTGTGCCTGGTCATGTCCGCCCTCTTCCGCCAGGCGGCGGAGATCAAGGCGGAAAACGACCTGACGATATAGGGGGCGGGGCTGTGGCGATTATTGTGAATCTGGACGTGATGATGGCAAGGCGGAAGATGACTCTCTCCCAGCTCTCGGAGAAGGTGGACATCACCCTGGCCAACCTGTCCATCCTGAAAAACAACAAGGCCAAGGCCATCCGTTTCTCCACGCTGGAGGCCGTCTGCGCCGCCCTGGACTGCCAGCCCGGGGACATTCTGGAATACGTGCCCGATGCGGGCCGGGAGGAGGACGCGCCATGAAAAAGCCCCGTGTCCGCCGCTGGGGAATTCTGCTGTGCCTTGTGCTGATTCTCGGCGGCATCTTTTATGTCCGCCACCACTTCACCCCGGAGCGCTGGAGCGCCCAGAAAAACCGGGGCAATCTGGTGGGCAGCCTCCTGCGCCAGTACGACGGCCTCTCCGGCATGGACGAGGCGGACCTGGACAGTCTGCTGGGCCAAGTCTCCACCGAGGACTGGCGGGGAGAGCGGCGCCGCTGCTACTGGATCGGCAGCGGCCGGGGACTGGAGTGGTTTCCCGAGTATATGATCGTCTACCTGGACCCCGGCGGCACCGTGGGCCGGGTGGAATTCGAGTGGGCCTGAACACATAACCGCCGTCCCCATCCCAGGGACGGACCGAAAAGGAGAACTGCATATGTCTGAACTGGAAAACGCCCTCCCGCCGGAGGGCGGGGCGAAGCCTACGCCAAAAACGGGAAAATCCTACGAAATTGCCCGGCGGGACCGGCTGTTTGTGATCCTCACCCTCTGCTTTTGCCTGTTCCTGGTGAACACCTTCTTTTCCTGCGGCCCCACGGCGGGCCTCACCGCCGCCGTGTTCGCCTGGTACGCCCTGGTCCTCTCCTACACGGGCACCGCCGCCCTGGCCCAGGGCGTCAACCGGGTGCTGCTTCTGAGCAACCTCTTTCTGGCCACTACCTTCGCCCTGGGGTCCAACTGGACCTTCCGGCTGTGGAACCTGCTGGCCCTGCTGGTGCTGCTGCCGGTCCACGCCGTGGGCCTCTCCGGGGCGGGGCGGCTGCCCTGGCCCCGGCCCGCCATGCTGTGGGAGCGGTTCTGCCTGCTGCTGTTGAACCTGTTCGGCGCCCTGGGCGCCGCCTTTGCCGCCCTGTCCCCCGGCGGCGGGAGCCGCGTCCCCCGCCGGACGCT
>NZ_UQXD01000064.1 GCF_900544955.1 uncultured Oscillibacter sp.
GCCAGGTTCCCCGGCTCGCCGAAGTGCATCTTGATGGCCACGTACTTGCCCTCCATGTCGATGTCGCCGAAGCCAGCGGTCATCATCAGCCGGGCCAGCTTCTGGGGCAGGTTCTCCCGCCAGGTGGGGCAGCGGAAGTCCGCAAAATAGACCTTTGCCTGTTCACTCATATGTTCTTTACTCCTTTTATTGTTCCCCCGCGTCTCCCCCCGATACGGGGAAGAGGCGGGCTGAAGGGGCGCCCGGGGGGCGCCCCTCTGTTCTTTTGCACGCGGCGAAGACGCCGGGACGGCCTCTCCCGGCGCTACTCCTCCATATCCACGCTGATGTGGTCCGTGCCGTGCTGGTCAAACTCCGAGAGGTAGGCGTCGATGCGCTCCATCAGGGCGCCGTAGTTCTCCCGGGTCAGAGGCTCGCCGTCCATATCCCGCAGGGCCAGCTCCTCCGCCAGAATCTCGTAGAACACCACGTCCTCGTAGTTTTCAATGGCCTCGTGGATGCCGCCGTCGGCAAAGGCCCGGGAGGGGATGACCTCCCCCCGATACAGCTCCGCCAGCTTGCTCATGCGGTGGCGGGGGCAGTGGGAGAAAATCAGGCTCTCCACCTGGTCATACTCCCGGATGCGGTCGTCCTCCCGGGTGGAGTTCATCACCCAGTTTCCGATGTACACCAGGTCCAGCAGATACCGGAACTGTTGTTCCGTCAATTCGATATGCATTGGGCAACACCTCCCAGATGGTTGATACGATATGATTATAGCAAAGGAAGCGGGGAAATGCCATATAAAAAAGCGGGTAAAAAGACTAAAATCTGTCTTGCGGGGAGAGACACCGCATAGTATAATATATAATTCAGATGCGAAAATGTACCTCGGGACGGCTCGCCGGCCCGGAAGGAGTTTGGAAGAGCTATGGATATGCGACCCATCGGCGTGTTTGACTCGGGCCTGGGGGGATTGACGGCGGTGCGGGCCCTGCGGCGGATTCTGCCGAAGGAGGAGCTGATCTACTTTGGGGACACCGCCCGGGTGCCCTACGGCGGCCGCTCCAAGGAGACGCTGCTGAAATACGCCCGGCAGGACGTGCGGTTCCTGCGCTCCTTTGACCTCAAGGCCCTGGTCATCGCCTGCGGCACCGTGTCCACCACCTCCCTGGGCACCCTTCAGGCGGAAAACGACCTGCCCATCGTGGGGGTGGTGGAGCCCACCTGCCGCCGCTGCCTGGAGGTGACCCGGACGAAGCGGGTGGGGATCATCGCCACCCTGGCCTCCATCCGCTCCGGCGCCTACGAGGCCACGCTCCGGCGGCTGGATGCGTCGGTGGAGGTGATCGGCAGGGCCTGCCCGCTGTTTGTGCCCCTGGTGGAAAACGGCCGCATCCACAAAGGGGACGTAGTCATCGAGACGGTGGCCCGGGAGTATCTGGAGCCCCTGCGGGTCGCGGGCATCGACACGCTGATCCTGGGCTGCACCCACTACCCCCTGCTGACGGAGATCATCGGGGAGATCATGGGCCCCGGGGTAACGCTGGTCTCCGCCGGGGAGGAGTCCGCCTTTGAGCTGAGGCGGCTGCTGCGCTGCGGCGGGCTGGAGGCGGAGGAGAACCGGCGGGGCGGGGCGTCCTTTTACGTCAGCGACCGGCCGGAGGATTTTGAGCGCATCGCGTCGGTGTTCCTGGGGGAGGACCTGCGCCATGCGGCACGGAGGATCGACATTGACCAGTATTGAGAGCGAAAAGCTGCCCGTTCTGCTGTCCATCCGGGGCGAGCAGTATTTTGACGACATCGAGCCCGACGCCACGGAGCTGATGACCGACGGCACCCTGGAACTCACCGGGGACGGCCTGGTGCTGACCTACCGGGAGACGGAGCTGACGGGGATGGAGGGGACCACCACCGCCTTTCAGGTGCAGGGCCACCGGGTGATTCTCACCCGGACGGGAAAAGTGAACTCCCGGATGGTGTTTGAGGAGGGGCGCCAGCACACCTCCCTGTACGAGACCCCCTTCGGGGAGCTGACGGTGGACATCCGCACCAGCACCCTCCGCCACAACCTGACGGAGCGGGGCGGGCTGATGGAAATCCGGTACTCCATCGCCGTCGAGCACACCGTCACCGGCCGGAACTGCTTTAAAATCCGGGTGCGGCGGAAACACTGAGACAAGACCATCTCAACGAAAGAGGTAGTAACGATATGATCAACATGATCCAGAATGCAAAAGACCAGGCGGCGGCCCTGGCCATGGCCGCCTACCGCGCCGCCGTGGCGGACGGCGCCCTGCCGGAGGCGGAGGTGAAGACCGCCCCGGTGGAGATTCCCAAGGACGCCGCCAACGGCGACTTCACCACCACCTTCGCCCTGGCCTGCTCCAAGGCCCTGCGCCAGCCCCCCCGGGCCATCGCCCAGGCGCTGCTGGACCACATGGACCTGGCGGGGAGCTACTTCACCTCCGCCGAGATCGCCGGCCCCGGCTTTTTGAACTTCCGCCTGGGGGCGGACTGGTACCGGGGGGTGATGGAGGCGGTGGAGTCCGAGGGCCCGGCTTACGGCACCTCCGGCCATCTGGCGGGACAGAAGGTCATGGTGGAGTTCGTCTCCGCCAACCCCACCGGCCCCATGCACATGGGCAACGCCCGGGGCGGCGTGCTGGGCGACACCCTGGCCGCCGTGCTGGCGGCCTGCGGCGCCGAGGTGACCCGGGAGTTCTACGTCAACGACGCCGGCCACCAGATCGACAAATTCGCCCACTCCATCGAGGCCCGGTACCTCCAGCTGATCCACGGCGAGGACGCGGTGCCCTTCCCGGAGGACGGCTACCAGGGCGGGGACATCCGGGACCTGGCCCAGGCCTATTATGACCGGCACGGGGACGCCCTCTCCCATGCGCCGGAGGCGGAGCGCCAGGAGACCCTGGCCCGGTTCGGCCTGGAGGTGAACCTGCCCAAGATGAAGGCGGACCTCCAGCGCTACAAGATCAACTACGACAACTGGTTCTACGAGTCCGCCCTCCACGAGAGCGGATACGTGGCCAAGACGGCGGAGCTGCTGACCCAGGGGGGCTGGACCTATGAGAAGGACGGCGCCCTGTGGCTGAAAACCGCCGAGATCATGCGGGGGAACCTGCTCAAGGCGGGCAAGAAGGAGAAGGACATCGAAAAGCTGGACCTGAAGGACGACGTTCTGCGCCGGGCCAACGGCTTTTACACCTACTTCGCCGCCGACATCGCCTATCACCGCAACAAATTCGCCGTCCGGGGCTTTGACAAGGTCATCAACATCTGGGGCGCCGACCATCACGGCCACGTGGCCCGGCTGAAGGGCGCCCTGGACGCCCTGGGCCTGGACGGAAGCAGCCGGCTGGACATCGTGCTGATGCAGCTGGTGAAGCTGCTGCGGGACGGCGAGGTGGTGCGGATGAGCAAGCGCACCGGCAAGGCCATCAGCCTCTCCGACCTGCTGGACGAGATTCCCGTGGACGCCGCCCGCTGGTTCTTCAACGCCAAGCCCGACACCCAGATGGAGTTCGACCTGGGCCTGGCGGTGCGGGAGGACGCAGAAAACCCCATCTACTATGTGGAGTACGCCCACGCCCGGATCTGCTCGCTGCTGCGGGCCCTGGCGGAGGAGGGCGCGGCCGTCCCCACCCAGGCGGCGGTGGATATCTCCCTCCTCTCCGGAGAGGCGGAGCAGGCCCTGCTCAAGCAGATCGCCCAGTTCGGCGAGGAGATCAAGCTGGCGGCCCGGGACTACGACCCCAGCCACATCAACCGCTATCTCCAGGAGCTGGCGGCCTGCTTCCACCGGTTCTACAACGCCTGCCGCATCAAGGGTGAGGAGCCGGCGCTCCTCACCGCCCGGCTGAAGCTGGCGGACGACACCCGCATCGTGCTGCAAAACGGCCTCCGGCTCATCGGCGTGGACGCCCCGGAGAAGATGTGACGCGCAGGGAGGCCCCGACCGGGCCTCCCTTTTGCAGAAATGCGGGACCGCGGCGGGGGCCTCCGGCGATCCCCGCCGGGGCAGGCCGCGGGAGCCGTGCCCGGCCTTACAGGGCTTCCTTCCCCTCGCCTCCCTGGCTATTGCAGGGGCCGTGCTTTCCACCATATCCGGCGGGGACGCCATGCCCGCCGGAGGGGCCCCACGCCCACCGGGAACGCCGTCCGGCAATCGGCATACGGACCGGCCTGTGCGCCCGCCGGTTCCCGGACGGCCGGCTTGCCCGGTCTTTTTCAAAGGCCAGTGCCGGGCAGGGCTGCCGTCAGCCCCTGCTTTCAAGGGACTCCGGCCCCCTACCCCCTTGACAAACCGCCGCTGCGGGGGTATTCTGACAACTACCAATCGACAATTTGGAGGCTGCAATGGAGCAGACAATCCCCACATCCCTCCGGCAGACGGCCCTCCGGGCCGCCTTCCCCGTGACCGTCCCGGTGCTGACGGGATACTTGTGCCTGGGCATGGCCTTCGGCGTTTTGATGAAAACCAGCGGCTACGGCGTGGGCTGGACGGCGCTGATGAGCCTCATGTGCTTTGCGGGCAGCATGCAGTTTGTGGCCATCACCCTGCTGACCACCGCCTTCGACCCGGTGCAGGCCTTTTTGCTGTCCGTCATGGTCAACGCCCGGCACATCTTTTATGGGCTGTCCGTGCTGGAGAAGTACCGGGGCCTGGGGAAGGTCCGGGCCTACCTCATCTTCGCCCTGACGGACGAGACCTTCTCCCTGGTCTCCGCTGTGGAGCCACCGCCCCGGGTGGAGCGGAGGGACTTCTACTTCTGGGTCTCGTTTCTGGACTACTGCTACTGGGTGGTGGGCTCGGTGGCGGGCAGCCTGCTGGGCGGCCTGCTCACCTTTGACACCACCGGCATGGACTTCGCCCTGACGGCGCTGTTTGTGGTGCTGTTTATGGAGCAGTGGAAAAAGCGGGAGAACCACGCCGCCGGCCTCATCGGCATCGCCTGCGCCGCCGTCAGCCTGACGGTGATGGGGCCGGACAATCTGGTGATCCCCGCCATGGTGCTGATCCTGGCGGTGCTTCTGGGAGGGAGGAGACGGCTGTGCACCTGACGGCGTTTCAAACCCTTGCCATCATCCTGGCGGTGACCGCCGGGACCCAGCTCACCCGGTGGCTCCCCTTCTGGCTGTTCCCGGAGAACAAGGAGCCCCCGGCGGTGGTGACGTATCTGGGAAGGGTGCTGCCCGCGGCCATGATGGGCCTTCTGGTGGTGTACTGCCTGAAAGGGGTCTCCTGGCTCTCCGCCCCCCACGGGGCGCCGGAGCTGCTGGCCATTGCCGCGGTGGCGGCGCTGCACCGGTGGAAGGGCAACGTGCTGCTGTCCATCGCGGGGGGCACCGTTTTGTACATGCTCCTGGTCCAACTGGTGTTCGCCTGAGCGCCGGGGACAGCGCGCATAAATTTTCCAAACCCGCACAGACTGGAACCGCGGCCCTGGGGCCGCGGTTCTTTTTGTCTGGAAGGGAGCGCAGCGGAATGCGGAAACGGCTGTTTTATTGGGAACTGGCGGGCTTTTTGTTTACGGCGGCCCTGGGGGCGCTGCTGCGCAGCACCTACGGCTGGGGCGGCGGCACCTTTGCGGCGGCCTTTTCCGCCGTCAACGGCTCCGTCTGGGAGCACATGAAGCTGCTCTTCTTCCCCATGTTCCTCTTCTCCGTTCTCCAGACCTGGGCCATGGGCCGGAACTACCCGGACTTTCTGGCGGTGCGGGCCGCCGCCGTCCTGGCGGGGGCGGCGCTGTACCCCGTGCTGTTCTATACCTACACCGGCGTGCTGGGCTACCGGCTGCCCTGGGCGGACGCCGCGGTGTTCCTCCTGGCGGACCTGGGGGCCTTCCTGCTGGATTTCCGCCTCCTGGGCCGGGGGCGGCTGTCCCAGCCCTGGCAGCAGGTGGTGGGGCTGCTGGCGCTGTGGGCCGTGGCTTTTTTGTTCGTCTGGTGCACCTTCCGCCCGCCTCACCTGGCCCTCTGGCGGGACATGGCGGCGGGGGTCTGGGGCATTCCCTGAGCCGTCCGCCCCGTTCACAGCTATTTTACAATCCCCCCGCCTTGACCGCACCGGTCCGGCGGGGGTATAATATTTTATTATTGGCCTGAAGGAGGTCCTTTTATGGAGACAAGTCCCCGCAGGAGCGTGGCGCCGTTTTACGCGGTGGCGGCGCTGTGGCTGGCCGGCGGCGTGCTGCTGCCCCTGTATGAGCCGCTGTATATCGGGCTGCTGGCGGCGGTGTCCGCGGCGGTGTTTTTCGGCGTGAACGCCCTGTGCCGCGGCGCGGCCCAGGACCAGCCAGCGCCGGCGGCCCAGGCCCCCAAGGAGGAGGGCACCGGCGACCCGGCGCTGGACAAGATGCTCAAGGACGGGCGGCTGGCCATCGCGGAGATGAAGCGGCTGGACGACAATATTGCGGACCCGGGCATCTCCGCCGACATCGTGCGGCTGGAGCAGGTGTCCCAGAAGATTTTCGAGGAGGTGCGGCAGGACCCCAAGAAGCTGCCCCAAATCCAGCGCTTCATGGACTACTACCTGCCCACCACGCTGAAGCTCCTGAACTCCTATGACCGGATGAGCGGCGCCGGGGTTTCCGGCGAGAACATCAACGCCACCATGGCCAAGGTGGAGGCCATGATGCGCACCGTGGTGGCGGCCTTTGAAAAGCAGCTGGACAGCCTGTACGGCGCCGAGGCCCTGGACATCTCCACGGACATCACCGTGCTGGAGAACATGATGGCCCGGGAGGGCCTGGCGGGAGAGCAGCTGAAGGCGGAGACGGCGCCCCGGGACGGGACGGACGTGCGCCTGGAGCTGTAAGACCCAACACAATAAACGGAGGAAGAGACTATGGACGAGAACAAACTGCCCGAGCTGACCCTGACCCCGGACGCCGTCGCGGCGGACATCCCCCAGCTGACCCTGGACGCCGCCGCGCCCGCCGCGCCGGAGGCGGCGCCCCCCCAGCCGGAGGCGGAGCCGGTCCAGATGGACGAAAACCTGCTCAGCGAGGCCGAGAAGCAGGCGGTGGCGGATTTCTCCAAGAAGATCGACCTGGCGGACTCCAACATGATCCTTCAGTACGGCGCCGCCGCCCAGAAAAATGTGGCGGGCTTTTCGGAGAACGCCCTCTCCTCCGTCCGCACCAAGGACCTGGGCGAGGTGGGCAAGTCCCTGTCCGAGCTGGTGGTGGAGCTGAAGGGCTTCGGTGAGGAAGAGGAGAAGAAGGGCCTGTTCGGCTTTTTGAAAAAGGGCGGCAACAAGCTGGAGGCCATGAAAGCCCAGTACGCCAAGGTGGAGACCAATGTGGACAAGATCGCCCGGGAGCTGGAGCAGCACCAGGTGACGCTCCTCAAGGACGTAGCCATGTTTGACCAGATGTATGAGCTGAACCTGAAATACTACAAGGAGCTGACCATGTACATCCTGGCGGGCAAGCGGAAGCTGGCGGACGTCCGGGCGGGCGAGCTGCCCGCGCTGAAGGCCAAGGCGGAGGCCTCCGGCACCCAGGAGGACGCCCAGGCCTACAACGACCTGGTGCAGCGGTGCGAGCGGTTTGAAAAGAAGCTCCACGACCTGGAGCTGACCCGGGTGATCTCCGTCCAGATGGGCCCCCAGACCCGGCTGCTTCAAAACAACGACACGCTGATGGTGGAGAAAATCCAGTCCTCCCTGGTGAATACCATCCCCCTGTGGAAGAGCCAGATGGTGCTGGCCCTGGGGCTGGAGCACAGCCGCCAGGCCACCGCCGCCCAGAGCGCCGTGACGGAGATGACCAACGAATTGCTGAAGAAAAACGCGGACATGCTGAAAATGGGCACCGTCCAGACCGCCAAGGAGGCGGAGCGGAGCATTGTGGACATCGAGACCCTCCAGCACACCAACCAGCAGCTGATCTCCACCCTGGACGAGGTGCTGACCATCCAGCGGGAGGGCGCGCAGAAGCGCAAGGCCGCCGAGGTGGAGCTGGGGCGGATCGAAGGCGAGCTGAAACAGAAGCTGATGGAGCTGCATAACTGAGAGAATGGCCGCCTTCGGCGGAGGTAGGGGAATCCGCGCCAGAGGCGCGGCCATCTCCTATCCCTGTTAAAAACCAACATAAAAGGATTTGCCTATGAAAGTATTCCAAAAACGCCCGGTGGCGGCGCTGATCATGGTCCTGGCCATTGCGGCGGGCATTCTGCTGGGCCAGGCCCGCCGCCCGGCGGACACCGCCGAACCCTCCACCGCCGTGGTGGGCACCTATACCTACGTGTACGACAACGCCCACGTGCTGAGCGACGCCACCATGGCCCATATCGACGCCATGAACGCCTCCCTCTTCGCCCAGACCGGCGCCCAAATCCTGGTGGTGACGGTGGACACCACCGGTGGGCAGGACATCCTGTCCTATGCCACGGACCTGGGCAATCAGTATGGCGTGGGCTCCAGGGAGCGGAACAACGGCCTGGTCCTGGTTCTGGCCCTGGACGACATTTCCCAGAGCGGCCTGCAGGGCGATTACGGCACTTCCTACGGCGACGGGCTGTACGACTACGGCGAGACGCTGAACAGCCTGCTCTACGCCAACATGGAGGCGGACTTCGCCGCCGGAAACTACGACGCCGGTGTGGAAAAGGCTTTTGACGCCTTTATCGGCTGGTTTGCGGAGTTCTACGATGTCACCATCCGGGAGAACTACATTCCCGCCGTCCGGGAGACCTACTCCGCCGGGGACGGCTACTACACGGAGACCAGCGGCTATCTGGCCCCCTCCTTCGGCTGGGTGGCAATGGAGCTGGCGGTGCTGCTGATCGTGCTGCTGGCGGTGTGGGTGGCTCTGGACCGGGTGCGCTACACCCGCTACCGCAGGCGCTATATGATGCCCGGCATGGGCATTCCCACGGTGCGCTACTATCCCATCTTCTGGGGACGGCCCCGGTGGCGCCGCCCGCCGCCTCCGCCCAGAGGCCCCCGGCCCCCCAGAGGCGGCGGACCGGGAGCGGGTCCCCGCCCGCCCCGGG
>NZ_UQXD01000065.1 GCF_900544955.1 uncultured Oscillibacter sp.
TTCCATCTCTTCCTTCACCCGCCGGCCGAAGGGGGTGGCGGCCAGGCCGCCCTGGGCGGTCTCCCGGAACTCCACCGGCATCCGCTTTCCCACGTCCCCCATGCAGTCGATCACCTGGTCCACCGGCACCCGGCTGGTGCCCCCCGCCAGGGCCATGTCCGCGCAGCTGACGGCGTTCACCGCCCCCACCACGTTCCGCTTCACGCAGGGCACCTCCACCAGCCCCGCCACCGGGTCGCAGATCAGGCCCAGCAGGTTCTTCAGCGCCATGGCGGCCGCGTGGCCGATCTGCTCCGGCCCGCCGCCCCGGAGCGACGCCAGCGCCCCCGCCGCCATGGCGGAGGCGGTGCCGATCTCCGCCTGACAGCCCCCGGCGGCGCCGGCGATGCAGGCCCGGTAACCCACCACCGCGCCGATGCCGGCGGCGACGTACAGCGCCTGGACAATGGCGGCCTCGTCCGCCTCTCCCCGGCGGTACAGCGGCACCAGTACCGCCGGCAGCACGCCGCAGGCCCCCGCCGTGGGGGCCGCCACGATCTTGCGCATGCAGGCATTGGACTCCCCCACGCACAGCGCCGTGGCCACCACCTCCTGCAGATAGGGCCCGCACAGGGCCCGGCCGGTCTGGGCGTAGGCCCGCATCTTCCCGCCGTCGCCGCCCACCAGGCCGCTGACGGACCGCCGGTCCCCCTCGTAGGTCTCCACGGAGTCCAGCATGGCCCGCCAGGCGGTCCGCATCTTGGCCTGGGAGGCCTCCGCCGTCACCTGCCGCTCCTCCACATCCGTGTCCCGGACCACCTGCCAGAAGGGCTTTTGCTCCGCCTCGATCCGCTGGAAAATCTCCTCCATGGAATCCAGGGCCATCTCAGTCCCCCTCCTTTTCATAGTAGGTCAGGTGCCGCACGTCCCGCAGCTCCTCAATCAGCACCCGGGCCACCGGGGGCACCCGCTGGTCCGTCTCAATGACCATCAGGGCGTCGCCGCCCCGCCGGTCCCGGCACAGGCTCATATTGGCAATGTTCACCCGGGCGTTGGACAGCTCCCGGGTCACCTCCGCCACCTCGCCGGGCACGTCCTTGTGACGAATAATCAGGGTGTTGAACGCCCCGGTGAAGCAGACCTCCACCTCGTTGAGCCGGTCCACCCGGATGCGCCCGCCGCCGGTGGAGGCGGCCTGCACCGTCAATCGCTGCCCCCGGGCGTCCTCCACCGTCACCACCGCCGTGTTGGGATGGGCCTCCCGCAGCTGGGCGGTGTGGAAGGAGAACCGCAGCCCCTGCTCCGCCGCCAGCGCAAAGCTCCGCGGAATGTCCAGATCGTCTGGCCGCAGGCCCAGCAGACCCGCCACCAGCGCCCGGTCCGTGCCGTGGCCCTGGCCGGTCTCCGCAAAGGAGCCGTACAGGCCGATCTCCGCCGCGACCGGCGGCGCCCCCAGCAGCGACCGGACCATGCGGCCGATCCGCACCGCCCCTGCCGTGTGAGAACTGGAGGGCCCTACCATCACCGGCCCCAAAATGTCGAAAATATCCAGCATCGTCCCGCTCCTCTCTGTCCGCTATCGTTCCCTCAGTCCGAACATACCATACTTCCGCCCCGTCCACAAGGCATTTTTCCGCGGTTGACCGCCCGCCCCCTTTCCCGTATACTGGTGACAGGAAAGGAGCGTGTCCCCCATGTCCACTCTGCTGTTGAAGAACATCCGCACCCTCGTCACCTGCGACGGCGACGACCGCATCCTCCAAGACGTCGATCTCTACTGCGAGGACGGCTTCATCCGGGCCATCGGCCCCGGCCTCCCCCAGTCCGCCGACACGGTCTTGGACGCCCGGCACTGCTGGTGCTACCCCGGCCTGGTGAACACCCACCACCACCTCTACCAGGTCTTCTCCCGGAACCTGCCCCAGGTGCAGAATCTGGAGCTGTTCGACTGGCTCACCGCCCTGTACGAGATCTGGAAGGGCCTGGACGAGGACGTGGTCCGCCTCAGCACCCTCACCGCCATGGGCGAGCTGATGAAGCACGGCTGCACCACCTGCTTCGACCACCACTACGTCTTCCCCCGGGGCGCCGGAGACCTGACCGGCGCCCAGTTTGCCGCGGCGGAGACCCTGGGCATCCGGATGGCCGCCTCCCGGGGCAGCATGGACCTCTCCCGCAAGGACGGCGGCCTGCCGCCGGACAGCGTGGTGCAGACGGTGGACGAGATTCTGCGGGACTCCGCCCGCGTGGTGGAGGCCTACCACGACCCCCGCCCCGGCTCCATGCGCCAGGTGGTCCTGGCCCCCTGCTCCCCCTTCTCCGTCAGCCCGGAGCTGCTGCGGCAGAGCGCCCTGCTGGCCCGGCAGGGCGGCGTCCGCCTCCACACCCACCTGTGCGAGACCAGGGACGAGGAGCGCTACATGCTGGAGCACCACGGCGTCCGGCCTCTGGCGTTTCTGGCGTCCCTGGGCTGGACCGGCCCCGACGTGTGGTACGCCCACGGCATCCATTTCAACGACGAGGAGCTGCGGGAGCTGGCCCGGACCGGCACCGGCGTGGCCCACTGCCCCATCAGCAACATGAAGCTCTCCTCCGGCGTGGCCCGGATTCCGGAGATGCTGGCCCTGGGGGTGCCCGTGGGGCTGGCGGTGGACGGCTCCGCCTCCAACGACGGCTCCTCCCTGCTGGAGGAGCTGCGGGTGTGCTACCTGCTCCACCGGCTCCACGCCAGCAAGGCCGCACCCTCGGGCTACCAGGTGCTGAAGCTGGCCACCCGGGGTGGGGCGGCGCTGCTGGGCCGGCCGGATATCGGCTCTCTGGAGGTGGGCAAGTGTGCCGACCTGTTTCTGGTGGACGCCCGCCGCCTGGAGCTGGTGGGCGGGGAGTACAGCCCTGCCGACGTGCTGGCCACCGTGGGCCTCCGGGGCCCGGTGGACTACACCGTGGTCCACGGGCGCATCACCGTCCGGGAGGGCCGCCTGACCGCGCTGGACGAGGGCCGCCTGGCGGAGGAGGCCCGGGCCTGCTGCCGGGCCTACCTGGACCGGGCGTGAGAAGAGGAGGGCCGCTGCAAAGCAGCGGCCCTCCTGATTTCCCTCTTTCAGTCCAGCGCCTGGACGGCGGCCCCCAGCACGCCGTCGCCGATATACACGCTCAGCGTCCCGTCGATCTCCCCCTCCCAGAGGTGGTCGAAATCGGGCAGGGCCGCCTCCAGCTTCCGGCGGAGCAGCGCCATGCCCTCCGGCGCGCCGCCGTTGGCCACCGCCAGATTGTACCGCCGGTGATCGCCGCAGGCCTTCACCGTCAGCTCCACCAGCCGGTCGATCACCTGGTTCCGCCCCCGGACCTTGGCCACGGAGGTCAGCTGCCCGTCGGCGGCAAAGGTCAGCAGCGGCTTGATCTGGAGCAGGGTGCCCGCCGTGGCGGTGACTCTGCCGATCCGGCCGCCCTTATGCAGGTACTCCAGCGTATCCACGGAGAAGAAGGGGCGGGCCGCCCCGACGAGCCGGGGCACCCGGCGCTCCGTCAGCTCCTCCCATCCCATGCCGTTTCGGATGTCCTCCGCCAGCTGCAAAACCGTCATGCCGATGCCAAGGGACCCATTGAGGGAGTCGAACACCCGCACCTCCAGACGGCCCCGGCACTCCTCCGCGATGAGGCGCACCAGGTTAAAGGTGCCGGACAGGCCGCTGGAGAGCATGACGGCGATCACGCCGTCGTAGCCCTCCGCCGCGATCCGCTCCAGGGTTCGGCCGATCTCCTCCGCCGCAGGCAGGGAGGTCTGGGGCAGCTCCCCATTCCGGAGCCGGGCGGTGACGTCCCCGCCCCGGATGTTCACCCCGTCCAGATACTCTCCATCCGCGCAGAGAATCCGCAGGGGCACGATGTGGATGTGATTCTCCTCCGCCAGCTGGGGCGTCAAATCCGCACAGGAGTCGGTCAGCAGGGCGATCTTTTGTGGGAGCATAACGGTCCTCCTCATTTTTTCTAGTTTCTGCCGTATTGGGATGATTATCCCACAAAATCCAGAAAACTGCAAGAACGATCCGTCCCCTCCCGCCGCGGAAAAAGGACTTGCGCCGCCGCCGGGACCATCGTATGATGGAGGTAACGTTTTTTAAGGAGGCGTCCCATGCGAATCTGCGGACTGCAAAAGCTCTCCATGGTGGACTATCCCGGTAAGCTGGCCGCCACGGTGTTCACCGGCGGGTGCAACCTGCGCTGCCCCTTCTGCCACAACGCCCTGCTGGTGACCCGCCTGGAGGAGTCCCCCGCCCTGGCGGAGGAGGAGGTGCTGGCCTTCCTGGCCTCCCGGCGGGGCCTGTTGGACGGGGTGGTGCTCTCCGGCGGGGAGCCGCTGCTCCACCCCGGGGCGGCGGATTTCCTGGCGGCGGTGAAGGACCTGGGCTTTGCCGTGAAGGTGGACACCAACGGCTGCTATCCCGCCGCCCTGGCGGAGATTCTGGACCGGGGGCTGGCGGACTACGTGGCTATGGACATCAAAAACAGCCGGGAGAAGTACGCCCGGACGGTGGGGGTCCCGGACTTCGACCTCTCCCCGGTGGAGGAGAGCATCCGCCTGCTGGGCCGCAGCGGCGTGGACCACGAGTTCCGCACCACCGCGGTCCGGGAGTTCCACACCCCGGCGGACATCCGCTCCGTGGGGGCGTGGCTGGAGGGGGCGCCCCGGTACGTGCTCCAGAGCTTTGTGGACTCCGGCAGCCTCATCGGCCGGGGGCTCCACGGCCTGCCGCCGGAGGAGATGGACGCCCTGGCCCAGGCGGCCCGACCCTTCTTCGGGGAGACCACGCTCCGAGGCGTGGACTAAATCTTGTGACATTTGTGGTTTCTGCCGATTTTTTTCACAAGATATAGTGCTTTCTCCAATTGACTTCCCGCCCCGGCCTGTATAGAATAATACTCGTGGGCCGCCGCGCCGCGGCGGCTCCTCTTATTTTGAAATGACGTATTACGGGAGAAAGCAGGGAGAAGTCTTATGTATCAGGTCGTAAAGCGAGACGGCAAGATCGCCGGTTTTGATATCTCCAAAATCGGCGTGGCCATTACCAAGGCCTTCGAGGCCACGGGGAAGGAGTACAACCCCGACATCATCGACCTGCTGTCCCTGAAGGTCACCGCGGCCTACCAGGAGAAGATCCACGACGGAAAGGTCACCGTGGAGGACATCCAGGACAGCGTGGAGGACGTCCTCAGCAAAGCCGGCTATGCCGACGTGGCCAAGGCCTATATCCTCTACCGCAAACAGCGGGAGAAGATCCGCAACCTGAACTCCACCATGCTGGACTACAAGGAGCTGGTGGACAACTATGTGAAGATCAACGACTGGCGGGTGAAAGAGAACTCCACCGTCACCTACTCCGTGGGCGGCCTGATCCTCTCCAACTCCGGCGCCATCACCGCCAACTACTGGCTCAGCGAGATCTACGACCCGGAGATCGCCAAGGCCCACAAGAGCGGCGACATGCACATCCACGACCTCTCCATGCTCACCGGCTACTGCGCCGGGTGGAGCCTGAAGCAGCTGATTCAGCAGGGGCTGGGCATCCCGGGGAAGATCAACTCCTCCCCCGCCAGCCACCTCTCCACCCTCTGCAACCAGATGGTGAACTTCCTGGGCATCATGCAAAACGAGTGGGCCGGCGCCCAGGCCTTCTCCTCCTTCGACACCTACCTGGCCCCCTTTGTCCGGACGGACAACCTCTCTCAGCGGGAGGTCAAGCAGTGCATCCAGTCCTTTGTCTACGGAGTGAACACCCCCTCCCGCTGGGGCACCCAGGCCCCCTTCTCCAACATCACCCTGGACTGGACGGTGCCCAAGGACCTGGAGAACCTGCCCGCCATCGTGGGCGGCAAGGAGCAGGACTTCACCTACGGCGACTGCAAGCGGGAGATGGACATGGTGAACCGCGCCTTCATCGAGATCATGACCGAGGGCGACGCCGACGGCCGGGGCTTCCAGTACCCCATCCCCACCTACTCCATCACCCGGGACTTCGACTGGAGCGAGACGGAGAACAACCGCCTCCTCTTTGAGATGACCGCCAAATACGGCACTCCCTACTTCTCCAACTACATCAACTCCGATATGGAGCCCTCCGACGTCCGCTCCATGTGCTGCCGCCTGCGGCTGGACCTGCGGGAGCTGCGCAAGAAGTCCGGCGGCTACTTCGGCTCCGGCGAATCCACCGGCAGCGTGGGCGTGGTGACCATCAACCTGCCCCGCATCGCCTACCTCTCCAAGACGCCGGAGGAGTTTTACCAGCGGCTCAACCACGTGATGGACATCGCCGCCCGGAGCCTGAAGACCAAGCGCACCGTCATCACCCGGCTGATGGACGCCGGGCTGTACCCCTACACCAAGCACTACCTGGGCACCTTCCAAAACCACTTCTCCACCATCGGCCTCATCGGCATGAACGAGGTGGGCCTCAACGCCAAGTGGCTGCGGGAGGATCTGACCCACCCGGCCACCCAGGCCTTCGCCAAGGACGTGCTCAACCACATGCGCCAGCGCCTGAGCGACTACCAGGAGCAGTACGGCGACCTCTACAATCTGGAGGCCACCCCCGCCGAGTCCACCACCTACCGCCTGGCCAAGCACGACGTGGAGCTGTACCCGGACATCGTCACCGCCGCCAAAAACCCCGGCGACACCCCCTATTACACCAACAGCTCCCACCTGCCGGTGGGCTACACCGCCGACCTCTTCGACGCCCTGGCCGTGCAGGACGAGCTCCAGACCCTGTACACCTCCGGCACCGTATTTCACGCCTTCCTGGGCGAGAAGCTGCCGGACTGGAAGGCGGCGGCCACCCTGGTGCGGAAGATCGCAGAGAACTTCAAGCTGCCCTACTACA
Organism: uncultured Oscillibacter sp.; assembly: GCF_900544955.1. Lineage (GTDB taxonomy): Bacteria > Bacillota > Clostridia > Oscillospirales > Oscillospiraceae > Oscillibacter. The sequence goes on from NZ_UQXD01000065.1 coordinate 6,858, forward strand.
CCATGTCCCCCACCTACTCCATCTGCCCGGAGCACGGCTACCTCGCCGGGGAGCACGCCACCTGCCCCACCTGCGGCAAGGTTTGCGAGGTGTGGAGCCGCATCACCGGATACTACCGCCCCGTGCAGAACTGGAACGACGGCAAGGTGCAGGAGTTCCAGGACCGGAAGGTTTACGACCCGGACCACTCCGTGCTGGAGGGCCGCCGCCTCTGCGACCGGGAATCCGCCTCCAACGCGGCGGACACCCCCTCCTCCGGTCAGGAGGGGCCCGACGGGCTGTTCCTCTTCACCACTCAGACCTGCCCCAACTGCAAAATCGCCAAAAGCGAGCTGGAGAAGGCGGGCCTGGCCTACCAGGTGATGGACGTGAGCGAGCACCGGGATCTGGTGGACCGGTACGGCATCCAGCAGGCCCCCACCCTCATCGTCCGCCGCGGCGGCCAGGTGGAGAAGCTGGTCAATGCCTCGGTCATCAAGAAATTTGCCGCCACACACTGATACATAGACAGGAGGGACCGCGGTCCCTCCTGTCTATGTATCCAAAAAGTGCCCGCGGCGCTTTTTGGAGAAAGCTGCGGCCTGCGGCGCGCACGCGGGGTGTGCCCTTGGCGCACCGCGTGCACACTTGCAGGCCCAGCGGAATGTTCCGCCACGTACGTGCCGCGGCAGAACAGGATGGCAGTTCCGTTTCGCCGCTCCGGCGGCGAAACGCTGTGGGACCTTTTGACAAGCTGACGGACAGGCGGAACCACGGTCCCTCCTGTCCCCTATGGAGGATCGCCTGTGAAGGAGCATTTTGACATCATCGTGGTGGGGGGCGGCCCTGCCGGGCTCACCGCCGCCATCTACGCCCGCCGGGCGGGCAAAACCGTGCTGGTGCTGGAAAAGAGCGGCATCGGCGGTCAGATCGCCGCCTCCCCCAAGGTGGAGAACTACCCCGGCTTTTCCGCCGTCTCCGGCGCGGAGCTGGCGGACCGGTTCTACGCCCAGGCGGAGGCCCTGGGCGCCCGCGTGGAGCTGGAGGAGGTGCTGGAAATCCGGTCGGACGCCCCCCGGACCGTGGTGACGGACTACGGCGCCTACACCTGCACCGCCCTGATCCTGGCCACCGGCACCACCCACCGCTCCCTGGGCCTGCCCGGCGAGGACCGCCTCACCGGCATCTCCTTCTGCGCGGTGTGCGACGGCGCGTTCTACCAAGACCGGGACACGGCGGTTTGCGGCGGCGGCAGCACCGCCCTCCAGGACGCCCTGTTCCTCTCGGACCTGTGCCACCACGTGACGCTGATTCACCGGCGGGAGGCGTTCCGGGGGGACCCCATCTTACTGGAGGCCCTGGAGCGCCGGGCCAACGTCACCATCCTGCGGGAGACGGTGGTGGAGGCGCTGGAGAGCCGGTCCGGCGCCCTCACCGGCCTGACCCTGCGCAGCACCGCCACCGGGGCGGCGTCCCATCTGGCGGTGGACGGGCTGTTCCAGGCCGTGGGCCAGCAGCCGGAGACCGCCCTGGCCCGGGCGCTGGGCCTGGCGGGGGCCGACGGCTTCCTCCCCGCCGGAGAGGACTGCCGCACCGGTCTGCCGGGCGTCTTCGCCGCCGGGGACTGCCGGGCCAAGGAGATCCGCCAGCTGACCACCGCCTGCGCCGACCGCGCCGTGGCGGCCCTGGCGGCCTGCCG
>NZ_UQXD01000066.1 GCF_900544955.1 uncultured Oscillibacter sp.
CCCCGCCGCCAGCCCCAGCGTCCGCCGCCGCTTGGGCGCCGTGGGCCCCAGCCGCAGCAGCGCCGCCCGGGTGGCCAGGCACCCGGCGCACAGCACCGCAAAGGCCCGCCAGCCCCCGCCGGCCACATAGAACCCCATGCACGCCAGCTCCAGCGCCGCCAGGGCCGCGCTCCGGCTCCGCCGGGCCAGCAGCAGGCAGCCCCCTGCCGTCACCGCCAGGAAGGCCAGAAAAGAGAGGGATTGAAAGCTCATCTCACTTCTGGGTCAGGCCGCTGAGCCGGGCGTCGGCGGTGCTGAGAATCTGGGTCAGGCTCTGGCACCGGCCGGGGTATCCGGCGGAGAGGGCCTCCGGCGACAGGTCCGGAAACGCCGCCTTCTGGGCGGTCTGGGCCCGGAGGGCCCGGGCGTAGCGGGTCTCCGCCAGCTTCATGTCCGCGTCCGCCGCACCCATGGTGCAGGCGGCGGGGTCCAGGGCGAAGTAGGCCTCGTTGCCGCCGGCGGCCCGGTAGAGATGGCGGTAGAGCTGGTAGACGGCGCTAGTGAGATACTCCGCCGCGGAGTTGATGGCGGCCTTGTCCCCCAGCTTGCCCAGCAGGCCGAACAGCACGCCCACGGCGCCGGAGAGGAGCTTGCTCTGCAAGGTGGCCAGCACGCTGCCCTGGAGCACGTTGCCCGGCTCCGCCGCGTTCAGCACCTCTTCGCTGGTGAGCATGCTGCCCTCCCGGGACAGTGTGCGGCCCAGGATGAAGTCGGCGGAGACGTTATAGTAATCGCAGGCCCGCACCACAAAGGACAGTCCCGGTTCCCGGATGCCGTTTTCATAGTGGCTCAACAGGGCCTGGGAAATGCCCAGGTCCGCGGCGGCGGTGCGCTGGGAGACGCCGCGCTCCTGCCGCAGCAGGGACAATGTGCGGGAAAATTCAGTCATGGAAGCCATGTTCTCTCTCCTTTTGGGTTCTTCTCAAATACGCAGGGTATAGTTTAGCAAAAAGGATACCAAATGTAAAGAGATTTGCGGATGGGAGGGCGGTATTTTCTCACTCGGGGGCGGGTGGGGCCTTCGCGCAGCCGGATGCAAAAAAGAGGGCTTTCGCCCTCTTTTGCCTCAAAACAGTCCCACTTGGTTGGGCAGCACATCCCCGCCGATGGAGCGCAGCTGCTGGACGTTCTCCTCCCACAGCCGGTCCGCGATGGCCATTTTCCGGATGATGTTTTTCACCGTGGCGTCCAGGGCCGTGCCCTCCCGGTAGTCCGCCGGGAAGATGAAGTCCACCCGCCCCTTGGCCAGCAAATCCTCCACCCCCAGGCGGTTGCTCTCCTGGTACACGGCGATGGCCTGGCCGCCGTAGGCCCGCATCATCTTCATACAGGGCACGTCGGAGAGGCCGTCGCCCACGTAGATCATGTTGGTGAAGGGCACCCGCTTGCTGTCGTCCGGCATGGAGTCGTTGAGCGTCTTGTCGTCGGACACGTCCAGCACGCCCTTGTTGATCCGGTAGACGAACTGGGTCTTGGCGGTGAAATTCACCGCCAGCTTGGGCCACACCGGCCTGCCCGCCCCGTCGTAGTAGAACTCGCTGGCGTAGATCTCCTTGAAGGCGCCGCTGATGCCGGACCCCTCGATGATCTCCCGCAGGCCGGAGGAGATGATGTAGTGCTCCACCCGGACCCCCTGCTCCGTCCCGAAGGCGTTGATCCGGTCAAACCATCCCTCCACGCCGGGGAAAAGGACGATGCTGCGCCCCTTTTCCACCAGGTCCTGCCGGGTGAAGGGGAGGTCTTTTTTCTCCGCCTCCTGAAGCATGGTGTACATATAGGCCAGGATGCCGTCGATGCGGTTGCCCCGGCCAAAGCCGTTGGCCTCCGCCCAGAACTCCGCCGGGGTCATACCCAGGCTGGGAATGAAGGCGTAATCCTGCATGTCGGTGGTGCAGAGGGTTTTGTCAAAGTCGTATAAAAACGCGATGATGGGCTGCTGCTTGTCCATACTTCCGCTCCTTTTCGCAAAAAAAGCGGCTCTTCCGAGCCGCTTTTTCTCATTCCTCGCCTTTGTAGTTGCGACCGAATTTCAGCTCCTTGAGGTTGATCCGGCGGGTGGGCTCCGAGGGCTCCTCCGCGGCAAAGGGGTCCCCGTCGGGATACGCCGTCTCCGGCGCCTCCACCGGGGCCTCCACCTCTGGGGCGGGCTCCTCCTCCGCCTGGCTCTCAAAGGCGGCCATCACCCGCTCCTCAATCTCCTCCACCGGGGCCTCCGCCGCGGCGGGGACCTCCACCTCCACGGGGAGCTGGGGAAGCTGGTCCAGCATCTGGAGCTCCTTGGCGCAGACCTCCCGGCTGGCGGCGATGAACCGGGCCAGCTCCTGCTGCCCCTGGCGCAGCCGGGCCTCCGCCGCCTCCACCTCCAGGTGCAGCTGGGCGATCTTCTCCCGGGCGTCGCTCTCGGCCCGGGCCATCAGCTCGTCCCGCTTGGCCTCCGCCTCGTGGACGATGGAGTCCGCCATCTTCTGGGCGGTGAGGAGGGTGGCCCGCATGGAGTCCTCTGTGGCTCGATAGTCCTCCACCTTCTCCACCAAAACCTTCATCTTGGCCTTCAGGGCCGCGTTTTCCTTGTAAAGCGCCGTATAGTCGTCGGTGAGCTCGTCCAGAAACTCGTCCACCATGGCCATATTGTAGCCGCCCATGACCGCCTTGGTAAAGGAATGGGTGGAGACCTCCTGCGGTGTCAGCATATCGGTTCTTCCTCTCTATGTAGAAATATATCAGAAATACAGGCCGTTGTTTTCCAGCTCGTCGATTAGATCCCCCTCGATGTCCACATGGTAGGGGGTGATGATGTAGGTGTTGGCCGCCACCTTTTTGATCTTGCCCTCGCCGGCATAGGCCACGCCGGACAAAAAGTCGATCAGCCGCCGGGCGATGTCCTTGTTGGTGGACTCCAGGTTCAGCACCACCGTCCGCTTGTCCTTGAGATGGTCGGCAATCTCCGAGGCGTTTTCAAACCGCTCCGGCTTCACCAGCACCACCTTCAGCTGGGTGGTGGCGTGGATGTTCACCACCTTGTTTCTCCGGTCCTCCGTCTTGCCGCGGCGGTCGTCGAAGGCGTCTCTCCGGGGCGTGTCGTCAAACTCCTCGAATTCCTCGTCCTCATCCTCATAGGGATGGGCCAGCTTCTTCAGCTCGTCCAAAATGCTCATGGCAATGCCTCCCATCGGCGTTTCTCAATTGTAGTGGCGGTCGCCAAAAATGGCGGTGCCCACCCGGACCATGGTGGCGCCGGCGCGGATGGCATCCGGATAGTCGCCGCTCATACCCATGGACAGGTATTCGCATTCATTATGGAACAATTTTGCATTGATGTCAACATAAAGCGCCTGAACTTCCTGGAAATACCGCATATTGGCATCCCGATCCGCGTCGGCGGGGGGGATGGTCATCAGTCCCCGGACACGGACATGGGTCCGGGAGAGGGCCGCCTCCGCCGCAGCATAGACCTGGCCGGGGGCAAAGCCGCTCTTGGCCGCCTCGCCGCCCACGTTCACCTCCAGCAAAATATCCTGGACCAACTCCCGGGCGGCGGCCGTCTTCTCAATCTCGTCCAGCAGCTCCAAAGAGCCCACGGACTGGATCAGCGCCACCCGGCCCACCACCTGCTTCACCTTGTTGCGCTGCAGGTGGCCGATGAAGTGCAGCGGCGCCCCGTCGTAGGCCCGGTCCTGGAGCTTGGAGAGCATCTCCTGCACCCGGTTCTCCCCCAGGGCGTCGATGCCGGCGGCCACGGCCGCCCGGCAGGCGGCGGCGTCGTTCATCTTGCTGGCCCCTACCAGGAGAATCTCCCCGGGGTCCCGTCCGGCCTCCCGGGCGGCCTCCGCGATGGCGGCCCGGACGCGGGCAATGTTTTCTGCAATGGACATCCTTCCAGCTCCTCTCTCTTTCTCAATCCACAACTTTTCCGTCGTACAGGTCGTTGGCCGTGATGATGACGGTGTCCCCCGGTCGGAGGCGGCTGCTCTCGCTGTTGACCTGCCCCGCCTGCACCAGCAAAAAGCCGTCGCCGTTGTACAGCACCTCCACCGGCTTGAACCGGGCCTCCTTGCCCACCACGCAGTAGATGCCCAGCCGCTCCTCCACTGTGCGGGTACCGTCCTCGTTCAGCAGGGTGCGGGAGGCCCGCAGGGCCTCCTTGGGCACCCGGATGCCGCTGTGGGTGGTGCGCACCACCTGGGCGCTCTGCTGGCGCAGCAGCGTCAATTGGGGCAGGTAGCTGCTGCCCCGGAAGGTCACCACCACCCGGCCGTTCTCCTCCGGACCCACGGCGTCCACCGTCACCGGCAGCTCCCGCTCCACGCCCTTGGCAAACTGGAGCCGGAGGTCCCGGCTCTCCTGAAGCGTCTGGGCCTCCGCCGTCCGCAGGGAGGCCGCGTAGTACCAGTTGTCCCCCAGGACCAGCTTCCCCACCTGGGACTTGGCCGCCTCGTCCGGCCGCAGCGCCGCCAGGCGGGAGGGGGTCAGCTCCGGCAGCACCGCCGGGGTCAGCACCGTCTCATAGCCGTCCACCACCGCGGAGTACAGCCCGGAGACCGGCGCCGTGATCCGCCGGATGGAGTTTGCCGCCTGGGAGCGGAGGCTTTTCAGCTGGCCCTCCAGCTCCCCGATCTGGGCGGAGAGGTCCTCCGTGTCGGAGTAGGTGTAGTCCCGCTTGAGCACCAGGGCTCGCAGCTCGCCGCCCTGCTTCTCCGCGTCGTACAACCGGTCCGCCGCCAGGCTGCCCCGGTAGCTCAGAAGGCTCTGCATGATCTGGGCGTCCAGCTTCAGCGACGCCTCGGACCCCAGGGCCGCCTCCTGGGCGTATTGGAGCTGCTCGATGCGGACCTGAAGGCTCTCCATCTCGCCCTGGCGGTCCAGGGAGGCCTGGTCGGCGTAGGCCACGGCCACGGTGCCGCCGGCGCTGACCCGCTCCCCCTCCCCCCGCTGCAGCCGCAGCAGTCCGCTGGCGTCGTTGGAGAGGACCTGCTCCTGCCGCACCACGTAGCCGGACAGGTCCACCCCCTCCTCCACCTGATAGGAATAGGCCATGGTGGTGGTGAGGGGGTCGCTGAAATAGCGGAAGCCCTGGATGCCGAAATAGGCCAGCACCGCCAGCGTCACCGCCGCCATCAATAATTTGGTTCCCAAGCTGCTCTGCTTCATGTACCTGCCTCCCGTGCCCCCCTGTCACGGGAGCCCGCTCACACCTCCGCCAGCTCCACCGGCCGCACCGGCGCAATGGTGGAAATGGCGTGCTTGTAGATGATCTGCTGCCTGCCCTCGCTGTCCAAAACCACCACGAAGGCGTCAAATCCGGTGATGACGCCCCGCATCTGGAAGCCGTTCATCAAAAACATGGTCACCGGGAGCTTGTCCCGTTTTGCCCGGAGGAGAAATAAATCCTGTAAATTCGCTTTGCTCTGCATGTCGTCCGCTCCTTTTTTCTTTGTGAGCCGGACGCTGGGTTCTCTTTCCGTCCGCCCCAGGTTAGGATACCCCCTCGGCGGTCAGGATTTCAGTCGAAAGTTGTAAGGCCCTACCGAAATCCCGTTCTTTTTTCCAGACGATCCAGTGGATGTCCCGGTTTCGGCGCAGCCAGGTCAGCTGGCGCTTGGCATACTGCCGGGAGCGGAGCTTCACCTGGGCGATGGCCTCCGCCTCCGTGACGGCGCCCTCCGCCACCCCCAGAAACTCCTTGTACCCGATGGCCTGGAGGGCGGTGGCGTCCCGGGGAAGGCCCCCGCTCAGCAGGCGGCGGACCTCCTCCAGAAGGCCGTCCTCCACCATGGCGTCCACCCGCCGGTCGATGAGGGCCTTCATGTCCTCCCGGTCCTCGAACCGCAATCCGATCCACACCGCGTCGTACCGGGGCGGCAGGGACCGGGTCTCCTCGTTGTGGGCGGTGATGGTCCTGCCCGTCTCCCGGTAGACCTCCAGCGCCCGGAGGATGCGCTTTTCATCCGCCGGGTGGAGCCTCTGGGCGGCGTCCGGGTCCACTTGCCGCAGCTCCTCCAGCAGCGCTGCGGCGCCCTCCCGGGCCAGCCGGTCCTGGAGCTCCTTGCGCACGGCGCCCCCCGCCGCCCCGGCGGCGAAGCCGTGGCCCCGGACCACCGCCTCCGCCCACAGCCCCGTGCCCCCCACCAGAATGGGCAGGCGGCCCCGGGCCAGAATGTCGTCCACAATGGGGATGGCGGTCTGGGCGTACCGGGCGGCGGACCACTGCTCCCACGGGTCCGCCACGGCGATCATATGGTGGGGCACGCCGTCCATCTCCGCCGCTGTGGGGGCGGCGGTGCCGACGGTCATGCCCCGGTAGATCTGCATGGAGTCGGCGGAGACCACCTCTCCGTGAAACCGCTTGGCAAGCAGCACCCCCAGGGTGGTCTTCCCGCAGGCCGTGGGGCCCGACACACAGACGATTTTTGGGGCCATGGGCCGCCCTCCTCCCGTTTCAAATGCGCCGCAGAATCGTTACGCCTCCGCCGCCAGGCGGCGGGAAAGGGCCAGCGGCTCTTCCATCAGCGCCGGGGCCCGGGCGGGGTCCAGGTCCAGACCCCCGGCAAACACGTAGCCGAAGCGCGGAATGCCGAACATGGCGGACAGCTGCCGCCAGTACGCCACGCCCACGCTGCCCTCCCGCTCCACGTCGCCGCCGGAGGTCAGGTACGCCAGATGCTCCGCCCGGCAGTCCCCGTGGCAGCCGTCGGCCTCGTAGTGGTAGCAAAGGCCGTTGGCGCAGATATATTCGATATATACCCGCAGGGCGGCGGGAAAGCTCAGGTCCCAAAAGGGCGCCGCCACCACCACCCGGTCCGCGGAGCGGAACTGCCGGGCCAGGTCGAACACCGGCGCGTCGAAGGCGCCGATGCCCGCCAGGGCATCCCGGTCGTTGAGCCTATCCGCGTCAAAGGGCCGCAGGGCCAGCAGCGCCTCCGGCGCCACGGTCTCCACCTCCGCCTCCGGATGGGCGGCGCGAAACGCCTCCAGATAGGCCGCCGCCAGGGCCGCCGTCCGGGAATCCGCACCCCGCTGGCTGATGCAGGCGTTCACATACAGCAGTTTCATCGTTCAATCCTCCAAAACCGTAGTCACCACGGGCTTTCCCGTCCGGTCCAGCAGGGGCGTCAGCCCGCCCGCCTGGCCGGCGCTGTGCCACAGGTAGTTTACCCCGGTCTCCCGGTCCACCCAAACGGCGCTGTCCTCAAGCGCGGTGCTCTCGACGTACACCCTGACAAACCGCTTCTCTTTTCCCATCAATAATCCTCCTCACGCCCGTTTGAACATCTTCTCCAGCTCGTACTTCGTCAGTTTCACCGCCACGGGCCGGCCGTGGGGGCAGAAGCGGACCTCGCCGCTCTGCACCCGGTCCACCACCGCCCGCAGCTCCGCCGGGTCGCTGACCCAGCCGCCCTTGATGGCGGCCTTGCAGGCCATGGTGTGCAGCAGGCTCTCCCGCCGCTCCTCCAAATCCCGGCCGGAGCGCAGGGCCTCCGCAAATTCCTCCAGAGTGGACACGGCGTCGCCCTCGTCAATGTCCGCCGGCACCTCCCGCACCAGCACGGCCCCGTCCCCGAAGTCCTCGCAGGCGAAGCCGAATTGCTCCAAAAGCGGCAGGTTTTCCAGCAGCAGGGCGCCGTCCTCCCGGGTCAGCTCCGCGGCGATGGGCCGCAGCAGCGTCTGGCGCATGGGCGGCGTCCGGGCGGCCTTCAGCCGGTCGAAATTCATCCGCTCGTGGGCGGCGTGCTTGTCGATCAGCCAGACGCAGCCCCCCTCGTCTTCACAGACCACGTAGGTGTGCAGCACCTCCCCGGCGATGCGCCAGGGGGCCGCCCGGGGCGGCTCCAGGGTCTGCTGGCCCGGCAGGTCCGCGCCCTGCCGGGTCGGGATGGCGGGCACGGCGGCCCGCTTCGCCCCGCCCTCAGCCG
>NZ_UQXD01000067.1 GCF_900544955.1 uncultured Oscillibacter sp.
GACCCCGATGCCCCCGCAGAGGGGAGAGAGGAGAGGCGTCTATGCCGAAATTTGAAGTCGTTTCCGAATATCAGCCCGCCGGGGACCAGCCCCAGGCCATCTCCGCCCTGGCGGAGGGCATCGAAAACGGGCTGAAGGAGCAGGTGCTGCTGGGCGTCACCGGCTCCGGCAAGACCTTCACCATGGCCAAGGTCATCGAGCAGGTCCAGCGGCCCACGCTGGTGCTGGCCCACAACAAGACCCTGGCCGCCCAGCTGTGCGCCGAGTTCAAGGAGTTTTTTCCCAACAACGCGGTGGAGTACTTCGTCTCCTACTACGACTACTACCAGCCGGAGGCCTATATCCCCCACACGGACACCTATATCGCCAAGGACGCCTCCACCAACGACGAGATCGACCGCCTGCGGCTCTCCGCCACCTGCGCCCTGCTGGAGCGGCGGGACGTCATCGTGGTGTCCTCCGTCTCCTGCATCTACGGCCTGGGCGAGCCGGACGACTTCGCCAAGCTGGTGATCTCCCTCCGGGTGGGGGCGGAGTGGGACCGGAACGAGCTGCTGCGCCGCCTGGTGGAAAACCGCTATGAGCGCAACGACATCGCCTTCGAGCGGAACATGTTCCGGGTCCGAGGGGACACGGTGGAGATTTACCCCGCCTATTACCGGGACCACGCCATCCGGGTGGAGTTCTTCGGGGACGAGATCGAGCGCATCAGCGACTTCTCCCCCGTCACCGGCTCCGTGAACCGGGTGCTGAACCACATCGCCATCTACCCCGCCAGCCACTATGTCACCACCAAGGAGAAGATGGAGCGGGCCATCGGGGAGATCCGCGCGGAGATGGAGGAGCAGGTGCGGGTCTTCACCGACAACAACCAGCTGGTGGAGGCCCAGCGCATCCGCCAGCGGACGGAGTACGACATGGAGATGATGGCGGAGCTGGGGTACTGCTCCGGCATTGAGAACTACTCCCGCATCATCTCCGACCGGCCCGCCGGGTCCGCCCCCATGACGCTGATCGACTTCTTTCCCGACGATTTCCTGCTGTTCGTGGACGAGAGCCACGTGACGCTGCCCCAGGTCCGGGCCATGTACAACGGCGACCGGGCCCGGAAGGAGTCGCTGGTGAAGTACGGCTTCCGCCTGCCCTGTGCCTTCGACAACCGCCCGCTGCGCTTTGAGGAGTTTGAGGCCCACATCGGCCAGGCGGTGTTCGTCTCCGCCACCCCCGGGCCCTACGAGCGGGAGCGGGCGGACCAGGTGGTGGAGCAGGTCATCCGGCCCACGGGCCTGCTGGACCCCCGGGTGGAGATCCGCCCCGTCACCGGCCAGATCGACGATTTGATGGAGGAGATCAACCAGCGCTCCGCCAAGGGCGAGCGGGTGCTGGTGACCACCCTCACCAAAAAGATGGCGGAGGACCTGACGGAGTATTTCAAAAACGCCGGTATCCGGGTGCGGTATATGCACTCGGATGTGGAGACCATCGAGCGGATGGAGATCATCCGGGACCTGCGGCTGGGGGAGTTCGACGTGCTGGTGGGCATCAACCTTCTGCGGGAAGGCCTGGACCTGCCGGAGGTGAGCCTGGTGGCCATCCTGGACGCGGACAAGGAGGGCTTCCTCCGCTCCGAGACCTCCCTCATCCAGACCATCGGCCGGGCGGCCCGGAACGCGGAGGGCCTGGTGCTCATGTACGCCGACGAGATCACGCCCTCCATGCGCTCCGCCATCGAGGAGACGGAGCGCCGCCGGGCCATCCAGGACGCCTATAACCAGGCCCACGGCATCGTGCCCCAGACCATCATCAAGAGCGTCCGGGAGGTGCTGGAGATCTCCAAGTCCGAGGAGGACACCCGCAAGCGCCGGGAGCGCAAGACGAAAATGACCGACCGGGAGCGGGAGGCGGAGATCGCCAAGCTGGAAAAGGAGATGAAGGAAGCCAGCAAGATGCTGGAATTCGAGTACGCAGCCGTGCTGCGGGACCGGATCATCGAGCTGCGGGGGGCGAAGTGACGCCTGCCCGCTTTAGGGGGAACGGGTATGGGATAAGGCTCCGGCGGCCGGGCCCTGCCGCCGGGCTGTACGGCTGGGGGCTGCTGTGCGAGCCGGATGCCCTTCCCGCCGGGAAGCGGCCCTCGTACGATGGATTTCTGTTTTTTTCCATGTCCGCCACTGGCCGTTCTCATATCTGTTTGCCCTGGTGATTTTGATGCTGCTGTGAGCGGGAAGCCCCGCCGTGAAAAGGAGGACCTCCCATGCACTATGACTGGCTGGACGCATATCTTCTGTCCCTTCCCGGGGCGGAGAAGGACTACAAGCCCGAGTGGCGATGGTTCCGCTACATGCTCCGGGGCAAGCTGTTTGCGGCGGTGTGCACGCCGGAGGAGAAGTATGAGACCTACGGCGGACACGACCTGGTGAACCTGAAATGCGACCCGGCGGAGGCGGAGCTGCTGCGGGCCCAATACCCGGAGATTCTGCCGGGCTTCTACACCGACAAGCGCACCTGGATCGCCGCCTTGCTGGACGGGGCGCTGCCGGAGGCGGAGCTGCGGCGGCTGTGCGCCAATTCCCACCGGCTGGTACTGGAGAAGCTGCCCAAGTACGTCCAGCGGGAGATTCTGAAGGGATGACGATGGAGGAGACGCGGACCCGGCTGCAAACCATCGTGCTGCTGGCCCTGGCGGTCATGATCGTGGGCTGCGGCATTTTGACGGCGGTCTCCCACTGCTGGTTCCGGGGCGTGGTATTCCCCTGCCTGCTGCTGATCGGGTACACAGCGGCCCTGTGGCAGCTTCCATAATTCTCAGGAAAGAGATGTGATTCCATGGCGTTCAGCAGTATGGCCTTCCTGTTTGGCTTTCTGCCCCTCAGCCTTTTTTGTTATTTTCTGCTCCCCGCCCGGTTCCGCTCCGGGCGCAACTGGGTGCTGCTGGCCGCCAGCCTGGCCTTTTACTGCTGGGGCGGCGTCCGGCTGCTGCCGGCCCTGGCGGTGTCCTGCGCAGGCAACTGGTGCGCGGCGCTGCTGGCGGCACCGGGGCGGCGGGGCCGCCGGGCCGTGTATCTGGCCGCCCTGGCCGGGAACATCGCCATGCTGGGCTACTTCAAGTACACAGGCTTCCTGGTGGCCAACCTGAACGCCCTGGGCCTGGAGCTGGCGGCGCCCGCCGTGGCGCTGCCCGCGGGCATCTCCTTTTTCACCTTCCAGGCCGTGGCCTACCTGACGGACGTCTACCGGGGCACCATTCCGGCGGAGCGGAGCCTCCCCCGGCTGACGCTGTTCATGGCCTTCTTCCCCCAGCTGCTCCAGGGCCCCATCCTCCGCTACGGGGCCTTTGCCCCGGAGCTGACGGACCGGCGGGAGACCGCCGCCGACGCGGCGGCGGGGGCCACCCGGTTCTGCTTCGGCCTGGCCAAAAAGGTGCTGCTGGCGGACGCCCTGGGCCAGATTGCCGACGGCGCCTTCGCCGCCGGGGACCGGCTGACCGTGTCCCTGGCCTGGCTGGGGGCCGTGGCCTACACCCTCCAGCTCTACTTTGACTTTTCCGGCTACACGGACATGGCCATCGGCCTAGGCCGGGTGTTCGGCTTCCGCCTGCCGGAGAATTTCAACTACCCCTATCTCGCAAAGTCCGCCTCGGAGTTCTGGCGCCGGTGGCACATGACCCTCTCCTTCTGGTTCCGGGACTATGTGTACATCCCCCTGGGGGGCAACCGCTGCGGCCGGGGCCGCCAGCTGCTGAACCTGCTGGCGGTGTGGCTGCTGACGGGGCTGTGGCACGGCTCCGCCTGGAACTTCGTCCTCTGGGGGCTGTACTACGCGGCGCTGCTGGCGGGGGAGCGGTTCCTCTGGGGGCGGGCACTGGAGCGGCTGCCCGCCCCGGTGCGCCACGGCTATGCCCTGGCGGTGATCGTGGTGGGCTGGGTGCTGTTCCGCTCCGCCGGCCTGGGCCAGGTGGGGCAGATGGTCTCCGCCCTGTTCGGCGCCGCCCCCGGCGGCCTTTGGAGCGGGGAGACGGTCTATTACCTGATCCAGTTCCGCTGGGAGCTGCTGGCGGCCATCCCCGCCGCCCTGCCGGTGAAGGACCTGGTGGCCGGGAAGCTGGCTGCCCGGGGCGGCCGGGGGTCGGAGGCCCTGCTGGACCTGGGGCCCAAGGTGCTGGCCTTCGGCCTTTTGGGCTGGTCCGTGGTGCGGCTGCTGAGTTCCACCTTCCGTTCCTTCCTGTATTTTCAGTTTTGAGAGGAGGCCCTTTTCATGCGCAGAGTTACCGACCGGGCTTTTCTCGCCGTGCTGCTGGCGGTGCTGGCGGCGGTGCCCCTGGGGACGGCCCTCTGGTCCCACAGGGAGACCACCGCCTACTATGAGAACCGCTCCCTGGCAAAGCGCCCCGCTCTCACCTGGGAGAGTCTGTGGGACGGCGGCTTTGCCGCCGATTTTGAGAGCTGGTACTCCGACCACGCCCCTGGCCGCACCACGCTGCTGAAGGCGGACACCGCCCTCCAGATGAAGGTGCTGCGCCGCCCGGTGGTCAACGAGGTGGTCACCACCCAGGAGGTGCTGCTGCCCGCCATGGAGTACAGTGAGTGGAGCCGCCGGGCCTATGAGGAGACCATGCCCCCCATCGCCGCCAACTACGGCAAGCTGAACCGCCACATCCAGAACTGCGGGGGCAGCTTTTACTTTGTGGGCTTTCCGGAGCAGCGGGTGTATTTCCAGGACCGGTTTCCCGCCTATATGAACAGCCACCGGCGGGAGGCCCAGGCGGCGGACGAGTCCTTCCAGACCGCCCTGGAGGGGGCGGGCATCCGCTTTTTGAACATGGGGGAGGTCTACGACCGCCAGGGCCGCCCGGCGGACTACTACTCCGCCGTGGACCACCACTACAATTACTACGGCGCCTACGCCGCCTACCGGGCCATTCTGGACGCCCTGGCTGCCGACGGCTGGGACCTGCCGGTGCTGACGGAGGAGGACCTGGATTTCCAGGAGCTGCCCAACCCCTATATCGGCTCCCGCAGCCGGAAGCTGTACAACCTCTGGCCCAATGAGGAGAGGGCCGTCATCGGCGTGCAGCGCCGCCCGGTGGCCTTTACCCGCACCGACAACGGCCAGCCCAGCGACAAACCGCTGTTCGTCCTCCCGGCGGCGGAGGACCTGCCCACCACCTACAACCTCTACATGGGCGGCGACTTCGGCGAGACGATTCTGGAGACGGGGCGGCCGGAGCTGCCGAATGTGCTGATCTACGGGGACTCCTTCACCAACGCCCTGGAGACGCTGCTGTACGCCTCCTTCAACGAGACCCGCATCCTGGACCTGCGGCATTACGACGACCAGAGCCTGCGGGACTATATCGCGGCCTACCGGCCGGAGATTGTGCTGTGCATCCAGAACGACACATTCTATTACGAGACCGGCGGCAACGGCGCGGTATGGGAGGATTGAACGGTATGGAGGCGGAGACAGGCAGTCAAAAAGCCTCACAGCGGGGCGCCTGCGCCAGCATTCTGGCGGGGGCCGCGCTGTGGGGCCTCATCGGACTGTGGAACCGGAATCTGATGGCCGGGGGACTGTCCCCTGGAGACATCGTGGTGCTGCGGAACTTCGGCGGCATGGCGCTGCTGGGAGTGGTGTTCGCGGCGGGGGACCGCAGCGTGTTCCGGGTGAAGCGGGAGCACCTGAAATATTTTCTCGGCACCGGCGTCGTCAGCGTGGTGCTGTTCACCCTGTGCTATTTCTCCTGCCAGAAAATCTGTTCACTGGCGGTGGCCTCCATCCTGCTGTACACGGCGCCGTCCTTCGTGGTGCTGCTGTCGGCCCTGCTGTGGCGGGAGCCCGTCACGGCCAGGAAGCTGGCCGCCCTGTTGCTGACGCTGGTGGGCTGCGCCGGGGTGTGCGGCCTCTTCGCCGGGAATTTGACGGTGACGGTGCCGGGCATTCTGCTGGGCCTGGGTGCCGGGTTTTTCTACGCGCTGTACAGCGTCTTCGGCCGGTATGCCCTGGCCCATTACAGCGCCATGACCGTCACGGTGTGGACCTTCCTCTTCGCCGGGCCCGCCTCCCTGGTGCTGCTGCGGCCCTCCGCGCTGGCGGCGGCCATGGCGGTGCCCCGGATGTGGCTGTACGCCGTGGGGCTGGTGGTGGTGTCCACCGTGGCACCCTACCTCCTCTACACCCGGGGACTGGCCCGAGTGGAGCCGGGCCGGGCCTCCATCCTGGCCAGCCTGGAGCCGGTGGTGGCCGCCCTGGCGGGGGCGCTGGCCTTCGGTGAGGCCATAGGCCCCCTGACGCTGGCGGGCATCTGCTGCGTTTTGGCGGGCGTGTACCTTTTGAGGTGAGAATATGGCAAAGAAGAAGGAAGAGAAGACCAACGTCATGCGGATCCTGGAGCAGAGGCACATCCCCTATACCGCCCATTTTTATCAGGAGAGCGAGGGGCCGGAGGGGACCCGGGAGTACGGCGTGCACATTGCCCAGGCCCTGGGCCAGGACCCGGCCCGGGGGTTCAAGACCCTGGTGGCCCGGGGGGCCTCCAAGGGCATCTACGTGTTTGAGGTTCCGGCGGCGGAGAGTCTGGATTTGAAGAAGGCCGCCAAAGCGGTGGGGGAGAAGGCCGTCGAGCTGCTCCGGGTGGCGGAGATCAACGCCGTCACCGGGTATATCCGGGGCGGATGCAGCCCCGTGGGGATGAAGAAGGCGTACCCGGTGGTGTTCCACCGGACGGCCCTGGACTACGAGACCATCTATATCTCCGGCGGGCGGATCGGCGCCCAGGTGGAGGCGCCGCCCCGGGCGCTACTGGATTTGCTGGGCGCCGGGACGGCGGATATCATCACGGAGTAGGGACAGGCCCAGATGGAGGCCCACGGCGAAGGCGTCGGTGGACCAGCGCAGGCGCAGGGCGTGCAGGGCGTCCGTCAGGTCCAGGCGCTGGCGGTCGGACAGCGGCAGCGGCTCCTGGAGGAGCGGGTCGGCGTAGCCGTCGAAGAGGGCTTCATAGATGCGATTCATAAGCAATGCCTCAATACGAACTTTTATGATGTCACAATACATCATAAAAGTTCGCCTGTCAAGGAGCGCGCATGGAAATTTTAGAAATTATGGGAAAACGGCTTCAAGAATTGCGAAAAGAGCAAAAGCTACGGCAAAAGGATATGGCGCAAATGCTAGAGATCACGCCTCGGCACTACCAGAAGATCGAATATGGGAAAGTAAATCTTCAGGCCTTGACATTATGCACCCTGGCGGATTATTTTGGGGTTACGACGGAATATCTCCTTGGGCGGAGTGACCAGCGGACCTGACCGGAGGGATGTCTGTACACCGTGCGCGGGGACGGGGATTTCCGCCCCGGGCGGGACGGGGGAATCCGCGCCCGGCGCGGGGACGAAGAGATTCCGCCCCCCCGGGACGGGACGGGGGAAGTGCGGCTTTGCCGCACGGAATGCACCCCCATGGCGTCGTCGCAAAGTCCGCTTGCCTCCGTTTCCGCCTGCGGCGAAAA
>NZ_UQXD01000068.1 GCF_900544955.1 uncultured Oscillibacter sp.
CCGGCCCGCCGGCGGCCAGCAGCCCGCCACCCGGGTTCCCCAGAAGAAGATCGTGGACACCCGGAAGGGCGGCGACGTGAACCTGGCCAAGTACGACGAGCGGCTGGAGACCCTGGCGCCCCAGCAGGCGGCCCGCCTGCCTCAGCAGCAGGGCAAGCAGAAATTCCGCAACAACAACCAGCGCCGGGGCGGCATGACCTTCTCCAACAAGCGCCGCCAGGACGAGGCGGAGAAGATGCGCCGCCTGCAGATGGAGATCGCCAAGAAGACCCCTCTGAAGGTGCTGATTCCCGACGAGATCAGCGTGGGCGAGCTGGCCAGCCGCATGAAGAAAACCGGCGCCGAGGTGGTCAAGTGCCTGATGAAAAACGGCATCATGGCTTCCCTCAGCCAGATCATCGACTTCGAAACCGCCGCCATCATCGCCGAGGAGATGGGCTGCAAGGTGGAGAAGGAAGTGGTGGTCACCATCGAGGAGCGGCTGATCGACGACCACGAGGACCGGCCGGAGGACCTGATTCCCCGGGCGCCGGTGGTGGTGGTCATGGGCCACGTGGACCACGGCAAGACCTCCCTGCTGGACACCATCCGCAACACCTCCGTGGCCTCCGGCGAGGCCGGCGGCATCACCCAGCACATCGGCGCCTATCAGGTGCAGGTGAAGGGCAAGCCCATCACCTTCCTGGACACGCCGGGCCATGAGGCCTTCACCTCCATGCGCGCCCGGGGCGCCATGATTACGGACATCGCCATTTTGATGGTGGCGGCGGACGACGGCATCATGCCCCAGACCATCGAGTCCATCAACCACGCCAAGGCGGCCAACATCCCCATCATCGTGGCCGTCAACAAGATCGACAAGGAAAACGCCAACCCGGACAAGGTGATGCAGCAGCTGACGGAACACGGCCTGGTGCCCGAGGACTGGGGCGGCGAGACCATCTGCTGCAAAATCTCCGCCAAGAAGAACATCGGCATCGACAACCTGCTGGAGATGGTGATCCTCACCGCCGAGATGGAGGAGCTGAAGGCCAACCCCAACCGCTCCGGCCAGGGCACCGTCATCGAGGCCCGGCTGGACAAGGGCCGGGGCCCCGTGGCCACGCTGCTGGTGCAGAACGGCACCCTGAAGCAGGGCGACATCATCATCGCCGGCACCGCCGTGGGCCGGGTGCGCACCATGACCGACTACAAGGGCAACCGCCTCGCCGAGGCCGGTCCCTCCGTCCCTGTGGAGATCGCGGGCCTCTCCGAGGCCCCCTCCGCCGGCAGCCCCTTCTTCGCCGTGGCCGACGAGCGCATGGCCCGGGAGCTGGTAGAGCAGCGGAAGGCCGAGGAGAAGGCCAAGGCCGCCGGCCCCGTCCAGAAGGTCTCCCTGGAGAATTTGTTCGACCAGATTCAGGCCGGTGAGCGCAAGGAGCTGGCCCTGATCGTCAAGGCCGACGTCCAGGGCAGCGTGGAGGCCGTGAAGGCCTCCCTGGAGAAGCTCTCCAACGACGAGGTGAACGTGCGGGTGATCCACGGCGGCGTGGGCGCCATCAACGAGTCCGACGTCATGCTGGCCGCCTCCTCCAACGCCATCATCGTGGGCTTCAACGTCCGCCCCGATGCCGCCGCCCGGGACGGCGCGTTGCGCCAGAACGTGGATATGCGGATGTACCGCGTCATCTACGACTGCATCGACGAGATCGAGGCCGCCATGAAGGGCATGCTGGCCCCCAAGTTCCGGGAAGTGGTGCTGGGCCATGCGGAGGTCCGCCTGACCTACAAGGTCTCCGGCGTGGGCACCGTGGCGGGCTGCTACGTCCAGGACGGCAAGATCGTCCGGGCCTGCTCCGTGCGGGTGGTCCGGGACGGCGTCGTGATCCACGAGGGCCAGCTGGCCTCCCTGAAGCGGTTTAAGGACGACGTCAAGGAGGTCGCGGAGAACTACGAGTGCGGCATGACCGTGGAGAAGTTCAACGACCTCAAGGAAGGCGATATCATCGAGGGCTTTACCATGGAGGAAATTCCCCAGTAATGCAGATACTACAGGGGCGGCGAAATAGTCGCCGCCCCTGCTGCTTTTGTGCGACCCAGCGGGGATCCATGTCGCTCGCGGGCGGGGCGAGGAATATCCGCGCATCAGCGCGGGGACGAAGGAAATTCCGCCGTCCCCGCGCCGTGCGCGGTGAACCCCCCGTCCCCGGCAGGGAGTGCGGTTTCCCCCGCCCCTGCCCGTAGGGCGGCATTCCCCCGCGCCGGTGCGCAGATGTTCCCCGCCCCGTGGGGGCGGACCCACCAAAGGAGGTATTTCTATGCCCAGCAATCGTATCGGCCGCATCAATGAGGAAATCCAGCGGGAGCTCAGCGACCAGCTCCGCCGCCTGAAGGACCCCCGGGTGTCCGGCACCGGCATGGTCTCCATCACCCGGGTGGACACCACCGGCGACCTGCGCTACGCCCGCGTCTATGTCAGCGTGCTGGACAAGTCCCAGGAAAAGGACGTGCTGAAGGGCCTGAAGTCCGCCGCCGGATTCCTCCGGCGGGAGCTGGGCCGCACCCTTCAGCTGCGCTATACCCCGGAGCTTCAGTTCATCGGCGACGACTCCATTCAGCACGGCGCCCACATTCTGGAGGTGCTGCGCCAGGTGGAGCGGGAGGACGAGACCCGGGGCGGTCCCGGCGAAACGGAGGAGGGCCCATGCTGAGCGTATCGGAGAGCGCCGCCCTGCTGCAGGGCCTGGACCAGGTGCTCCTTCTCACCCACGTCCGTCCCGACGGGGACACCGTGGGCTGCGCCGCCGCCCTGTGCGCCGGCCTGCGCCGCCTGGGCAAGACGGCCTACCTGCTGCCGAACCCGGGCCTGACGGACACCACCGCCCCCTATTTCAACCCCTTCATCGCCCCGCCGGACTTCCGGCCGGAGGCGGTGGTCTCCACGGACATCGCCACCACCGCCCTCCTCCCCGAAAACGCCCGGCCCTACGCAGACCGGGTGGACCTGGCCATCGACCACCACCCCTCCTTCGAGCGCTTTGGCCGGGCCAATATCCTCCGGCCGGAGGCGGGGGCCTGCGGCGAGCTGGTCTACGACATTCTGGCGGCCCTGGGGCCGGTGACGGCGGATTTGGCCCTGCCCCTCTACGTGGCGGTGTCCACGGACACCGGCTGCTTCTCCTACGCCAACACCACCGCCTACACCCACGCCGTGGCGGCGGCGCTGATCCGCACCGGCATCGACTACAAGACCGTCAACAAGGTGTTCTTCCGCACCAAAACCCGGAAGCGGATGCAGCTGGAGGGCGCCATGCTCAGCGCCTGCGAGTTCTACGACCATGACCGAGTGGCGGTGCTGTCCGTCCCCCTCGCGTTGATGGAGCGCTTTCACGCCACGGAGAGCGACGCCGAGGAGCTCTCCTCCCTGGGCGGCCAGATCCAGGGCGTGGACTGCGCTGTGACCATGCGGGAGCTGCGGCCCGACGTGTGGAAGCTGTCCCTGCGCACCGGGCGGCGGGTGAACGCCACGGAGGTCTGCGCCCTCCTGGGGGGCGGCGGCCACGCCGCCGCCGCGGGCTGCACCATCGAGGCCCCCTGGGCGGAGGCCAAGGCCCAAATTCTGGCGGCCATCGGCCAAATGGTGCCGGACTGCGCCCTCTGAGGGCGGTCCCCCTCCGAAACTGAGACAAGGAGCCACGCTCATGCCCAATGGAATTGTAATCATTGACAAGCCCGCCGGCTGGACCAGTATGGATGTGTGCGCCAAGGTGCGGGGCATCCTGCGGGAGAAGCGGGTGGGCCACGGCGGCACCCTGGACCCCATGGCCACCGGCGTGCTGCCGGTGTTTGTGGGCCAGGCCACCCGGGCCGTGGAATTTGCGGAAAACGGCCGGAAGGAGTACGTGGCGGGATTGCGGCTGGGCCAGGTGACCAACACCCAGGACATCACCGGGGAGATTCTGGAGACCCGCCCGGCGGCGGTCTCCCCCGCCCAGCTGGAGGCCGTCATGGCCCGCTTCCTGGGCGATATCCAGCAGGTGCCCCCCATGTACTCCGCCGTCAAAATCCAGGGTCGGAAGCTCTACGAGCTGGCCCGGCGGGGCCAGGAGGTGGCCCGTCCCCCCCGGCCCGTCACCATCTACGAGCTGGAGCTGCTGGAGCAGGAGAGCGGGACGGACTACCGCTTCCGCTGCGTGTGCTCCAAGGGCACCTACATCCGCACCCTCTGCCACGACATGGGCCAGGCGCTGGGCTGCGGCGGCACGCTGTACAGCCTCCGCCGCACCATGGCGGCGGGGTTCACCCTGGATCAGGCCGTCACCCTCCAGGACGTGCAGGACCGGGGGGCGGAGCTGCTCCGCCCGGCCGACAGCCTCTTTCAATCCCACCCCCGCCTGACCCTCTCCGCGGAGCGGCAGGAAAAGCGGGTCCGCTGCGGAAACCCCATCCAGGCGCCGGATCTGGCCGACGGCCTCTACCGCGTCTACGGCCGGGACGGGACCTTTTTGTGCCTGTCCCGGGCCCAGGGCGGCACCCTCACATCCATCAAGAATTTCTTTGGAGCGTAACAGTATGTCCATGAAGGAAAAAGTCATCGCCCTGGGCTTCTTTGACGGGGTCCACCTGGGCCACGCCGCCCTGCTGCGGCGAACCGCGGAGGAGGCCGCCGCCCGGGGCGTCACCCCGGCGGTCTTCACCTTTGACCGCCCGCCCAAGGAGGTGGTCACCGGCGTCCCCTGCCCCCTCATCAACTCCCCGGAGGACCGGCGGGACCTGGTGCGCCGCCTGTACGGCATCAAGGAGGTCATCATGGTCCCCTTCGACCAGGAGATGATGACCACCTCCTGGCAGGATTTCGTCACGGAGATTCTGGTGGGCCGGTATCACGCCGTCCACCTGGTGGCGGGCCACGACCACCACTTCGGCCACAAAAACCAGGGCTCCCCGGAGCTGCTGGCGGAGAAGTGCCGGGAGCTGGGCCTGGGCTGCGACATCATCCCCCAGGTGGAGCTGGGCGGCATCACCATCAGCTCCACCTACATCCGCCGCCTGGTGGAGCTGGGGCAGGTGGAGCGGGCCAACCGCTTCCTGGGCCACCCCCACGTCCTGACGGGCACCGTCCGCCACGGCCGGGGCATCGGCTCCTCCCGCCTCTTCCCCACCGCCAACCTCCGGATTCCCCCCCACGTGCTGGTGCCCAGCCACGGGGTGTATGTCACCCGGGCCACCCTGGCGGACGGCGCGTCCTACGCCGCCGTCACCAACGTGGGCACCCGCCCCACTGTGAACAACGGCACCGACGTCACCGTGGAGGCCTGCCTGCTGGACTTCCAGGAGGACCTGTACGGCCAGACGCTGCGGCTGGAGTTCTTCCGCCACCTCCGGGACGAGGTCCGCTTCGACTCCCTGGATGCCCTGAAGGCCCAGATCGCCGCCGACGCGGAGAGCACCCGCCGCTACTTCCAGGACACCCCCCTGTGAGACAAGCCCCCCGGCCAGTGGCCGGGGGGCTTGCGGCTGCCGGGCATGTGGCTGCGGCATGTTTTCGAGAACCCTGCGTCCCGGTGCGCCAAAGGCGCACGTTCGCACACTTGCAGGCCGAAAGGGTGTGCCGCCGCGTACACGCCGCGGCGGCACAGGTGCTCCTTGTCGTCCGCCGCTCCGGCGGCAATCCTCTGCAAGGCTTTTTCGATAGGCGGAAGTCCCCCGGCCGGTGGCCGGGGGACTTCTCCAGTTTCCGGGCGGAGGGGGACCGCGGTCCCCCTCCGCTTCGCCGCTATACCAGGGCCACCGTCAGCCATACCAGGCCGATGCCGGCGGCTCCCATCATGGTGTACACCGCGGGGCTCAGCTCCCGCCATGCCCGGCTGAACCGGCCGTGGTCCCCCACGGCGTAGTTCCGGGCCACCCGGCGGGCCTCCTCCACCAGGTCCCGGGCGGTGACGCCCTCCCCGGCGGCATCGTTCCGCACGATGAAGATGGCCTGCTCAAAAAACCGCTGGTCCGGGGAATCCACCACGACCACTCTTCTGGAAATACCTTTCACCATCCGCTTAGCGCCTCCTGTTTGTTGGATGCTTCCATTTTGCCGCAGTGGTGGAAAATTTATACCGCCCTCACACCATTTTTGCCTCCTCCGGCGCCCGGTAGAGGACCTGCACGCCGCAGTCGTCCCCCAGGTGCTCCCGGCGGATGCTCTCCGCCAGAATCAGCCCCGCCAGCTCCTGGGGGTCCTCCCCCTCCCAGCCCGCCAGCAGGTCCTGGAGCCACTCGTCCCGGGCCGGGTCCGCCACGCCGTCGGAGATCATCACCGCAAAGCCGCCGGGGTCCAGGGCCGCCCGGGTGACGTCCGGGGCC
>NZ_UQXD01000069.1 GCF_900544955.1 uncultured Oscillibacter sp.
GCCCGCTTGGCGCGTCCGGACGGAACACACCGCCCCGGTGAGGGGGCGGTGGGGGCGCGGGGGTCAGCGGGGTCTTCCGGGGCGGTTGGGCCCGCCGGGACGGTGGTCCGGCGGACGGCCCGCAGGGGGCCTTCCCGGCGGCGGCAGCAGAATCGGCGGCCACAGCACGGGCGGGCGGATCCCGGGAGCGCATCCGTTGGGCGGGCAGGGCATGGGCAGGCTCGGCTGCGCCGCGGTGATGCGCAGGGCGGTGATCTGCGGCGGGATGCTGCGGGTCATGACGCCGTTGTACCAGATATTGATAAAATCGCCGGGCCGGAACTGACGGGCGACCGGCGTATTGACAAGGACATTCTGCCGTGTTTCAAGGTCGAGGACCAAGAGACGGTTCCTCTGCACCTCGATCACGACGGCTTGCATGAACATGATGGGCACCTCCCTTCTTATCCCAGGGTATGCGGCCCGGCGGGAAAGGGGAACCGCCGGGCGCCTGTCCGGGGGCCTTTCAGCCCTCTGTAAGGAGCGGCAGGACCAGCGCCAGGGCCCGGACCTGCGTTTCCAGCCGGGCGTACTGCCAGGTGCCGGGGCGCAGCTTGGCCAGGACTTTTTCGGACTTGCTCAACAGGGACCGGATGGGGACGGCGGCCGCGGCCCCATCCCGCCCGGCGGGGTCCTGTGGGGCGCAGAGGCCGCATGCCTCCCGGAGCAGCGCGCCCGCCAGCGCCAGCGCACGGTTTCTGTTTTCCAGCAGGGTGTGCTGGGCCGTCCCCGGCCGGAACTTGGCCTGGGCCCGCACGCTCCTGTCCAGCATGGCGTCGATGGCCGCCAGCGCGGCTTCCATGTCCGCCTGGGTGGGATGCTGCATGAGGGCCTCCTCTCTGCGCTCCGGGTTGCCGGGAGCGCCCCGATCTGGTTTCGGCGGCCGTTTGGCCGCAGCGGTGCGTTCCCGGCGGGGCGAATCTCCCCTGCAAATACCCGGGGGAAACGTTTGCCGGCGGCGCCCCCTCCGGTGGGCCGGCGGCGCCCCTTGACTTTCCCGGGATTTTTCCGTATGATCTTGCAATAGGGATGCTTGTTGCTGCCCATATGGCGACCACGCAGGAAGGGCTGACAAAAAAGAAAATCCTCAAAGCCTTGCGGCTCTAAGGATTTTTGTGGTGGACGATACAGGACTCGAACCTGTGACCCCCTGCACGTCAAGCAGGTGCTCTAGCCAGCTGAGCTAATCGTCCGAAGCGGAACGAATATAGGATACACGAATTTCACCCATTTGTCAACACTTTTTTGCGGATTTTTATGGAACAACGTCCCCCTGCAAACTGGGGAGGAAATGGAAATGGAAGAAATTGCATTGGTCACCGGGGCGTCCCGGGGCATTGGCCGGGCCATTGCCCGGGAGCTGGCCCGGGAGGGCCGGGCGGTGTGCGTCAACTATCTGGCGCGGCAGGCGGAGGCGGAGGCGCTGGCGGACCAGCTCCGGGCGGAGGGGCACCGGGCCATGGCGGTACGGGCGGATGTGGCGGACCCCAGGGCGGTGGCGGCCATGGTGGCGGCGGTGGAGGCGGCCTGGGGCCCCGTGGAGCTGCTGGTGAACAACGCCGGCATCTCCCACCAGGGCCTGTTTCAGGACGTCAGCGACGAGGCGTGGGACCGGATCCTGGCGGTGAATCTCACCGGCGCCCGGAACGCCATCCGGGCGGTGCTGCCCCACATGCTCCACGAGAAGCGGGGCTGCATCGTCAACCTCTCCTCCATCTGGGGGCTGCGGGGGGCCAGCTGCGAGGTGGCCTACGCCTGCTCCAAGGCCGCCGTGGTGGGGCTGACCCGCTCCCTGGCGCTGGAGCTGGCCCCCTCCGGCATCCGGGTAAACGCCGTGGCGCCGGGGTGCGTGGAGACGGATATGGTGCGGGCGCTGGGCGGGGAGACCCGGGCGCTGCTGGTGGAGGAGACCCCCCTGGGCCGCCTGGGCACGCCGGAGGAGGTGGCCCACGCCGTGGCCTTTCTGGCCTCGGAGAGGGCCTCCTTCCTGACGGGCCAGGTGCTGACCGCCGACGGCGGCTTCACCGTGTAGCGGCGCTAGAGGCGACGTCTCCGGTTCCATGAAAAACGGCCGCCATTTGGCGGCCGTTTTTTTGCGGAAAAGCGGGCTTCCCGGCGGTGCCGGGAACGCGGGGCGGCTGCCCGGGGAGGGCCGTCAGCGGCCGGGCACGGGGAAGCGCCGCTTGGTGATGACCCGGCCCATGCAGGCGAAGCCCCGCCCGCTGGTGGAGGGAAGCACCACGTCGGCGTCCTCCCGCTGCCGGTTCAGGGAGAACAGGTACACGATGCCGCCCTCCTTGTGGTACTGCTTCACCACGCTGCCGCCGTCCACGGCGAACACGCCGATGTCGCCGTCCTGGAGGGGGTCCTTGCTGCAAAACACGGTGGAGCCGTCGGGGAAATGGGGCGCCATGCTGTCCCCCTGCACCCGGACGGCGAACATGGACCCCTGGGGGTCCTCCGGCGCCAAGGTGTAGTCCTCGTAGTCCTCGCCCATGATGGGGGCGGCGATGCCGGCGGCGGCGGGGGAGAGGAACAGGGGGACTACCTTCGGCTCCGGCGCCAGGGCGGTCTCCGCCAGGAAGCGGCTCTCGTCCTCCACCCGGGCCAGCTCCGTGTCCGCCAGCTCCCGGACGGCCTGCTTTCCCCAGATGTCCAGCGCGTCATAGTCCCGCCCCAGCTGCATGGCTCCGTCCGACAGGGACGGGGCTTTTTTGTTTCCCTCGGGCAGCGGGTGGGGGTCGCTGCGGCGGCCCATCAGATAGTCGATGGAGACGTTGTATTTCTGCGCCACGGCGACCCAGAAATCGGATTTCGGGTCGCGGGCCCCGGTCTCATAGCCGTTGTAGGTGGTCTGGCCGATGCCCAGGGCCGCGGCAAATTCCTTTTGCGTCATGGACAGGCTCTCTCGGAAGAGTTTCAGATTCTGATACATGAAAGCGCCTCCTTCCCATCCCACTATAATACGCGGATGCCGTGAAGTCAATCAAAAATCCGCGAAATGTGAATATACCCCTTGACATAATCCACATAACGCGGTATTATAGACATACGGAATCCGCAAATCGCGTTAAACGGCGGCAGTCGAGATCGTTTCCGCGGCGGCAGAGTAGACAGCGGAGGCCGCAGGGGGGCAGGACCGGCGGACCGCCCCGCCCCACCGGCGGCGTGTGTTTTCGTCTCTCCGCCCTCCGCGTATCGGAGATGGGGGCGAGGGACCGGCAAAGGGGGGGGGTAAGCGGGGAAAAGCCGCCCCGGTCAGGGGGCGGCTTGGGAGATCTCACAGTCAAAATCCCCCACGGGGATTCCGTCGGCGTATAGGATGCCGTGTTCCGAGGGCTCCAGCTGAAAGCCGTAGACCTTCTCGTTGTATGGGATGGCCTTGCACTGAGTCACCTGCAAGTCGAAGGCGGTCCACCCGTTGGAGCCCTGCAGGGCGATGCCGGGTTTGATTTTGGAGGCCGGGATGAAGCCGTGGCCGTTCCAGATCGGCTGCCCTTCGGAGACCACCAGGCACCGCTCTCCGGCGACCAGCCGGTACAGGGTTTCCTCCATGCCTGTGAAGATATTGGTGATGCGCGCCATGCCGGTGGACGTTTGGAGCAGGTCCCCGATGTGGAGCGCCTCGGCCAGACGCGTGGAGCCGTCCGCCATCAGAAGCTGCGTGGACTGTGAAAACATAGAAAGTGCCCCCATGCTTTAGAAGTCCGCTGCCGTTTGTGCCGGGCGCCTGCCAGGCGGGCGGTGCCCTCCGGCGCCGCAGGCCGGTGTCATTCCTCCGGCGGCGTTTCGCCGGGATGGACGGGCGGCACGGCGGTTGCCGCGGAGGGCGGCAGTTCGCCGGCGGCGGAGAGGAAGGCGGCGGTCTCCTGTGCAAGATGCAGCTGGCCGTCCGCCGCAGCGGACAGGGGCCCGCCGATCAGCTGCTTCAAGTCGAGCCCGGCAAACGGTGCGTCCTGAGACATTCCACACCCCTCCTTTGAGGCCATTCTATACGGTTTTTCCACGGTTGTCCAGAGGAAGGGACGGTTTTCGCCGAAAAGGGTCTCCACCCCGCCTCTCAGCCGCCCAGAGTTACGTCCTGGGACTGGTACCACGCCAGGGCCTGGGAGAAGTCCTCCGGCTGAAAATCGGGCCACAGCCGGTCCACCACGAAGAAGTCAGCGTAGACGGACTGCACCGGCAGAAAGCCGGACAGCCGCCGCATACCGCCCCAGCGGATCACCAGATCCACCCGGGAGACGTCGTGGGAGCGCAGCGCGCCGTAAATTTTCCGGCGGTTTCCGCCGGGGGCGTCCAGTCCGGCCAGATCCCACTCCCAACCGTAGTTCACCAGGAAGTTGACGCGGATGCCGCCGCCGTTCAAATCCTGCCGGCGGGCGTAGGGCAGCAGGGCCTTGGGGAAGGCGGGGGCGGCGCCGTCGCCCACCACCAGCAGGGAGACGGGCTCGGCGGCGATCAGCGCCACGGCCTCGGCGCAGGCCTGGGAAAAGGCCGTCACCTGCTCCGGCGGCCGCCCGCAGTTGTCGGTGGTAAAGCCGTAGTAGGTGATCTCCTGTACCCCCGCGTCCCGCGCCAGGCGCAGCAACTCCAGGCCCGGCGCCAGACCGTGGGCGTAGCCCGCCTGCTTGGAAAGCCCGGCCCTGCTGGCCCAGCGCCGGTTTCCGTCCGGAATGATCCCAATATGCTTCGGTATTCGCAAAGTATCACGCTCCTCCCCTCTAGTATGCATGGTCTGCTGGAAATTATTGATGACGGGGCCGGTTCGGCGCTCGGCCCCAACCATTTTGCGCCGTGTGCGGCGTGGGGCAATTGCCCGGAAAGGAAGAGACATGAACGAAAACACAATGGTGAGACTCAAGGCGGGTCTCTCGGGCCTGGTGGCGGTGCTGACGGCCCTGTGGGGGTGGTTCGGCTGGCTGGTGGTGGCCTGGGTGGGGCTGATGCTGTCGGACTGGCTGATCGGCTCCGCGGTGGCGGCCAAGGAGGGGCGCTGGTCCAGCGCCCGGCTCCGGGAGGGGGCGTGGCACAAGGCGGGAATGGTGGTTGTGGTCTGCGTGGCTTTGGCGGCGGACTGGCTCATTGGCACGATGATGGCCCGCCTGCCGGGCGTGACGCTGCCGTTTACCTACTCGGTGCTGCTGGGGCCTATGGTGATCGTGTGGTACATCGTGGGCGAACTGGGCAGTCTGGCGGAGCACGCCGTGGCCATGGGAGCCCCGGTGCCGGGGTGGATCGTCCGGGTGCTGGAGATCAGCAAGGACGCCCTGGACGGCGCGGCGGGCGGCATGCTGGGCGGAGAGGAAGAAAAGAAGGACTGATCTGACGATCAAGGAGGAGACCATGGGAATCAAAACCTATTCCAAGGCCCGGGACGGGGCCGTGAAGCTGTCCGAGCATTTCACCGTGGGGGAGTTCGCCTGCCGGGACGGCACGGACGCGGTGCCGGTGTCGGAGGAGCTGGTGACGCTGCTCCAGAAAATCCGGGACCACTTCGGCAGGGCGGTTACCGTCAACAGCGCCTACCGGACCGCGGCCTACAATACGAAGGTTGGCGGCGCAAAACGATCTCAGCATCTGCTGGGCACGGCGGCGGACATCACCCTCGCCGGGGTCGCGCCGCTGGAGGTGGCCCAGTACGCGGAGTTCTTGCAGCCGAAGGCCGGGGGCATCGGCGTGTA
>NZ_UQXD01000070.1 GCF_900544955.1 uncultured Oscillibacter sp.
CCCGCCCGGTTCAAAAAGAGATACAGCTCCTGGGGGCTGCCCCGCAGGGTCACCACCGTCGCCAGCAGCCGCCACCGGGCACCGGCGGCGGCCAGCACCCGGCGAAGCCAGTCCAGCAGCCCCAGGCGCTGGCGCCGAACCCTGCCCGTGTCCGGGCGGGCGCCCACGCCGCCCAGGCGGACCCGCCGCAGCCGGTACAGCAGGTACACCACCCCCGCCGCCAGGGCCAGGAGGGCCAGAACGCCCACCGCCAGCAGCAGCCGGGGGTCCACCTCCACATCTCCGGCAAGGTCCTCGGCAATCGGCATCTCCGGCAGGGGCGCGACCTCCATCGGCCCGCCCTCCGCGGGGAACAGCGCTGCCAGCCACTGGAGGAAGCGGCCCAGCAGGTGCCCCAGCATCTTCAGGCAGTAGAGGACGCCGTAAAAGACCGTCACCGCCCCCCTTCCCAGCGGTCCGGCGCCGAAGGTCAAAAACAGCCACAGCACCCCGGCGATGGCCGCCAGCACCGCGCCCACCACCAGCAGCCCCCGGCCCCGGCTCCTGCCGGAGCCGCCGCCCACGGAGAACAGCCGCTGGTAGAGCACCACCGCCAAACTCAGCAGAGACATGGCCAGCAGCGGCATGCTGTACCCGGCGTCCATGCCGGTGACGGTCTGAATCCAGAGGAACACCACGAAAAAGCAGGTGGTGCCCTCCATGGCGGAGATGCTCCGGGCCGCCGCCGGCGGGTCCATGCAGGCCCGGGCCCCGCCGTACACCACCGTGACGACGGCCAGCACGCCGAAGGCGTTGGCCGTGAGTCCCGGCAGGGTGGAGCAGCGCCACAGCAGCCCCACGCACCCCGCCGCCGCCAGCGCCGCCCCCAGGGACGTCACCGCGGGAAGGGGCCGGGGCCGCCGCAGAAACCACCCCAGCAGCAGGTAGCTGCCCAGGCCGAAGAGCAAAAAGGGCGCCAAGGCGATGCCGTAGGGCTGGCCGTACTCCGCCTGGGTGAAGAGCCAGAAGGCGCTGCTCCAGCACACCACCGTCCGGGCAACCGACACCATCCCCGGGAAAACCGTCTCACGATGCATGTGCCGCCCCCCTTTTCAGCGTGTTCAGCCCCACCACGGAAAAGGCCTGTAGGGCCGACTCTCGGAGGGAGGACGGCGCCGTGTAGGGCAGCAGCACCGTCCGGGCCGGGTCCAGACGGGACACCAGCCCCCCCTTTTCCACCCGGTCCAGGGCGCTGCACACGTAGTAAAAGCGCCCCACGTTCCGCAGGGAGAGAATCTGGCTGTCCCGGAATTCCGCCGGCCGGACATAGAGCTTCCGGGGATCCTCCTCCGTCCCCACCAGCTCCCGCAGGCGGTAGCCGGCAAAGGCCGTCAAAATCTCCTCCAGGGGCGTCCGCTCCGCCCCCAGCAGCTCCCGGGGGGCGTCCTCCCGGCTCCGGGGCAGGGACACGCCGCACTGGATGCCCGCCTCCTCCAGCCGCAGGATCAGGGAGGTGAGGATGCTGAGCATGTCCTCGAAGGCCTCCCCCGTCTCCCGGGGGCCGTTGAAGCTCTCCCCGTCCACGATGAAGTGGGCGGACTTAGGCAGAATCGTCTCGTAGGTATTCACCACGGTCCGCTGGCTCCGGGCGGTCATGCGCCAGTTGATGCGCTTGAAGGCGTCCGTCCGGGCGTAGTCCCGGGTGCTCTTGATGATGGTGGGGTCCTCCAGATAGCCGCTGGCGCCGCTGGTGGCCTCCCACATGTCCTTCAAAAACAGGTCCACGGACACCGGCTGCACCGCCGGGTACACCGCAACGAAGGGGTCCCCCGCGCCGCCCACCAGCTGCTCCCTCTGGGACAGGCCGAAGCCGTCCCCCGCCCGCAATTGCAGTCGCCCCGGGTGGAAGATGCCCCGCCGCCGGGCGTTCCACCGGCTCTCCCAGGTGAGCTCCTCCCCGCCCATCAGGAAGGTGAACTTCTTATAGAGGAAGGCGGCCTCCTCCCCCGCCGCGCCCTCCAACTGGGCCTGCACCCCCCGGACCCGGCAGATCTCCGAGGCCTCCGCCGGGATCAGGGGGGCGTCCTCCTCCAGCAGCTGCACCACCTCCAGCCAGATCACGGGCAGCAGCTTGTCGTTTTTGATCCGCAGATGCAGCGTCACCTCTCCCGGAGGGAACAGGGCGGCGGGGGCGCTCTCACAGTGCACCGACACGTCCCGCAGGGCGCTCTCCCCCCACAGCCGGGACACCAGGCACAGCACGAAGAGAAACGCCGCCGCGGCGCACAGGGCCCTCACATGGAACACGGCCCCCAGCACCGCCAAAACCGCAAACGTCCCCAGGGCACCGCCGCTGACAAACAGGCTGGACCGGGCCCCCAGAAACAGTTTATCGTCCACGGAACATCTCCTCGGTGCGGGGCGGCACCTCCACGGCGGAGAGGACCTCCTTCACCACGCCCTCCTCCGTCTTGCCGGAGAAGCGGGCCTCCCCGGTCAGCAGCAGCCGGTGGGAGAGCACCGGCACCGCCAGATACTGCACGTCGTCCGGCGTCACATAGTCCCGCCCCTCCATGGCGGCCCACACCTTGGCCGCCCGGTACAGTCCCCGGGACCCCCGGGGGCTGGCCCCCATGGCCAGGGCGGCGTGGGTCCGGGTGGCCCCCGCCAGGGCCACGATGTAATCCGCCACCGCGTCGGACACCCGGACGGCGGCGGCCTGACCCTGGAGCGCCGTCAGCTCCCCGGCGCTGGTGACGGTTTGCACCGTGTCCAGAGGAATCTGGTCTCCCAGGTTGCGCAGCATCCGCGTCTCCTCCTCCGCCTGGGGATAGCCCAGACTGAGGCGCACCAAAAAGCGGTCCATCTGGGCCGCCGGCAGGCGGAAGGTGCTCTCCGACTCCACCGGGTTCTGGGTGGCCAGCACCAGGAAGGGGCTGGGCAGGGCGGCGGACTCGCCGTCGATGGTGACCTGCCGCTCCTCCATGGCCTCCAGCAGGGCGGACTGGGTCCGGGGGATGGCCCGGTTGATCTCGTCCGCCAGCAGCAGGTTCGTCATCACCGGCCCCGGCATCAATTGGAAGTCGCCGGTCTTCTGGTTGTAGATCTTCATGCCGCAGATGTCCGAGGGCAGCAGGTCCGGCACGAACTGCACCCGCTTGGACTGGCACCCCAGGGCAATGGACAGGGTTTTCAGCAGGGTGGTCTTTCCCACTCCCGGCAGATCGTCCAGCAGCACGTGGCCATTGGCCAGCACCGCCATGATGATCAGCCGGATTTTCTCCCGCTTGCCCACGATGATTTTCTCCGTCTCCTCCAGCACCTGCCGGGACACCTCTGCGATCTCCTTCATGCCGCGCTCCGTCCTTTTCCGAATTTTCGCCGTCTCCCGGCAAATGATATTTCTACTATTCTAATCGGGCGGCGCCGCCTTGTCAATCGCGGCGGCAAAAACCGCGGTTTCGACACAGTATCACTTTTTCTTATGGTATTATGGCGGATTCAGGTTGGAAACCGGCTGGCAGCGGTTGACATTCCAGGTTGTCTTCTGTACCATGGAAAACAGTCCGGCGGAGAGGGCGTGCCCTCCCGCAAATTTTCCGCACCGCCGGGCCTGGAGAAACGAGAAGGAGTCGGATTCATGAAACGAGAAAAATTTCAATCCCGGCTGGGATTCCTGCTGGTGAGCGCGGGCTGCGCCATCGGCATCGGCAATGTCTGGAAATTCCCCTACGTCACCGGCGAAAACGGCGGCGGCGTGTTCGTGCTGCTCTACCTGCTGTTCCTCATCATCATGGGCGTGCCGGTGCTGACCATGGAGCTGGCGGTGGGCCGGGCCAGCCGGAAGAGCGCCGTGCTGGGCTACCGGGCCCTGGAGGCCCCGGGCAGCAAGTGGCACATCCACGGCTGGTTCTGCGTGCTGGGCTGCTACCTTTTGATGATGTTCTACACCACCGTCTCCGGCTGGATGCTGGGCTACTTCTTCAAGTTTGCCGCCGGCACCTTCTCCGGCCTGGAGGGGGAGGCCGTGGACGGCGTGTTCAACGCCATGCTGGCAAACCCCGGCGAGATGGGCCTCTGGATGGCCGTCACGGTGCTGGTGGGCTTTCTGGTGTGCAGCTTCGGCCTGCAAAACGGGCTGGAGCGCATCACCAAGTGGATGATGATGGGCCTGCTGGGCCTGATCGTGGTGCTGGCGGCCCACAGCCTGGTGCTGCCCGGCGCGGCGGAGGGCGTGAAGTTCTATCTGCTGCCGGACTTCCAGCGGGCCGCCGACGTGGGCCTGGGCAAGGTGGTCACCGCCGCCATGAACCAGGCCTTCTTCACCCTGAGCCTGGGCATCGCCGCCATGGAGATTTTCGGAAGCTACATGAGCCGGCAGCACACCCTCACCGGCGAGGCCGTGCGCATCTGCTGCCTGGACACCTTCGTGGCCGTCATGTCCGGCCTCATCATCTTCCCCGCCTGCTTCAGCTTCGGCGTGCAGCCCGATGCCGGCCCCTCCCTGATCTTCGTGACGCTGCCCAAGGTGTTCGGGGACATGGTGGGCGGGCGGATCTGGGGGACGCTGTTCTTCCTGTTCATGACCTTCGCCAGCTTCTCCACGGTGATCGCCGTGTTTGAAAACCTGCTGGCCAGCTGCATCGACAACTTCGGCTGGAGCCGGAAGAAGGCGGTGCTGGCCAACGGCATCTTCGTCCTGATCGCCAGCCTGCCCTGCGTGCTGGGCTACAACCTGTGGTATTTCCAGGCCACCCTGCCCAACGGCAGCGTGGGCCAGGTGCTGGACATCGAGGATTTCCTGGTCAGCAACCTGCTGCTGCCCCTGGGATCCCTGGTGTACCTGCTGTTCTGCGTCACCAAGTGGGGCTGGGGCTTCGACAAGTACCTGGCCGAGGCCAACACCGGTGAGGGGCTGAAAATGCCCCGGGGCCTGAAGCTCTACTTCCAGTTCGTGCTGCCGGTGCTGATCCTGGTCATCCTGGTCCAAGGCCTGATCTGACCCGGGCCCTCCGCGCAAACCCCCCC
>NZ_UQXD01000071.1 GCF_900544955.1 uncultured Oscillibacter sp.
CCTGGCGCATGGACAGGGAGATGCGCTTTTTCCGCTCGTCCACCTCCAGCACCACCACCTGCACCACGTCGCCCACGGACACCACCTCCGAGGGGTGCTTGATGAAGCGGTCCGCCACCTGGGAGATGTGCACCAGGCCGTCCTGGTGCACGCCGATGTCCACAAACACGCCGAAATCGATGACGTTGCGGACAGTGCCGGTGAGGGTCATGCCGGGATGCAGGTCCTTCATCTCCAGCACGTCGGTGCGCAGGATGGGCTGGGGCAGGTCCTCCCGGATGTCCCGGCCGGGCTTCAGCAACTCCCCCACCACGTCCAGCAGGGTGGGCACGCCCACGCCCACGGCCTCCGCCGCCCGGGCCTCCCCGTAGGACCGCACCTCCTCCGAGAGACCCGCCAGCCGCCCCGCCTGCACGTCCGCCAGGGTGTGGCCGGTGAGGGAGAGCAGCTGCTCCGCGGCGCGGTAGCTCTCCGGGTGGACGGCGGTGTTGTCCAGCACCTGGCGGCTCTCCGGCACCCGCAGGAAGCCCGCGCACTGCTGAAAGGCCTTGGGCCCCAGCTTGGGCACCTTCAAAAGCTGTTTGCGGGTGGTGAAGGGGCCGTTGGCCTCCCGGTAGGCCACCACGTTTTTGGCGGTGGCGGCGGTGAGCCCCGCCACCCGCTGGAGGAGGGAGGCGGAGGCGGTGTTCACGTCCACGCCCACGGCGTTCACGCAGTCCTCCACCACGCCGACCAGGGCCTCGTCCAGCCGCTTGGGGGGCATGTCGTGCTGGT
The DNA here is from genome assembly GCF_900544955.1 of uncultured Oscillibacter sp. Lineage (GTDB taxonomy): Bacteria > Bacillota > Clostridia > Oscillospirales > Oscillospiraceae > Oscillibacter. Next base: position 775 of record NZ_UQXD01000071.1, read on the forward strand.
ACTGGCCCACGCCGATGGCCTTGGGGTCGATCTTCACCAGCTCCGCCAGGGGGTCCTGGAGCCGCCGGGCGATGGACACGGCGGAGCGGAGGTTTACGTCGTACTGGGGGAACTCCTCCGCCGCCAGGGGGCTGGCGGAGTACACGGAGGCCCCGGCCTCCGAGACGATCATATAGCTGACGCGGCCGCCGCCCTCGTTCACCTGGCGGATCAGCTCCACCGCCATCTGTTCCGTTTCCCGGCTGGCGGTGCCGTTGCCGATGGCGATGTGCTCCACGCCGTGGGTGCGGATCAGCCGGGCCAGGGCGGCGATGGCCTCCCGCCGCTGCCGCTCCCCGTGGGTGGGGTACACCACGGCGGTGTCCAGCACCTTGCCGGTGCCGTCCACCACCGCCACCTTGCAGCCCATCCGGTAGCCCGGGTCCAGCCCCATGGTGACCTTGCCCTTGACGGGGGGCTGGAGCAGCAGGGGCTTGAGGTTCAGAGCGAACTGGCCGATGGCCCCCTCGCAGGCCGTCTCCGTCAGGGCGGAGCGGGCCTCCCGCTCCAGGGAGGGGAAGAGCAGGCGGTCGTAGGCATCCTCCGCCGCGGCTTTGACAAAGGCCATGGCGGCGGAGCCGGGAACCACCACCGTCCGCCAGACCGTCCGCAGGGCTAGCTCCCGGTCCAGCTCCAGGTGCACCTTCAGCTTCTCCTCCTTCTCCCCCCGGTTGACGGCCAGGATCTGGTGGCCCTGGAGCCGGGAGAGGGCCTGGGAGAAGTCGTAGTACAGCCGGTAGACCGAGTCCTCCTCCGTGGCGGCGGCGCTGCGGAGGCGTCCGTTTTTCATCAGCAGGTCCCGCAGGCGCTTGCGCAGGGCCGCGTCGTCGCTGATCTGCTCGGCGATGATGTCTGAGGCCCCGGCCAGGGCCTCCTCCGGGGTCTCCACGCCCGCTTCCGGGTCCACGTACCCGGCCGCCGCTTCCAAAGGCGCCGGGCAGTCCGCCCCCTGGGCGAAGAGTACTTCCGCCAGGGGGGCCAGGCCCTTCTCCCGCGCCATGGTGGCCCGGGTGCGGCGCTTTTGCTTGTAAGGCCGGTACAGGTCCTCCACCTCCGCCAGCGTCTTTGCGGCGCCGATGGCGGCGGCCAGGTCCTCCGTCAGCTTGCCCTGCTCGGCGATGGCGGCCTTCACCGCCTCCCGCCGCTCCCGCAGGCCCCGGAGATAGCCCAGCCGCTCCTCCAGGGCGCGGAGGGACGTGTCGTCCATGGCGCCGTGCAGCTCCTTGCGGTACCGGGCGATAAAGGGGATGGTGTTGCCCTCGTCCAGGAGCTTCACCACATTTTCCACGTGCCGGGGGAGCTGGTGCAGCTCCTCCGCAATCTGTTCAACAATGGGGTCCATAGCGCTTCCTTTCCAAATCCATGAAAATTACACGCGGCCCGCTCCCATCGAAGCGGGCCGCCGTCGGCCGTTCCCGGCGGGCCGTCATCCCCAGAGGACGTGCAGGATACCGGGGATGGCCGTCATCTGAAACAGGCACCGCCAGACGGTTCCATACCGGCTGTGGCGCACCAGGCGGCGCACCGTATCGTCCGCCCCTGAGAAATGGCCCTTCCGCACGCCCCGGCGGATCAGCCGCATCCCCACGCTGTCCGCAACATCGGAGTAGGGGGGCACCTCTCCCAGCATGGCGGTCACGCAGCTCCGGCAGCCCTCCGGGTAGCGCTCCAGCAGATACCGGACGGCCTGCCGCTCCCAGATGAAATCCGTGAGGTTGGCCAGGAGGAGCGCCAGCAGCGCGTAGCCCCCGGTCAGGAGAACGCCCGTCCTCCCCGCGAGATAGACCAGGAGCAGCTCCGCGCCGATGCAGCAGGGGTAGGAAATTACGCCCCCCAGGGGCCTGCTCCGGTCCACCGCCGTCCGCCCCTCACTTGTGGTACAGCTTTTTCGTCTCGTACCGGGCCTCGCAGCTGACGTTGATGCCCAGGCTTTTCAGCAGCTTTTCGTCCACCTCGCTCAAGATGACGGTGAAGTGGGCGTCGCAGCCCCGGAGCTTGGGCAGCTGCTGCTGAGCCAGCTCCGCCAGGGGGTTGGTCAGGGCGGAGATGGCCAGGGCCAGCAGCACCTCGTCGGTGTGGAGGCGGGGGTTCCGGTGGCCCAGATACCGGGTTTTCAGGAGACACACCGGTTCCAGAACCTGGGAGGAAATCAGCTCAAAGTGGTCGTCGATGCCGCCCACCGCCTTCATGGCGTTGAGCAGCAGGGCCGAGGCGGCCCCCAGGGTGTCGGAGGTCTTGCCGGTGACCACCCGGCCGTCCGGCAGCACCATGGCGCCGGCGGGGCCGCCGGTGGTCTCCGCCTTCAGCAGGGCGGCGGATACCGCCGGACAGATGTCCGGCGCCACATCCGCCTGCTGCATCACCAGCTCCAGCTTCCGCACCGGCTCGTCGCCGCACTTGCCCTGCAGCCGCTCCACGCAGGCGGTGTAGTACCGCCGCAGAATCTCCATCCGGCTGGCGGCGCAGCACACGGCGTCGTCCATGATGCAGCTGCCCGCCATGTTCACCCCCATGTCCGTGGGAGAGCGGTAGGGGGACTCCCCCTGGATCTTTTTGAAAATGGTGTTGAGCACCGGGAAGATCTCCACGTCCCGGTTGTAGTTGACGGCGGTTTTGCCGTAGGCCTCCAGATGGAAGGGGTCGATCATGTTCACGTCGTCCAAATCCGCCGTGGCGGCCTCGTAGGCCAGGTTCACCGGGTGCTTCAGGGGCAGGTTCCACACGGGGAAGGTCTCAAACTTGGCGTATCCGGCGGAGATGCCCCGCTTGTAGTCGTGGTACAGCTGGGAGAGGCAGGTGGCCATCTTGCCGCTGCCGGGGCCGGGGGCCGTCACCACCACGAGGGAGCGGGTGGTCTCGATGTAATCGTTTTTCCCCAGGCCGTCGTCGCTGACGATGTGGGGGACGTCGGAGGGGTAGCCGGCGATGGGGTAGTGGCGGTAGCAGCGGATGCCCAGGGAGGCCAGGCGCTTCAAAAAGGCGTCCGCCGCGCTCTGGCGGCTGTACCGGGTCAGCACCACGCTGCCCACGTACAAATCCAGGCTCCGGAAGCAGTCGATGAGCCGCAGCACGTCCTCGTCGTAGGTGATGCCCAAGTCGCCCCGGACCTTGTTCTTCTCAATGTCTGCGGCGTTGATGGCGATGACGATCTCCACGTCCTCCTTCAGCTGCTGCAGCATCTGGAGCTTGCTGTCCGGCGCGAAGCCCGGCAGAACCCGGGAGGCGTGGAAGTCGTCGAAGAGCTTGCCGCCGAACTCCAAATACAGCTTGCCGCCGAACTGGTCGATCCGGCGCTTGATCTGTTCGGATTGGGTGGAGAGATACTTTTGATTGTCAAAGCCGATGGCGGTCATATGTGCATACCCCTTTACGTGATTTTGTCAAATCCAGGGGATAGTATATCATATTCCAAGGGGGAATGCACCCCCTTTTTCGGCCGCGGGACGGGGGGTGATGCTCTGTTGGGCAGGGGGGAGGGGGCCTGTCCAGGCAAGGAGGGGCGTTCGCGCCCCGGCGGGGGGAGAGGACGCCACCCCTGCGGGGCGCACGGGAAATCCGCGTCCAACGCGGAACGAGGGAATCCGCGCCCGGCGCGGGGACGAAAGGACGCCGCCCCCTGGGGGCGGGACGGGGGAAGTGCCGCTTTGCCGCACGGAGTGCACCCCCATGGCGCCGTCGCAAAGTCCGCTTGTCTCCGTTTCCGCCAGCGGTGAAAACTGCACCCGCTCCCTTGCTCCTCCGCTCCCC
>NZ_UQXD01000072.1 GCF_900544955.1 uncultured Oscillibacter sp.
AAGATGATGGGTGCGGTGACCGGCGCCTCGTTCAGCGAACAGGCCACGCCGTATTTGAACATGTGTATCGTCCCTTTCCTGTCAATTTCCGCTCCGGCGCCTGGCCGGAGGCCTTCTCTTTTGGCTGTCATATGTTCAATATAACAGTCTGCAAGGCAAAAGGCAAGGGAGTTTTGTGCGTTTTTGATACACCGCCGCGAAAAAATTCTGAAATCCGGAAAGCTGTGAAATACTGACCAAATCCGCTCCTGAAATTTTGTCACTTTGTCAGAAAAACAACCGCTTCCTTGACATCCCCCCCAATTTGCCGTATCCTCAAAAAGGTTACTCCTTATTTTTTATAGAGTATCCACATATGGAAAATTGATATTGAACGAATTTGTCTAAATGGGAGGATGCAGCATCATGAGATTGGAAAACAGACGCGCCATTGTCACCGGCGGCGCCCGGGGCATGGGCTTTGCCATGGCGAAGCGCCTGAACGACGAAGGCGCACGGGTGGCCATTCTGGACGTCAACGAGGCGCAGGCCCGGGAGGCCGCCGCCGAATTGAAGGACAGCGTGGGCCTGTACTGCGACGTCTCCAACGTGGAGTCCGTCAAAACCGCGGTGAAGGCCGCCGCTGACAGCCTGGGCGGCATCGACATCCTGGTGAACCTGGCCGGCATCCTCCACACCCAGTCCATCGAGGAGACCACCGAGGACGCCTGGGACAAGGTGATGGCCGTCAACACCAAGGGGTTGTTCTTCATGTGCCAGCAGGCCATCCCCTATCTGAAGGAGTCCCAGTATCCCCGCATCATCAACATCAGCTCCCTGGCCGGCCGGATGGGCGGCTTTGAGACGGGCCTGGCCTACTCCGCCTCCAAGGGCGCCGTCAACGCCCTGACCCAAGGCATGGCCCGCCAGCTCTCCCCCTGGAAGATCACCGTCAACGCCGTCTGCCCCGGCACCACTGCCACCCCCATGTCCGCCAAGGGCTTCACCCCCGAGGCCATGGAGCGCCTGATGCCCCGCATTCTGCTGGGCCGCCTGGGCACCCCCGAGGACCAGGCCGCGGCCGTGGCCTTCCTGGCCAGCGACGACGCCGCCTGGGTCACCGGCCTGATGCTGGACGTCAACGGCGGCATGTACATGGGCTGAGATTGCCCCCGGACACCGCCATTACATCATAAGAGAGGATACATAGACAATGAATTATTTGGAATGGATCAACCAGTGCACCGCCACCCGCTGGTGGCACGACTCCGGCAACCCCGCCGAGATTGAGCTGGCCCTGCAGCGGGGCGCCACCGGCGTCACCACCAACCCCGTCCTCACCTACCGCTCCTTCACCTCCGAGCCGGATTTCTGGACCCCCAAGGTCCTGGCCCTGGGGGATGACTTCCCCACCACCGAGGCCCACGCCGAGGCCCTTTTGAAGCTGGTGGCCACCTTCGCCGCGGACAAGGTCCGCCCCATCTACGACGCCACCGACGGCGCCGACGGCTACGCCCTGGGGCAGCTGAACCCCGGCCGGGCCGGCGACGCCGAGGGGATGCTGGCCCAGGGCCGCCGGGTTCACTCCTGGGCGCCCAACATCGCCGTGAAGCTGCCCGCCACCGCCGCCGGCGTGGAGGTCATCGAGCACCTGGCGGAGGAGGGCATCCCCATCTGCGCCACCATCAACGTCTCCGTGGCCCAGGGCATCGCCGTGGCGGAGGCCTATGAGCGGGGCAAGCAGAAGGCCATTGCCAACGGCGTGAAGCCCCCCCTGTGCATCGTGGTGCAGCAGGTGGGCCGGCTGGACGACTATCTGCGGGACGTGGCCCAGGACATGAAGCTGGGCCTGCCGGAGTCCGTCATCACCCGGGCGGGCCTGGCGGTGGCCAAGCGGACCTACGGCATTCTGGAGGACATGAAGTCCGACTGCATCATCATGCCCGCCGGCCTGCGGGGCTCCTACCACATGACCGAGATGGCCGGCGGCCGCCTGCTGTACACCATCAACACCCGGGTGCAGGACATGATCCTGGCGGAGGACCCGGAGCAGGTGGAGAAGATCGGCGAGCCCATGGACCCGAAGATCATCGAGCAGCTGATGAAGATTCCCGAGTTCGTCCGGGCCTACGAGCCCGACGGCATGAAGCCCAGCGAGTTCATCACCTTCGGCGTCACCCAGAAGCTGCTGAGCCAGTTTATGGAGACCGGCTGGGCCCCCCTGGAGACCTATCTCTCCAACAAGTCCACCGGCCGCTGGATCTGACGGCCCCGCCCGCCCCTGCGTCCGGCAGGGGCGGGCTTTCCACCTTTCATTTCGGGGTCTGCCTGTCAATTCCGAATGGCTTCCCCCGGGCGGCTTGCAGGCGCTGTGCCGCCTTGCTATAATCATTTCACAGCCAACACGCGGTGTTCACCGCCAAAATCACTGAACTGGAGGGCTTTTCCCATGATTCAAGATTACAAGAACCTCTTCTCCCTGGAGGGCAAGCACGCTTTGGTCACCGGCGGCGCCCAGGGCCTGGGCCTGGCCATTGCCGAGGCCTTCTGCGCGGCCGGGGCCGCCGTCACCGTGGCCGACATCAATGCGGAATCCGTGAAGGCCGCCGCCGAGGAGCTGTGTGCCCAGGGCGGCACGGCCTACGCCCTCACCTGCGACGTCTCCAACGAGGAGCAGGTGGCCGCCGCCATCCAGGACGCCGCCCGGCAGATGGGCGGGCTGGACATCATGGTGGCCAACGCCGGCGTCAGCGTCCGCGCCCCCGCCGAGGAGATGACCCTGGACCAGTGGAACAAGGTCATCGACATCGACCTCAAGGGCGTGTTTCTGTGCGACCGGGAGGCCGGGCGCTACATGCTGGAAAACGGCGGCGGCTCCATCATCAACATGTCCTCCATCATCGGCATTGTGGCCAACACCACCGGCAACAGCAACTATGCCGCCGCCAAGGGCGGCGTGACCTCCCTGACCAAGGTCATGGCGGTGGAGTGGGCCAAGCGGGGTGTCCGGGTCAACGCCATTGCCCCCGCCCAGACCGCCACCAAGCTCATTGAGGGGCTGATGGAGAAGGATCCCAGCAAGCGGGTCTATTTTGAGGAGCACATCCCCATGGGCCGCCTGGGCCGGGTGCCGGAGATCGCGGCGGCCGCCGTGTTCCTGGCTGCCGACGCGGCCTCCTTTGTCACCGGCCAGACCATCGCCGTGGACGGCGGCGTAACCGTCGCATTCTGACTGCACATTATATATAAGGAGGTCCGCCCCATGTACACACGCTCCGGCGACTGTCCCACCCGGGACATCTGCATCCAAAACGGCAAGGGCCTGGTCCACATCAAGGACCTGACGGACAAGGAGGGCCTGTACGGCCACGGCCGGATGTTCGCCCACGTCACCATCCAGCCCGGCTGCTCCATTGGCGACCACCCCCACGTCCACGAGACGGAGTTCTACTACATTCTCCAGGGCGAGGGCGTGTTCAACGACAACGGCACGGAGGTCCCGGTTCACGCCGGGGACATCTGCGCCACCGGCTTCGGCGAGGTCCACGGCATGGAAAACCGGTCCGGCGCCCCCCTGGAGCTGATCGCCCTGATCGTCCTGGAATGAGGTCTTTTGAAAAAAAGAGCGGCGGCAGCCGCTCTTTTTTTCTGTCTTTGAAAGTTTTCGTCCCTCTCAATCGTATCCTTGGTGAGAGCGCTCCAAAGGAGTTGATACCATGACCCCACGGGAAAAGGCGGAATATTTGGCGGAGACCTATGCCGACGCCATTCTCCGCCTGAGTTATACCTATCTGAAAAACACCCACGACGCCCAGGACGTCTGCCAGACGGTTTTCGTCCGTCTGCTGGCGGAGCCCCGGGACTTCGAGAGCCCCGACCATGAGCGGGCCTATCTGCTGCGGATGGCGGCCAACGCCTGCAAGGACCTGCTGAAAAGTCCCTGGCGGAAGCGGACCTGCGGTCTGGAGGCCTGCGCGGAGGTCCCCGCCCCGGAGGCGGCGGACGGGTCCGTGCTGGCGGCGGTGAACGGCCTGCCGGCCCACTACCGCGCCGTCATCTACCTCTTTTACTACGAGGGCTACCAGGCGTCGGAGATCGGCCAGATCCTGGGCATCCCCACCGCCACCGTCCACACCCGCCTGGCCCGGGGCCGGGCGCGGCTGCGGGAAACGTTAGGAGGAACGGAATATGAACAATCTGTATGACTACCAGCAATCGCTGAACGCCCTGCACTTCACGCCGAAGCAGAAGGCCGCCCTGGCGGCCCGGGCCGCGGAGGCCGCAGAGGCCGCCCGGCC
>NZ_UQXD01000073.1 GCF_900544955.1 uncultured Oscillibacter sp.
GCTGAGCGTTTGAGAACAAGGAAAAGGACCTGCGGCATAGCCGCAGGTCCTTTTCCTTGTTCACTCGTGCAGGGAGACTCCCAGCAGAACGGCTGTCCCCAGCACCAGAGCATACAGCAGCGCGTACACCACCGGCTGGTGGAGGAGGTACACCACCAGGGAGTGGCGCCCCAGGGCGGTGAGCACCGGCAGGCGGGGGCCGGGCCCCCGGTCCTCCGGCCGCAGGCGCCAGAGGAAATAGCCGGTGAGGAAGAGAAACAGCCAGGGCAGCAGGGAGAAGTAGTCCGTGGAGAAAAAGCCCGGGGCGGGAAAGCCCAGGTAGGCGGTGGCCGCGTTTCGGTACCACGCCTGGGGCAGGGCCAGCACCCGCCCACCCTCAAAACCGAGATAGCCCTCGTTGACGTCCCGCAGCAGCAGAAAGAGGGTGAAGCTCCCCGCCAGGCCCGCCCGGGCGGGCAGGCGGCGCAGCAGCGGCTCCAGCGGGATCAGCAGCAGCCCGGCGGAGCCCAACAGCGTTAGCACGCCGAAGCGGACGGCGTTTTCCGGCAGGAACAGCGCCGTGACCGCGCTCACCAGGGCGCCGCCGCCAAAGGCCAGCAGCCCCCGCTTCAGCCGGTGGCGGCCCAGGGACCAGCAGTAGCCGGACAGGAGGATGAACGTCCAGCAGATGCTCTGCTGCCAGACATAGGCCCCTGCGGTGCGGTACCAGGGGAGGTTGACGCCGAAGATCCACACCAGGTCCCAGCAGGCGTGGTAGGCGATCATGCTCACCAGCGTGGCGCCCCGGAGGGTATCCAGACCGTGGAGCCGGTTGCCGCGCTGCGATCCCATATTGCCGTCCCTCCCCGCGCTATGATTTGACATTCTACCACAAACCCACCCGGAATTCCAACGGAAAAACAGCAAATGGATCAAAAAACCATATGCTTGATATCGAGAGACGAAATATGCGCCCCTGCAAAAATTTGCTATACTGGGGTTCCAAACCTATTTTGAGGAGGAAATTGCCCATGAAAGATGTCTATGTGGTAAATTGCTGCCGGACCGCCATCGGCACCTACGGCGGTTCCCTGCGGGACGTCTCCGCTGTCACCCTGGGAGCCGTGGTGGTGCGGGAGGCGCTCAAGCGCGCCGGCGTCGCCCCGGAGCAGGTGGACGAGGTCATGTTCGGCTGCGTGCTGGCGGCCAATGAGGGCCAGAACGTGGCCCGGCAGATCTCCGTCCAGGCGGGGGTCCCCTACGCCGTGCCCGCCCACACCGTCAACATGCTCTGCGGCTCCGGCATGCGGACCGTGGTGGAGGCCGCCCAGTCCATCCTGGTGGGGGACTCGGACGTGGTGGTGTGCGGCGGCACCGAGAAGATGAGCTCCACCCCCTACTATCTGCCGGACGAGCGCTGGGGCGCCCGCATGGGCGACAAGCGGGTGGTGGACAGCCTCCTGCGGGACGGCCTGTTTGACTCCTTCCACAACTGCCATATGGGCACCACCGCGGAGAACATCAGCGACGTCTGGGGCATCACCCGCCAGGAGCAGGACGCCTTCGCCGCCGCCTCCCAGCAGAAGGCCTGCGCCGCCCGGGACTCCGGCCGGTTCGACGATGAGATCGTCCCCGTCCCCGTGAAGGTGAAGAGGGAGACCGTGGAGTTCAAGCGGGACGAGTATCCCAAGGAGGGCGTCACCGCCGAGGGCATCGGCAAGCTGAAGGGCGCCTTCCCCGTGGGCCCCGAGTCCCCCAACCCCCAGGTGGTCCACACCTTTGCGCCCACCGGCTGCCAGGACAGCGGCGACAAGGGCACCCAGCGCGTCACCGCCGCCAACGCCTCCGGCATCAACGACGGCGCCGCCGCCATCGTCCTGGCCTCCGGTGAGGCCGTGGAGAAGTACGGCCTGAAGCCCATGGCCAAGCTGCTGGGCTGGGGCCAGGGCGGCGTGGATCCCAAGATCATGGGCGTGGGCCCCGTCCCCGCCACCCGCAAGGCCCTGGAGCGGGCCGGCGTCACCATGGACGAGATCGACCTGGTGGAGGCCAACGAGGCCTTTGCCGCCCAGTCCGTGGCCGTGGGCCGGGAGCTGGGCTTTGACCCGGAGAAGCTGAACGTCAACGGCGGCGCCATCGCCCTGGGCCACCCCATCGGCGCCTCCGGCGCCCGGATCATCGTCACGCTGCTCCACGAGATGGAAAAGCGTCCCGAGGCCAAGAAGGGCCTGGCTACGCTGTGCATCGGCGGCGGCATGGGCATCGCCACCATTTACGAGAAGTGCTGATCGGTCCGCCGCAGCGGACACCAGAGAGACCGGACGGGAAGCGCAGGCTTCCCGCCCGGTTTTTCTCCCGTTTGCCCCCCGAAACGGCGAACATCTCTTGCAAACGGGAAATACTTGTGATAAATTAGATAAGTTCTGTATATCCAACAACAAGGAGGCGCTCTCATGCCCACCCTGCAAGAAGAAATCTCCCGGCGGCGGACCTTCGCCATCATCTCCCACCCCGACGCCGGCAAGACCACGCTGACGGAAAAGTTCCTGCTCTACGGCGGCGCCATTGCCCAGGCCGGTGAGGTCAAGGGCAAGCGGGCCAAGGCCGCCACCTCCGACTGGATGGAAATCGAAAAGCAGCGGGGCATCTCCGTCACCTCCTCCGTCATGCAGTTCCAGCACGGCGGCTTTTGCATCAACATTCTGGACACCCCCGGCCACCAGGACTTCTCCGAGGACACCTACCGCACGCTGATGGCCGCCGACTCCGCGGTGATGGTCATCGACGGCGCCAAGGGCGTGGAGCCCCAGACCCGGAAGCTCTTCCGGGTGTGTGCCCTGCGGCACATCCCCATCTTCACCTTCATCAACAAGATGGACCGGGAGAGCCGGGACCCGCTGGAGCTGTGCGAAGAGGTGGAGCGGGAGCTGGGCATCGACACCTACGCCATGAACTGGCCCATCGGCTCCGGCAAGGAGTTCCAGGGCGTCTACGACCGGGAGCGGCAGCGCATCCTCTTCTTCTCCGGCGAGGGCCGGGGCAGAAAGGCCTCCACCACAGAGGCTGCGCTGGAGGACCCGGTCCTCTCGGAGCTGCTGGGAGAGAAGCGGGCCGCCGCCCTGCGGGACGAGGTGGAGCTGCTGGGCGCCGGAAGGGAGTTTGACATGGAGGCCGTCCGAAACGGCACCCTCTCCCCGGTGTTCTTCGGCTCCGCCCTGACCAACTTCGGCGTGGAGCCCTTCCTGGAGGAGTTCCTCCGCATGACCACCGCCCCCCTGAGCCGGACGGCGGACTGCGGCGTGATCGACGCCTTCTCCCCGGACTTTTCCGCCTTCGTCTTCAAGATTCAGGCCAACATGAACAAGGCCCACCGGGACCGGCTGGCCTTCATGCGCATCTGCTCCGGCAAATTCCAGCGGGAGACGGAGTATTTCCACGTCCAGAGCGGCAAGAAGCTGCGCCTCTCCCAGCCCCAGCAGATGATGGCCGCGGAGCGGGAGATCGTGGACGAGGCCTATGCCGGGGACATCATCGGCGTATTTGACCCGGGCCTCTTCGCCATCGGGGACACCATCACCGTGCCGGGGAAGAAGTTCCGCTACTCCGGCATCCCCACCTTCGAGCCGGAGCACTTCATGCGGGTCTCCCCCAAGGACACCATGAAGCGCAAGCAGTTCATCAAGGGCACGGAGCAGATCGCCCAGGAGGGCGCCATCCAGATCTTCAAGATCCCCGGCGCCGGCCTGGAGGAGGTCATCGTGGGCGTGGTGGGCACGCTGCAGTTCGACGTGTTCGAGTACCGGATGAAAAACGAGTATGGCGTGGACCTGTATATGTCCGGCCTGCCCTACGAGCACCTGCGCCTCATCACCGCCTGTCCCTGCCCGCCGGAGGACCTGGTTTTGTGCACCGGCGCCGCCATTCTGGAGGACTTCCGGGAGCGGCTGCTGGTGGCCTTCGGCGGCGAGTGGTCCATCGGCTTCCTCACCAAGCACAACCCCGGGCTGGAGCTGGCGGACTCCCTGTCCGTATAACGCAGCAGGGCTGTACCGAAAGGTACAGCCCTGCTGTTGTTTTGCTCAACGGCGTCCGCCGCCCCGGGAGCCACCGCCACGGGAGCCGCCGAAGCTGCCGCCACGGCTGCCCCCGAAGGAGCCGCCGGATCGGCCGCCGAAGGAGCCGCCTCCGCCGAAGCCGCCCCGGCTTCCGCCGGACCTGCCGCCGAAGGAGCCGCCTCCGCCGAACC
>NZ_UQXD01000074.1 GCF_900544955.1 uncultured Oscillibacter sp.
GTGGAGGGCCACGAGCTGATGTTCACAGGACTCTGCCCCGCATGTGCGGCGGAAGAAAGATAGGAATATGAAAGGGGATCAATCACATGGAACTGAAGGGAAGCAAGACGGAGGCCAATCTGTGGATTGCGTTTGCAGGGGAGTCTCAGGCCCGCAACAAGTACGACTACTTTGCCAGCAAGGCCAAGAAGGACGGCTATGAGCAGATCGCGGCCATTTTCCAGGAGACGGCTCTGAACGAGAAGGAGCACGCCAAGCTGTGGTTCAAGGCCCTCAGCGGCATCGGCACCACCGAGGAGAACCTGGCGGCGGCCGCCGCCGGCGAGAACGAGGAGTGGACCAAGATGTACGCCGAGATGGCCCGCACCGCCGAGGAGGAGGGCTTCCTGGCCCTGGCCGCCCAGTTCGAGGGCGTGGCGAAGATCGAGAAGACCCACGAGGAGCGGTATCTGAAGCTGCTGGACAATCTGAAGAAGGGCGAGGTCTTCCGCAAGGGCGAGAAGGTCATGTGGTTCTGCCGCAACTGCGGCCACGTGGAGGTGGCGGAGAACGCCCCCGCCGTGTGCCCGGTCTGCAACCACCCCCAGGCCTATTTCCAGGTCAAAGCGTTCAATTATTGATACATTTTGCAGAAAACCGCCGCATATGCGGCGGTTTTCTGCAAAGATTCCGGAAAATGCGGGAGAAACCGGTATGAAAAGCCGCCCAAGTGGTACAAACTACCAAAAAGGAAGTGCCCGGCGGCGGCTTTTTATCAAATGTTTGTGAAAATCACCGTTGACGGGACGGGAAAAACCAGTTATGATGGTAGCAGAAATATGACTTACTATGCGAAGCTGCGAAGTTTGACTTGGTATAGAAAAGGAGAGCTGTATCATGTATACACAGGAGATCACCGTCAACAATGAGGTAGGTCTGCACGCCAGACCCGCTACGTTCTTTATCCAGAAGGCCAACGAGTTCAAGAGCGGCATCTGGGTGGAGAAGGAGGATCGCCGCGTCAACGCCAAGAGCCTGCTGGGCGTGCTGTCCCTGGGCATTGTGAAGGGCACCACCATCACCCTGATCGCGGACGGCGCCGACGAGAAGGAAGCGGTGGGCGCTCTGGTGGAGCTGGTCAACGACAACTTCGGCGAATAACACACGGCCCGTTCCCGCGGCCCTGCCTTTCGGCGGGGCCGTTTTGTCTTGCCCTCTTGCGCCCCGGGGGCGGATATGGTACAATGCAACGGAATACCAAACGGGAAGGGAGCGGGCGGACGCCGAGTCCGCCGGAGCGTATCGCGTATGATGGAGAGAAAGAGCATCCCCCTGTGCATCGTGCTGTGCCTGGTCACCTGCGGATTGTACAGCCTGTACTGGATGTACTGCCTGGCGGAGGACATCCGCTTTTTGGCCCGGGATGAGGGCATTCCCGGCGGCGGAACGGTGCTGCTGCTGAGCCTGGTCACCTGCGGGATCTACGGGCTGTACTGGCTGTACCGCTGCGGCGAGCTGATGGACGCCCTGCGGGCGCGGAACGGGCGGCTGGAGGGCCACCTAGGCATTTTGTGCCTGCTGCTGGGCGTGCTGGGATTTGGGATCATCGCCTTCGCGCTGCTCCAGTCCGAGCTGAACGAATATGCCGGAATATAAAAAGAGACGATGGTGGAAGGCCGGCGCGGGGGTGCTCTGCGCCGGCCTCCTCTATGGCTATGTGTTGATCCCCATGGGGCTGCGGCTCTCCTGCCCCTTCCGGCGCCTGACGGGGCTGCGGTGCCCGGGCTGCGGCGTCACGGAGATGTGCCTGGCCGTCCTCCACGGGCGATTTCTGGAGGCGCCGGGCCACAACTGGGGGCTGGCGCTGGCCCTGCCGGTGCTGCTCTGGCTGGGGCTGGACCGCCTGCGGGGCGGGGAGCGGCGGCGGAGGGAGCGGACGGCCCTGGCCCTGGCGGCGGCGCTGCTGGCCTGGGGCGTTTTACGGAATCTGACGGGACTGTGAGAGAGGAGGCTGGCGATGACAAAGGACGAGCTGCGGGAAAAGGCCAACGACCTGCCCCTGGCCCCCGGGGTGTACCTGATGATGGACAAGACCGGCAAGGTCATCTACGTGGGCAAGGCGAAAAAACTGAAGAACCGGGTGAGCCAGTATTTCCAGGACAGCGCCTCCCACACGGCGAAGACCCGGCAGATGGTGTCCCAGGTGGACCATTTCGACACCATCTTCGTCTCCAGCGAGTTTGAGGCCCTGGTGCTGGAGAACTCCCTCATCAAGCGGCACATGCCCCGGTACAACATCCTTTTGAAGGACGACAAGGGCTACCCCTTCGTGCGGCTGTCCAAGGAGACGTACCCCCGCTTTTCCATGGTCCACAAGTGGGCCAACGACGGCGCCAAATACTTCGGCCCCTTCGGCGGCCGGTACGAGACCCGGCAGGCCCTGGACGCGGTGTGCACCGCCCTGCGCCTGCCCACCTGCCACCGCCGCTTCCCCCGGGACATCGGGGCGGAGCGGCCCTGCCTGAACTTCCACATGGGCCGGTGCGACGGCTTCTGCCGCCCGGAGATGACGGCGGAGGCGTACAACCGCCGCATCCGCCAGGCCTGCCAGCTGCTGGAGGGCAAGGGCCGCCAGCTGCTGCGGGAGATGACGGAGGAGATGGAGGCGGAGGCGGAGGCCCTGCGCTTTGAGCAGGCGGCGCTGCTCCGGGACCGGATCAACGCCATCAGCGCCCTGGAGAAAAAGCAGACGGTCATCGCGGGACTGTGCGCCGACACGGACATCTGGGGGCTGTACCGGGGGGCGGGCAAGTGCTGCTACGCCGTGCTGCACATGGAGGAGGGCAATCTGGCGGGCCGGGAGGCGGAGCTGTTCACCGCCCCCATCGAGGAGAGCGAGGAGGAGATGCTCTCCGCCCTGACGGCCCAGTACTACCTGCCCCGGTCCATCCTGCCCCATGAGATTCTGCTGCCCCTGGAGACGGAGGGCTACTGCGAGAGCCTCTCGGAGGTCCTGACCAAGCGGGCGGGCCGCCGGGTGTGGGTCCACGTGCCCCAGCGGGGGGAGAAGGCGGAGCTGCGGGCCATGGCCCAGCGCAACGCCCAGGAGGAAGCGGAGCGGGCCACCACCGCCGAGGAGCGCACCGCCCACACCCTGGCCCTGCTGGCGAAGATGCTGGACCTGCCCGCCCCGCCAAAGCGGATGGAGTCCTTCGACATCTCCAACACCGGAAAGAGCGACATCGTGGCTTCCATGGTGGTGTACAGCGGCCTCCGGCCCCTGAAATCCGCCTACCGCCGCTTCCGCATCAAGGAGCTGCAGGGTCACCCGGACGACTACGCCTCCATGCAGGAGGTGCTGCGCCGCCGGTTGCAGCGGGCCGCCGAGGGGGACGAGAAGTTCCTGCCCCTGCCGGACGTGTTCCTCATCGACGGCGGCGTGACCCACGCCAACGCGGCGCTGGCGGTGGCGGCGTCCTTCGGGGTGACGGTGCCCATCTTCGGCATGGTGAAGGACGACCGCCACCGGACCCGGGCCCTGGTGACGCCGGACGGCCGGGAGATCGGCATCGTGACCCAGCAGGCGGTGTTCACCCTCATCGGCCAGATTCAGGAGGAGACCCACCGCTTTGCCATCACCTACCACCACGAGAGCCACGGGAAGAGCACCCTGCGCTCCGCGCTGGACGACATCCCCGGGGTGGGGCCCAAGCGCCGGGAGGCCCTGCGGAAGGCTCTGGGGTCCGTGCGGGCCATCCGGGAGGCGGATGTGGATACCCTGGCGGCGGTGGTGCCCCGGTCCACGGCGGAGGCGGTGTGGAACCACTTCCACCCCAAGGCCCCGTGACGCTGCCGGGAGAGGGCGGCGGTTGGAGGCCCGGGGCGCGGCGGAAGATACCCGCGCCGGGGGCCGGTCTGCCGCGGCTGTCCCAGGGACGCAGACGGAAAAGGTTCCGGAACCGGCGAGCGCCGGTCCCGGAACCTTTTTTTGCCCGCTGGCGGGGTCTACGGGTGGAACAGCCGCCTGCGCAGCGTCCGCCGCCACAGGGCCGTCAGGCGCTCCAGCGCCCGGTCCAGCAGCAAAAAGGTGACGCAGCCCAGCGCCAGCAGCGACGCCAGCATACCGCAATAGATCAGCAGCGACATCAGCAGCGGACTCAGTTTATCCAGCAATACCCCCAGCAGCAGCGTGCCGCAGGCGGCTCCCAGCTGCAAAACAAACATGACGCCAG
>NZ_UQXD01000075.1 GCF_900544955.1 uncultured Oscillibacter sp.
CGGCGGCCCGCACAGGCGGGGCGGCCGCTCCGGTCGGCTCCCCGCGCGGTACCGCCCGGTCGGCACCGCCGCTGCGCGGACCGGATGGCCGGGACCTGCACAGGGGCGTCCGGACGGCGCTTCACCAAATCGCGAAGCTGCATCGGCAGCAGGAGGAGGGACGGCAGACATGAAGGAGAACAACGGCGTTCCCCTGGACACGGCGGTTCCGCCGGAGCTGCGGGCGGTTTTGGACCACCTTCCCAGCGGCCTTTCCATTCACCGCCTGGAGGGCGGACGCTTTACTCAGGTCTACTGCAATCCCGCCTTTTACCGGGTGATGGGGTACTCCCAGGCGCACATCGGCCAGATCCAGGGCGGGAGCGCCTTTTTAGGGGTTCACCCGGAGGACCGGCCCGGGCTCTTGGAGGAGACCGCGGCCCTGGTGCGGCGCGGCGGGGAGCTGACCCGCGCCTTCCGCGTGTTCCACGACCGGCTGGGCGCCTACCGCTGGATTCGGCTGGAGGGGAAATCGCAGCGCCTGGCGGACGGCTCCGCGGCGCTCTACGGCATCTATACGGACATCCATGGAGAGAAGCAGATGGAGGCGGAGCTGACTGCCGCCAATGCGAAGATGCAGGACATCATCAACGCCATTCCCGGCGGCGTGGCGATCTACAAGGTGACGGACATCTTTGAGACCGTCTATTTCTCCAACGGGGTGCCGGAGCTGACCGGTTACACGGTGGAGGAGTACCGGGAGCTGATCCGGGGGGACGCCGCCCTGATGACCTATCCCCAGGACCGGGAGCAGGTGGTGGAGACCGTCCGTCGGGCCCTTCAGGAGCACACGGTGGCGGAGTTGGCCTTCCGCAAGCTCCACCGGGACGGGCACATCGTCTGGGTCCGCGCCCAGGCCCGGCAGGTGGGGGAGAAGGACGGCGCGCCCCTGGTCCAGTGCGTCTTCCACAACATCACCGACCTGGAGGAGACCCAGCTGGAGATGAACCACCTGGTCAACTCCATCCCCGGCGGCGTCGCCAGCTACCGGGTGAAGGACGGCCGGTTTTTCCCCGTCTTTTACTCCGACGGCGTGCCCACCCTGGCGGGCTATACCCGGGAGGCGTTTGAGGCGGCGGGGGGAGACCTCCTCTCCCTCATCTACCGGGGGGACCGGGAGCGGGTGGATCGCGCCGTCCGGGAGGCGCTGCGGACGGGCGGGGCGTTGCAGATGTCCTGCCGGATCCGCCACCGGGACCAAGGACTGATCTGGATCCACCTCAGCGGCCGCCGGATCGGCCCCCTGACGGAGACCGCCAAATTCTACACCTCCTTTACCGGCATGTCCGAAGAGAGCCGGATGTATCAGGAGCTGGCCGGCGACACGGCGGACTCCGTCTATGTCATCGACCGGAGCAGCTATGAGCTGCTCTATTTCCACGAGAGCAAGCACGCCGCCTCCGGCGGCCGCAGCCGCATCGGGGACAAGTGCTACGCCGCGCTCCACGGGCAGACGGCGCCCTGCGCCTTCTGCAACCTCTCCTGCAAGGCCCCCGGCGAGGACGCCGAGGTGGTCTCCCCCCGGGACGGGCGGGTGTACAGCCTGTGCTTTCAGGAGATGGCGTGGAACGGCATCCCCGCCTACGTCCAGCGCCTGCGGGACATCACCGAGGAGGTGGAGACCCGCCGGGAGAAGGAGCGGCTGGAGCAGTATTTCCAGACGCTGGTGGAGAGCCTGCCCGGCGGCGTGGCGGTGGTGCACCGCCAGGCGGACGGCCGCTTTGTGCCGGAATACCTGTCCGCGGGCTTTGCCGCCATGACGGGATTGACGGTGGAGGAGGCCTGGGCGCTGTACCAGAGGGACGCCATGGCCGGCGTCCACCCCGAGGACGTCCCGGGGATTCTGAGGCAGCTGGAGGAGGCGATGGCCCATGTGGGCTGCCGCTGCGAGATGACCTACCGCCTCAAAAACGGGCGGGGCGGGTACCTCTGGGTCCGGAGCATTCTGTCCATCCTGCCCGGCGAGGGGGGGACCCAGCGCCAGTACATGTTCCTGCGGGACATCACCCAGGAGCGGGAGGAGCGGGAGCACGTCCGGGAGCAGTACCGGCAGACGCTGTTGCAGCACTACCGGGCGTCCGGCCCCAACACCCTGCTGGTGGGCCACTGCAACATCACCCAAAACGTCATCATGGAGCTCGTCGACTACACCGCGCCCCGCTGCACGGAGGGGTTCAGCCTGGAGCGGGAGGCGTTTTTCACCGCCCTCTCCGGCCTGGTGGTCCGGCCGGAGGACCGGCGGCGGTTTTTGGAGACCTATCTCAACGAGCCGCTGCTGGACGCCTATCGCCGGAAGGAGAACGAGCGGGTGCTCACCTGCCTGATCCAGATTCCCGGGGAGGACACCGGGCGGTACGCGGAGTGCCGGGTGAATCTGGTGGCGGAGCCGGACACCGGGGACATCACCGGCATTCTGACGGTGACGGATATCACGGAGAAGCGGATTTCCGACCAGGTGCTGCACCGCCTCTCCGACTCCGGATACGACCACATCGTGCTGCTGGACCTGATTCACGACCGCTATACGGTGTTCGCCAGTAACGACCGGGCCAGCGGCCTGTTGCCGGAGGGCGGCAGCCACTCCGGGCGGGTGGCGTACATGCTGGAGCACCAGGTGGTGCCCAAGGACCGGGAGCGCTACCGGCAGTATCTGGACGCGTCCTACGTCACCGCCCGGCTGGCCCGGGAGGGGAGCTACACCTTCGACATCTCCATTCTGGACGGCGGCGGAGGCGTCCGGGTCAAGCGGATGACGGTCTTTTCCATCGACCGGCGTCTGGGCCGGGTGTGCCTGGCCCGGACGGACGTGACCGATTCCGCCCGGGAGCAGCAGGGCCTGCTGAACATGCTGGCCTATACTTTTGAGCTGGTGGCCTTCATCGAGGTGGGCACCAACCGGATGGTCATGTACACCCGGCAGACGGTGCTGGAGGACCTGTCCCCCTACACCGTGGAGGACTTCGACGGAAAGATCGCGGCCGCCGCTGCGTTTTACGGCAGAACGGAGGAGGAGCGCCTGGAGATGCGCCGGCGGCTCACCCTGCAAAGCATGCTGGAGGAGCTGGAGCGCAGCCCCGGCGGCTACGACTTTGTATGCCCCTACCGGACGGAGGAGGGCCTGCGGTACAAGAAGGTCAGCATTCTCTGGGGCGACCGGAACCGCCAGACCGTCTGCATGGTGCGGGCGGACGTGACGGAGATGCTGGCGGAGGAGCGGAAGAACAAGGAGAAGCTGGAGAGCGCCCTGTTTTTGGCGGAGGCGGCCAGCCGGGCCAAGAGCGAGTTCCTCTCCTCCATGAGCCACGATATCCGCACCCCCATGAACGCCATCATGGGCATGACCACCCTGGCCGGCACCCGGCCGGAGGACCCGGCGTATGTGAAGGAGTGCCTGGGGAAGATTGCCGTCTCCTCCAAGCACCTTTTGGACCTCATCAACGACGTGCTGGACATGAGCAAGATCGAGCAGTCCAAAATCGAGCTGAACCGGGAGCGCCTCTCCCTGCGGGACATCGTGGAGCAGGTTGCCACCATGATCCGCTCCCAGGCGGAGGAGAAGGGCCAGCGGTTCTGCGTGGAGCTGGACGCCGTCACCCACGACGGCTTTTACGGCGACGCCCTGCGGATCAATCAGATTCTCATCAACATCTTGGGCAACGCGGTGAAGTTCACCCCACGGGGCGGACAGGTGTCCTTCCGGGCCGAGGAGCGGCCGGCGGCGCTTCCGGACCGCGCCCGGTACCGCTTCACCATCCGGGACACCGGCGTGGGCATGTCCCGGGAGGTGCTGTCCCACGTGTTCGAGCCCTTTACCCGGGACCGGCGTGTGGGCCGGGTGGAGGGAACCGGCCTGGGACTGAGCATCACCAAGGGGCTGGTGGACCGGGACGTCATCCCGGACGCTTCTTTGCCGGAAAAACCGCGCCTGATGGTG
>NZ_UQXD01000076.1 GCF_900544955.1 uncultured Oscillibacter sp.
GCTGAGCGTTTGAGAACAAGGAAAAGGACCTGCGGCATAGCCGCAGGTCCTTTTCTTGCAGTTAGAAGGAAATGCCCAGTGCCGGGGGCGGGGATGGGACCGGCCGCCTCAGGCGGGGCGGCGGCCCGCCAGCAGGCCCAGGGCGCCGCATACCGCCGCCGGGGCCACCCAGCCAAAGCCGAAGGAGGCCAGAGGCAGGGCGTCCAGGAAGGCCAGGTCCATCCCCCAGTGCCGGAGCACCGACAGCAGACTGAAGACCAGGGCGCCCAGGGCCGCCAGCCGGTATACCCAGTCGTTGGGAATCCACCGGCGGACCAGCGCCAGGGCGATGAGCACCAGGGTGGGGGGATACACCAGGTCCAGGATGGGACCGGCGATGGACACGATCTGCTCCAGCCCGAAGGTGGATACCACGGCGCTGAACAGGCAGATCACCACCGTCAGCAGCCAGTAGGGCACCCGCTCGCCGGAGAGGCGGGAGAAATAGGCGGCGGCGGAGCTGACCAGGGCCACGGCGGTGGTGACGCAGGCCAGGGCCACCACCACGGAAAACAGGAGGATGCCGCTGCTGCCCAGCAGGCTGCGGACGATGGAGACCATGAGGAAGGTCCGCAGCACCGTGAGATCGAAGAAGCGGGAGGTGGTGACCCCCAGGTAGGTCAGCCCCAGGTAGACCACCAGCAGCGCCGCGCCGGCCACCGCGCCGGCGCCCGCCACCACCCGGAACTGGTCCCTGGGGGCCGTGTGGCCCTTGTCCCGGGCGCTTTTGAGCATGATGCCAAACACCATCGCCGCCAGCACGTCCATGGTCTGGTAACCGGCCTCGATGCCCGTGCGGGGCACGTTGTCCACCAGCACCCGCTCCGGCACCGGGCCGATGGGGTCCAGCACGCCCTTGACGATGAGCACCAGCAGCCCGATCAGCAGCGCCGGGGTCAGCACCTTGCCCACGATGTCCACCACGGCGGACTCCCGCAGGCACAGCAGCAGAATCACCAGGAAGAACAGGGCGGAGAACAGCGCCTGGGACACGCCGGAGACCAGGGGCGCCAGGGACATCTCGTAGGTGGTGGCCGCCGTGCGGGGAATGGCCAGCATGGGGCCGATACACAGCACGATGGCGCTCATAAGGACCGCCGATGGGACGGCGCCGATGGGGCGGGTGATGCCCTCGGGGCTGCCGCTGCGCAAAATGGCGAAGAGGGCCAGCAGGGCCAGCCCGATATCCGCCATGTAATAGCAGAAAAAGCCCAGCAGCCACTGGGCTCCGCTGCCCAGGCCCAGGTAGGGCGGGAAGATGACGTTCCCCGCCCCGAAAAACATGGAAAACAGGGCGAAGCCGATGACAAACATATCTCTGCGGGCGTGGCGCATGCGCAAGACCTCCTGGTGGGTTGATGGGGATAGCTTGTCCAAAATGGGAAAAATCCCGGCGGACAGGGGAACTTTTTTCCGGCGGCGCCCGTCGGAACAGGGGAAACACGGAGGCGCCCCCGGCGCCTGCCAACAAGGACAAAGGAGAACACGCGATGAAATACCGACTTTTGACGGGCCTGCTGGCCCTTGCCCTGGCCCTGTCCCTCACCGCCTGCGGCGGCGGGAGCTCCCCGGAAAAGCCGGAGGACGCCCCGAGCATCACCGCCCCCGAAGGGGAGGACGCCGGAGACGGCGCGGACGGCGCCCCGGAGGCGCCCCCGGCATCCCCGGAGGAGGGCGAGGAGAGCGAGACCCAGGACGGCGACGGCGCCACGGTCACTCCCCCCGCCGAGACGCCCCAGACGGGCAGCGGCACCGCCACCCCCTCCCAGAAGCCCCAGACCGGCGGAGGCGCCGCCGATTCCACCCAGAAGCCGGAGAGTCAGCCGGTGCAGAAGCCGGAGGCGGGTGTCCCCGCCGGCGGTGTGGACCTGGCGGCCTTCTACGCCTCCCTGACCGGGGAGGGGTCCTCCCTGCCCGCCATGAGCCGGCTGGAGGGAGAGGCCCTGACCTCCCTCTACCCCGGGCTGGGGGACATTGCCACAGCCCAGTGCGCCGTGTACGTGGCCATGATCTCCGCCTCCGTGGGCGAGCTGGCGCTGGTGGAGGTGCAGGATGGGGCGGACGTCCAGGCGGTGAAGGACGTCTTCCAGCAGCGGATCGACTACCAGGTGGGCGACGACGCAAACCCCGGCGGGGCCTGGTACCCCGCCACCATCGAGGGTTGGAAGACCAACTCCCGTATCGTCTCCAACGGCAATTACGTGCTGCTGGCGGCCTGCGACGGCGTGGAGGACGTGGTGGCGGCCTTCAACGCCCTGTTCGCGTAACGCAGAAGAGAAAGGCGGGACTTGCGTCCCGCCTTTTCCCGTGTCAGCGGCTCAGATTTTGATCAGCTCATAGCGCCGGGTGCCGAGGCCCAGCTTTTCCGCGTGCTCCAGGCACACCTGCCACTCCGTGTCCGGATGGGCGGCCTGGAGGAGGTCGCCGCAGGTGCAGTCGCATCCCCCGTCGAACAAAACGGAGCCGGGCAGGGGAGGCTGGGCCACCACCGCGTCGGCGCAGGCCTGGTCCAGGGCCACCGGGTCAAAGGAGGCGAACATGCCCACGTCGGCGGCGATGGGCGCGTCGTTCTCCCCGTGGCAGTCGCAGTTGGGGGAGATGTCCAGCACCAGGGAGACGTGGAAGCAGGGCCGCCCGTCCACCACGGCCTTGGTGTACTCGGCGATCTTCTTGTTCAGGATGGCGGGGGCCTCGTCGTCCCGGGAGGCGATGGCGTCCTTGGGGCAGATGGCCAGGCACCGGGCGCAGCCCACGCACTTGTCCGTGTCGATGGCGGCCTTGCCGTCCTCGCCGAAGACGGGGGCGCCGTGGGCGCAGATTTTTTCGCAGGCCCGGCAGCCGATGCACTTCTTCTGCTTGACGAAGGGCTTTCCGGCGTTGTGCTGCTCCATCTTCCCCGCCCGGGACCCGCAGCCCATGCCGATGTTTTTCAGGCAGCCGCCCATGCCCGCCTGCTCGTGGCCCTTGAAGTGGGTCAGGGAGATGAACACGTCGGCATCCATGACGGCCCGTCCGATCTTGGCCTCCTTCACGTACTCGCCGCCCTCCACGGGCACCGCCACCTCGTCGTTGCCCTTCAGGCCGTCGGCGATGAGAATGTGGCAGCCGGTGGAGTAGGGGGTGAAGCCGTTGACATAGGCGGACTCGATGTGGTCCAGGGCGTTCTTCCGCCCGCCCACGTAGAGGGTGTTGCAGTCCGTCAAAAAGGGGCGGCCGCCGTGGCTCTTCACCAGGTCCGCCACCGCCTTGGCCCAGTTGGGCCGCAGGTAGGCCAGGTTCCCCGGCTCGCCGAAGTGCAT
>NZ_UQXD01000077.1 GCF_900544955.1 uncultured Oscillibacter sp.
CGACATCAGCGCCGCCCTGGAGCGGCGGCTGAACGGCCTCCAGGGCCAGGTCAACGGCATCCAGAGCAGCATGGAGCACCAAATTGCCTCCATCACCGGCCGCATCAGCGCGGCCCTGGAGGAGAGCCACCAGCTCCTCTCCGAGGCCGGGGCGGCGGTGACGGGATTTGATTTGGAGCGCTCCACCGTGACGCTGGCGGTCAGCGCCCGGCCCCGGGAGCGGACCGCCGACACCACCGCCCGCTTCACCGCCCGCCTCTCCGACGGCACCGCCCTGACGGCAGAGGGAGTCTTGGAGGGGGATCGGTACGTGGCCGCCGGCTGGACAGTGCCCATGGATGGGGACATCGCCCTCTCCGTGGCGCTGACCCAGGGGGACACGGTCCGCACGGAGGGGGTGGACACCCTGTACGACTGCGCCCCGGAACGCTTCCGGCTGACGGCGGACGCCTGGTGGATGGCCTCCTGGACCAGCACAAAGCCGGAGGTGTACCTGGGGGAGCTGAACCTTCAGATCGAAAACAACAGCCCCTACGGGCTGGACCTCTCCCCCGCGGCGGCGGACCTCTGCTTTTATCGAAACGGGGAGACGGCGCCGGAGCGGACCGTCCCGGTGACGGAGGTGCCCAAACTGTGGCGGGAGACGGGCCGGGTGGGAATGGAGGACTGGACGGGGTACGAGACCGCCCTCTCCGTCCCCTCCGGCGACGAGGTGGCAGTGGCGCTGCGGCTGCGGGACAACTTTGGAAACGTGACCTACCGGCTGATCGACGTCTACGCCGCCTCCGACGGCGGGTGGATCGAGAGCCTGCCGGTGACGGAGACGGAGGGGTGGACGCCGGGCGTGCGGTTCACCTGACGGCAAAGGCGGCGGGGAGAACTCCCCGCCGCCTTTGCCCGGCCCAGTGGGCATCGGCAGCGTCCGGCAAATGCCGTCCCCGCCCCGGCGTTTGCCGGATTTCCCTTTGCAAGCGGGGAAAAATTGCGTATAATGGAACCATTCTCACAGAAAAGGGGGCGTCCTGCGTGGCGGACCTGACCACCGATGTACGGTATATCAAGGGGATTGGGGAGCAGCGGGCCAAGGCCTTGGAAAAGCTGGGCATTGCCACGCTGCGGGACCTCATCAGCTGGTTTCCCCGGAAGTACGAGGACCGCACCCAGATGAAGACCATCGCGGAGCTGGTGCCCGGGGAGGCGGCGTGTGTGGCGGCCATGGTGGCCGCGCCCCCTACCGTCAGTCATATCCGCAAGGGGATGGACCTGGTGAAGGTCCGGGCGGTGGACGACAGCGGCGTGCTGGACGTGACCTTTTTCAACCAGACCTGGCTGCAAAACCAGCTTTTGCAGGGGGAGACCTACGTCTTTTACGGCAAGGCCGAGGGAAACCTCCTCCGCCGCCGGATGGCGGGCCCCCTTGTGGAGGCGGTGGGGCGGCGGGAGACCACCGGGCGCATCGTGCCCATCTACCCCCTCACCGCCGGGGTCAGCCAGTTAGTGCTGTCCCGGTCCATCCGCCAGGGGCTGGACGCCTGCGCCGACATTCTGCCGGACGTGCTGCCGGACCGGGTGCGGCGGGAGCACCACCTCTGCCGCATCAACTACGCCTATGAGAACATCCACTTCCCGGAGAGCGCCCAGGCCCTGGACCTGAGCCGGCGGCGGCTGGCCTTTGAGGAGCTGTTCCTCTTCACCCTGGGCCTGCGGCGCCTGCGCCGGCGGCGGGAGGTGGTCCAGGTGACCCCCTGCCGCCCGGTGGACATGGAGGCCTTTTACGGCGCCCTGCCCTTCACGCTGACGCAGGCCCAGCGCCGGTGCATCGGCGAGGCTCTGGCGGACATGGGCGCCGGGGTTCCCATGAACCGGCTGTGCCAGGGGGACGTGGGCTCCGGCAAGACCATGGTGGCCGCCGCCTGCGCCTATTTCTGCGTGAAAAACGGGCGGCAGGCGGCCCTGATGGCCCCCACGGAGATTCTGGCCCGGCAGCACTACGAGGGCCTGGCGCCGCTGCTGGAGCCTCTGGGCGTCCGCTGCGCCCTGCTGACCGGCTCCACCCCCGCCAAGGAGAAGCGTGCCGCGGCCGCTGCCCTGGCCGCCGGGGACATCCACTTTGTCATCGGCACCCACGCCCTCATCACCGGCGACCTCGCCTACGCGGACCTGGGATTGGTGGTGACCGACGAGCAGCACCGCTTCGGCGTGGGACAGCGGGCCGCCCTGGCGGCCAAGGGGAGGCATCCCCACACCCTGGTCATGTCCGCCACCCCCATCCCCCGGACCCTGGCCCTGATTTTGTACGGGGACCTGGATGTGTCCGTCATCGACCAGCTTCCCCCGGGGCGGCGGCCCATCGCCACCTATGCCGTCCCCGGCAGCTACCACCCCCGGGTGTACCGCTTCATCCGCAAGCTGGCGGCGGAGGGGCGGCAGGCCTACGTGGTGTGCCCCATGGTGGAGGAGAACGACCAGCTGCCCGATGAGCGGAAGGCGGCCACGGCCTATGCCCGGATGCTCCAGACGGAGGTGTTCCCGGACCTGCGGGTGGCCTGCGTCCACGGCAAGATGAAGCCCCGGGAGAAGGACCGGGTGATGGCGGCCTTCGCCGCCCACGAGGCGGACATCCTGGTGTCCACCACGGTGATCGAGGTGGGGGTGGATGTGCCCAACGCCGCGGTGATGGTGGTGGAGAACGCGGAGCGGTTCGGCCTGAGCCAGCTCCACCAGCTGCGGGGCCGGGTGGGCCGGGGGCAGCACCAGTCCTACTGCATCCTCATCTCCGATAACCGCAGCGAGGAGACCCGGCAGCGGCTGGGGGTGATGACCCGGACCGCCGACGGCTTCCAAATCGCGGAGGAGGACCTGCGGCTCCGCGGCCCCGGGGACTTTTTCGGGGAGCGGCAGCACGGGCTTCCGGGGCTGAAAATCGCGGATATCGGCTGCGATACCAACCTTTTGATGGAGGCCCAGGCGGCGGCGGAGGCGCTGCTGGCGGAGGACCCGGAGCTTCGGGACTATCCCGCCACGGCGGAGCGGGTGACGGAGCTGTTTACCCAGCGGGGGGAGAGCATGAACTGAGAGAGACCCCGGCCCTTATCACAGGGCCGGGGTCTTTTTGGTCTCTGGAAAAGGCGAGAAAAAAACCGCCCATTGGGCGGGACGGGGGTGTGCGGCTTTGCGGCACGGAATGCACCCCCCATGGCGTCGTCGCAAAGGCCGCTTGCCTCCGTTTCCGCCTGCGGTGAAAACTGCGCCCGCTCCCTTGCTCCTCCGCTCCCCACAGAGACCGCTTCGCTGG
>NZ_UQXD01000078.1 GCF_900544955.1 uncultured Oscillibacter sp.
CCGAGCGGCAGACGGCGGGTCGTCGCCCCGCCGCCGTGGGCCTCAAACAGCGTCTTGCACTCCGGCATACGTCTCCCCTTTTCTCCTCAGGCGGATGTCCCGTCCCCCGCCGGGGAGTCCTCCCCCCGCCAAAGCCGGCATCCGCTCTTCTCCTCCCGCTTCGCCTCATAGAGGGCCTCGTCCGCCCGCCGGAGGATCTCGTCCATTCCGTCGTCCTTGTTCCACAGGGCCACGCCGGCGGAGCAGTAGACCGCCAGGGTCTCCCCGCAGCACTCCTGCTCCACGGCCAGGCAGATTTCCGTGCCCTTTTTCAGCGCGTTCTCCCCGGAGCCGATGTGCTTCAAAATCACCACGAACTCGTCCCCGCCGAAGCGGGAGACGATATCCGTCTCCCGGGTGTGGGCCCGCAGGCGGCGGCCAAAGCCCCGCAGCAGCTCGTCCCCCGCGGTGTGGCCCATGGCGTCGTTGATCTTTTTCATGTTGTCCATGTCAAACATGAACACCGCGGCGGGCGCGTCCTTCTCCTGGAGCATGGACACGGCGGCGTACATCCCCCGGCGGTTCAGCAGCCCGGTGAGATAGTCCTGATAGGCCGCGTCCTCCAGCAGCCGCTCCCGCTCCCACATGTCCACGTAGCCCATGGCCCGCTGGAACCGGCGCCGCAGGACGGCGGCGGTGTAGGGCTTGTGGATGAAGTCGTCCGCCCCGGTCTCCAGGGCCCGCTCCTCCAGATCCAGGGCATAGGGGGCGGTGGCGATCACGGGGATGTTCCAAACCGTCCTCTCCCGCTGGAACTCCCGCAGCGCCGGGAAGCCCCCGTCCTCCGGCAGCGTCAGGCTCAGCAGCACGCCGCTGAGCCGGTGGCCGTACTCCGCGGCGCAGTCCAGCGCGGCGGCGGCGGTCTCCGCCTCCACCAGCTGGTACTCCTCCTGAAACACCGCCCGGGCCTGGGCCCGGCTGTCCGCGTCCTCGTCGGCCAGCAGGAGGAGCTTCTTCCGCCGCCGCACGTCCATGTGGTAGCTGTCGCAGTCCTCCTCCACCTCGTCCACCCGGAACAGCTCCTCGAACTGGGACACGGGCATGGGCTTTGCGAAGTAATAGCCCTGCACGTAGTTGCAGCCCACCTCCTGGAGGTATTCCAGCTGCTCCCGGGTCTCCACGCCCTCCGCCACCACGCTCAGGCCCATGGTCATGGCCATGTCCATGATAAAGCGGAGGATGCCCCGCTCCAGGGGCTTGGCGGTCTCGTTCTGGATAAACTTCATATCCAGCTTCAAAATATCCACCGGCATGCTGTTGAGCATGTTCAGCGAGGAGTAGCCACTGCCGAAGTCGTCCATCTCCACCACGAAGCCCAGCTCCCGCAGCCGGCGGACCGTCTCCACAATCTGGTGGGGATTCTCCGTGTAGGCGCTCTCGGTGATCTCCAGGTGCAGCCGGGAGGGGGACAGGCCGTACTTCTCCACGATGCCCACCAGCACGTCCGCGATGTCCGCGTTGTAGATATCGGCCCGGGACACGTTGACGGAGATGGGCAGGTGGGGGCGGCCCTCCTCATCCCACCGCTTGAGGACGGCGCAGCTCTGCTCCCAGACGTACTGATCCAGCTTGGTGATAAAGCCGTTCTTCTCAAACAGGGGGATAAAGGCCCCGGGGGCCAGAAAGCCCCAGTCAGGGTGGTCCCAGCGGACCAGCGCCTCGGCGCCGGAGAGCTTGGAGGTGCGGATGGTGTATTTGGGCTGCAGGTACACCAAAAACTGCCCGGCCTCCAGCGCGGCCTCCATGCTGTTGGTGATGGCCTGCTCCCGCAGCAGCTTGCTGCGTAGCGTGTCGTCGTAGAAGGCGATGTGCTTTTCAAAATAGCCCTTGATGCTGTTGGCGGCCAAAAACGCCCGGTCGCACATCTGCTCTATTGGCAGCGAGCGGTCCTCGATGGCGTAGACGCCCCATTTCATCACAATGCTCCGGGAGGTGGAGATCTTGTTGATCCGGGCCTCCAGGCGGGTGAAGTCCTCCTCCCGGTAGGCCGGACGGCGCTCCATCAGGCAGACAAACTGATCCGCGTTGAGCCGCCCGCAGATGCCCTGACTGCCCACCAGGTCGGTGTAGATCCCCGCAATACCCACCAGCAGCCGGTCCCCGGCCAGCAGGCCGAACACGTCGTTCACCAGCTTGAAGTTCTCGATGTCCGAGCAGATCAGGTCGTAGGCCCGCTCCGGGTTCCGGCGCAGAACCTCCCGCGCCCGCTGGTAGAAGAACTCCTTGCTGTAGAGCCCCGTCAGCCGGTCGTATTTGAACTGGTTGATCATGGCCGCGGTCTCCCGCAGGTTGATGATGCTGGCCACCCGGTGCAAAATCACCTGGGGCTTGTAGGGCTTGGCCACAAAGTCGGTGGCCCCCTGGGAGAGAGCGGTCACCTCGTCCGCCTCGCTGTCGCTCTGGGTGGTGACGATGACCGGGATGGACGCGTAGGCCGGGTCCGCCTTCACAATGGAGAGGAAGGTATACCCATCCATCTTAGGCATCACCAAATCCAATAAAATCAGGGAGATGTCGTCCCGGTCCCGCTCCAAAACGGACAGCGCCTCCTGGCCGTCCTCCGCCTCCAGCACCCGGTAGCTCCCCGAGAGAATGCCCACCAACGTGGCCCGGTTGATGAAGTTGTCCTCCACCACAAGAATGGTCTT
The DNA here is from genome assembly GCF_900544955.1 of uncultured Oscillibacter sp. Classification (GTDB taxonomy): domain Bacteria; phylum Bacillota; class Clostridia; order Oscillospirales; family Oscillospiraceae; genus Oscillibacter. The sequence continues at coordinate 2,688 of NZ_UQXD01000078.1, forward strand.
TTGTTCCGTCATGCCCGTTTCCCCTCATCCCGCAGCGCCCATCGGCCGCCCCTCCGGGGCTCCCGCCTTCCCGGCCGCAGCGCAGCAGTTTTGCCATACCATTATAAATAAGAATTATAACAGTTCCGCCTCTCAAAAGCAATCATCTTGCGCCTTTTCGCAGAAGCGATGCATCTGGCGCCGGTGCCCGCCGTCCGCCTCCATTCCGGCGGGGAAATGGAGGGCGCGGCGCCGGAAAAAATCCGCCGTAATACAAGTTACGGCGGATTATAGGCCCCGAACGGCCCCTCCGGCGGCCGTCCGCACGCCCGGACCCCAAACGCAACCTGCCCCGCCGCCGGTCCCCGGGTGGCGCGGACATGGGACGGGTGCAAAATGCAAAACCCCACCCCGCCGCAGCGGGGTGGGGTTTGAAAACCGTCTGTCCGGCGGGAGCCACCGCTCCGCCTGCGGAAAGGGCCGATGCACCGCGGGCACGGCGGACAGCCGGTCCCCGCCGGGCCTCCGGCCAAGCGGGCCGCCGCCCGTTTGCCCAGCGCCAGGCCCCGGAGGGCAGGCAGGG
>NZ_UQXD01000079.1 GCF_900544955.1 uncultured Oscillibacter sp.
CCCCCTCTGCGGCCCCACCGGCGCGGCGGCGGTGTTCGGCCCCCAGAAGGGGGCGGACGAGGCCATGGTGGCCCGCCTGAACGCGGGCCTGGCCCATCTGGCGGCGGTGCTGCGCCGCGACCTGGGGGCGGAGGTGGCGGACCTCCCCGGCGCCGGCGCCGCCGGCGGCATGGGGGCGGGCATGGCCGCCTTCTTCCGCAGCCGCCTCCAGCCGGGGATTGAGGCCGTGCTGGACACCGTTCGCTTCTCGGAGGTAATCCGGGGCGCGGAGCTGATCCTCACCGGCGAGGGCAAGCTGGACGGCCAGAGCCTCCGGGGCAAGGTGATCTCCGGCGTGGCCCGCCGCGCCGCCGGGACGCCGGTGGTTGCGGTGGTGGGCGACGTGGGCGAGGACATCGAGCCGGTATACGGTTTGGGCGTTCGCGCCGTGTTCTCCATCAACCGGGTGGCGGTGCCCTATGAGGCCGCCCGCCTCCGGGCGGCGCGGGACCTTCGCGCCACGGTGGCGGACATGCTGCGCCTCTGGACCGCAGCCCAAAATGAAACTGGCATTCCGGGGCAAACTGTGGTATCATACACCGGACTTGCAAACGAGACCCGAGGAACGGAAGGAGACACACCATGATCAAAATTACCACCGACAGCACCTGCGACCTGCCCGCGGCGCTGGTGGAGCGGCACAACCTCTCAGTGGTGCCGCTGGGCATCGTCAAGGCCGGCAAGCTCTACCAGGACGGCGTGAACATCCGCCCGGCGGACATCGCCGCCCACGTGGATGCCGGCGGCGACATCACCACCACCAACGCCGTAAACATCGCGGACTACGAGGACCTGTTCCGCCGGGAGGCCGCCAAGTACGACGCGGTGATCCACCTGAACATCGGCATGGGCTTTTCCAGCTGCCACCAGAACGCCCGCCTGGCGGCGGAGGAGGTGCCCGGCGTGTTCGTGGTGGACAGCGGCAACCTCTCCGTGGGCCACGGGATGCTGACCCTCGCCGCCGCCGAGGCGGCGGAGGCGGGGCGGAGCGTCCCGGAGATTCTGGACCTGCTGGACACCCTGATTCCCCGGGTGGAGATGAGCTTTGTGCTGGACCGGCTGGACTATATGAAAAAGGGCGGGCGCTGCTCCGCCGTGACGGCCCTGGGGGCCAACCTGCTGAAGCTCCACCCCTGCATCGAGGTCATCGACGGCAGGATGTCCGTCACCCGGAAGTTCCGGGGCTCCATGGAAAAGGTGGTGGCGGACTACGTCCGGGACCGGCTGGCGGGCCGGACGGACATCGACCGCCGCCGCTGCGTCCTGGTGGACTCCTGCCAGGACGACGCCCTGGCCGCCGTGGCCCGGCAGGTGCTGGCGGAGGAGGGGGGCTTCCAGGAGGTGCTGGAGGCCAAGGCCGGGTGCACCATCTTCTGCCACTGCGGGAACAACACCCTGGGCATCGCCTTTCTCCGGAAATAAACCGCGAGGACCGGCCAACCGGCCGGTCCTCGTTTGTTTCGTCAAGAGAGCGGTTCCTTTACTTGGCGGCAATGGCCTCGATCTCACACAGGACGCCCTTGGGCAGGTCCTTCACCGCCACGCAGCTGCGGGCGGGCTTGGTGGTGAAATACTTGGCATAGACCTCGTTGAAGGCGGCAAAGTCCCCGATGTCCGCCAGGAAACAGGTGGTCTTGAACACGTGCTCCAGCGTGACGCCGGCGGCCTCCAGGATGGCCCCCACGTTCTTGCAGCTCTGCTCCGCCTGGGCGGCGATGCCCTCGGGCACGGCGCCGGTGGCGGGGTCCACGGGGATCTGGCCGGAGGTATATACCAGCTCGCCCACGGTCCAGCCCTGGGAGTAGGGGCCGATGGCGCCGGGGGCATTGGGCGTGGCGATGACGGTCTTTTCCATAGAGTAACAGCCTCCTTAAAATTTGTTTGGTGGCCTTATCATATCACAGGTGCCGGGAAAGTCAACCATCCCGCTTGTGGAATCGGGGAAAACGTGGTAATATTTTGTCCAAATGAAAAAAAGGAGCATCGGATTGTGGAGGATTTCAAGCAGCGTTTGATGGAAGACGGCTACTTCCGCCAGGAGGAGCTGGTGTTTGCGGACTGCGACCGGAACAAGCGCGTCCGGATGGCGGCGCTTTTGAGCAAGGCGGGGGCCTTCGCCGGGTACGACTACGACGCCCGGGGGCTGACTCACGAGAAGCTGTACGCCATGCGGGAGGTCTTTCTCCTCTCCCGCGCCGCCGTGCACATCCACCGCTGCCCCATGGCCCGGGACGTGCTGGACATCACCACCTGGGAAAACGGTGCCCGGGGCGCCCACATGCAGCGGGTGTTTGAGATGGCGGACCACCGGACGGGGGAGCTGTGCGTGAGCATGAAGAGCGACTGGATTCTGGTGGACCCGGAGACCCGGAAAATTCTGCGGCCCGCCTCCTTTACCGCCAAGGCCCTGACGGTCTGCCCCAAGGAGATCGACTGCCCGGAGCCCAAGAAGATCGCCCTGCCCCGGGAGGGGCTGGAGGAGCTGGGGCAGCGGCGGGTGATGTGGTCCGATCTGGACGGCAACGGCCACCTCTTCAGCGGGAATTACGGGGACATCGTGTGGGACTTCCTCCCGGCAGACCTCCAGGACCGGACGCCCCGGGAGTTCTACATCAATTACAGCCGGGAGGCCACCCTGGGGGAGACGCTGCGGCTGCTGGGCCACCGGGAGGGGGAGAATTACCAGGTGGAGGGCCTGGGAGACGGCGGGACCTGCTTTACGGCCATGTGCGTGTTTTGAGGGGCTGATGGCGCTGGCCGCGCACGGCGCGGGGACGGGGATGCCGCCCCACGGGGGGCGGGGCGTCCGCGTAACGATGCGGAGCTGAAAGGCCGCCGCTGTACACGGGGATGAGGAACGGTCCGCGCACCGGTGCGGGGACGGAGGATTCCCGCCGTCGGGCGGGGACGAGGGTTTCCGCCCCAGGGGGCGGGATGGGGGTGTGGGGCTTTGCCCCACGGAATGCACCCCCCATTTTCT
>NZ_UQXD01000080.1 GCF_900544955.1 uncultured Oscillibacter sp.
TGCAGCGGCCGGGGGGTTCTTTCGCCGGTTGTCGTCAGCCCTTGAACTCCACGTACAGCTCCCGGACGGCACCGGGGTCCGCCGGGGCGGCCTGGGCCGTCTGGGGGGCCGGGGCGGGCTCCTCCCGGGGGCCGTCCCGCCAGGCCAGGAACTTGGGGGCCACCTGAGGGAACAGCGCCAGGGACAGCACATCCTCGTCGCTCTTGGCGATGGCCCGGAACTCCTCCCGGTACTTGGGCAGCTCCGGCTCCAGCTGGTCCGCCGGGCGGCAGGTGATAACCTCCTCCGGCGCGATGCCCGCCTTGGCCCGGACGGCCTCGTTCACCGTGCCGGGCAGCTTGCCGTACTCGCCCCGGAGCATGGCCTTGGACTCCTTGGTAAAGGTCTTGTACCGCTCGCCGCTGATGATGTTCATCACCGCCTGGGTGCCCACGATCTGGCTGGAGGGCGTCACCAGGGGGGGATAGCCGTAGTCCGCCCGGACCCGGGGAATCTCCGCCAGCACGTCGTAGTACTTATCCTCCCGCCCGGCCTGCTTGAGCTGGGAGATCAGGTTGGACAGCATGCCGCCGGGCACCTGGTAGAGCAGGGTGTTGGTGTCCACGTTCAGCACCTTGGGGTCCAGGGAGCCCTGGTCCTTCAGCTTCTGGGCCACCTTGCGGAAGTGGGCGGCGGCCTGGCTCATGCGGGTGAGGTCCAGCCCGGTGTCCCGCGCCGTGCCCTGGAGGGTGGCCACCAGGGATTCCGTGGCGGGCTGGGAGGTGCCGTTGGCCAGGGGGGAGAGGGCGGTGTCCACGATGTCCACCCCGGCGTAGGCCGCCATGAGGTACACCATGTCGCCGGTGCCGGTGGTGTTGTGGGTGTGGAGGTGGATGGGGACGGACACCGTCTCCTTCAGCCGCTTGATGAGGGAGTAGGCCTCCATGGGCAGCAGCAGGTTGGCCATGTCCTTCACGCAGATCACGTCGGCGCCCATCTGCTCCAGCTCCTTGGCCAGCTTCACAAAGTAGGCCTCGTCGTGGATGGGGGAGATGGTGTAGCTCATGGCCGCCTCCACCATGCCGCCGTACTTCTTGGTGGACTTGATGGCCTGCTCCAGGTTCCGCACGTCGTTCAGCGCGTCGAAAATGCGGATGATGTCGATGCCGTTTTCAATGGACTTGCCGCAGAAGGCGTCCACCACGTCGTCGGCATAGTGCTTGTAGCCCAGGATGTTCTGGCCCCGGAACAGCATTTGGAGCTTGGTGTGGGGCAGGGCCCGGCGCAGCTTGCGCAGCCGCTCCCAGGGGTCCTCGTTCAAAAAGCGCATACAGGCGTCGAAGGTGGCGCCGCCCCAGCACTCCAGGGACCAGTAGCCGATGGAGTCCAGCACCTCGCAGGCGGGGAGCATATCCTCCACCCGCATCCGGGTGGCCGCCTGGGACTGGTGGGCGTCCCGGAGGATGGTGTCCGTGATGTACAGGGGTTTATCCGATAAAAATTCCATGCAGTGCCTCCTTTAGCCGAACAGGGAGATCAGAACGCCCGCCGCGATGGCCGAGCCGATGACGCCGGCCACATTGGGGCCCATAGCGTGCATCAGGAGGAAGTTGCCGGGGTTGGCCTTCTGCCCCTCCACCTGGGAGACCCGGGCGGCCATGGGCACGGCGGAGACGCCGGCGGAGCCGATGAGGGGATTGATCTTCTCCTTGAGGAACAGGTTCATGAACTTGGCCAGCAGCACGCCGCCGGCGGTGCCGAAGCCGAAGGCCACAATGCCCATGGCCATGATGGCCAGGGTCTGGAGGGAGAGGAAGGTCCGCCCGGTGGCGGTGGCGCCCACGCTGACGCCCAGGAAGATGGTGACGATGTTGATGAGCTCGTTCTGCGCGGTCTTGCTCAGCCGCTCCACCACGCCGCACTCCCGGAACAGGTTGCCCAGCATCAAACAGGCGATCAGCGGCGCCGCAGAGGGCACCAGCAGCGCCACGAACACGGCCACCACAATGGGGAAGAGGATCTTCTCCCGCTTGGAGACCTGCCGCAGGGGCTTCATGACGATCTTCCGCTCCGCCTCCGTGGTCAAAAGCCGCATGATGGGGGGCTGAATCACCGGCACCAGGGCCATGTAGGAGTAGGCCGCCACGGCGATGGGGCCCAGCAGCTCCGGCGCCAGCATGGTGGCGCCGAAAATGGCGGTGGGGCCGTCCGCCCCGCCGATGATGCCGATGGAGCCGGACTGGGCCGCGGTGAACAGCCCGGAGAGGCGGCAGCCCACAAAGGTCATGAAAATGCCCAACTGGGCGGCGGCGCCCAGCAGCAGGCTCTTGGGGTTGGCGATCAGAGGGCCGAAGTCCGTCATGGCGCCCACGCCCACAAAGATCAAGCAGGGGTAGATGCCCAGCTTCACACCCAGATACAGGATGTCCACCAGGCCCGGCGTGATGCTCTGTCCCGCGGTGGCGGTGGCCAGCACCGCCGCCGAGACGTCCTGGGAGGCCAGCTCCGCCAAAAACTCCGCCGTCACCGGCGCGCCGCCCAGCAGGTCCCAGTGGATATGTCCCCCGGCGAAGAAGATCTCATGGAACATCTCCGCGCCGGGCAGGTTCGTCAGCAGCATGCCGAAGGCGATGGTCACCAGCAGCAGCGGCTCGAACTTCTTCACAATGCCTAAGTACAGCAGGATGCAGGCAATGCCGATCATGATCAGGCATTTCCAGTTGTCCCCCTGTGTAAACTGATAAAATCCCGTGCTTTGCAGAAAATTCAGGATTGCTTCCATATCCGCCTCCAGTCCGTCACTGGATGACGCACAGCAGCGTACCGGACTCCACCGCAGCGCCCTTGGAGGTGTTCACGGAGATCACCCGGCCGTCCCGGGGGCACATGATCTCATTTTCCATCTTCATGGCCTCCAGCACCATCAGCACCTGGCCCCGCTTCACAGCGTCTCCCGCGGCCACGTTCACCGCCAGAATGGTGCCCGGCATGGGGGAGGCCACCTGCTCGCCC
>NZ_UQXD01000081.1 GCF_900544955.1 uncultured Oscillibacter sp.
AAGGTTGCCCCCATGCTCACCGAGGCCATCAAGGCCGCCAAGGCTGCCAAATAACGGCCGCTCCGGCAGCGTAACCTGGGATTCCCTCATTCATCACATGACGAGATTCCAGTTTTTCAGCTTGCTTGAAAAACTGGAATCTCGTATTTGCGGGCCGTGTCCCCACGGCCCAAAACGATTGGAAAGGTGTAACAATATGGACTTTTACCTGAGCAACGAGGAGAAAATGCTCCAAAAAATGTATCGGGAATTTGCCGAGACCGAAGTGAAGCCCCTGGCCGAGGAGATCGACGAGGAGGAGCGCTTCCCCATGGAGACCGTGGAGAAGATGGCAAAGCTGGGCATGATGGGCATTCCCTTCCCCAAGCGCTACGGCGGCGCCGGCGGCACCAACATGGCCTACGCCCTGGCCGTGGAGGAACTGGCCAAGGTCTGCGGCACCACCTCCGTCATCGTCTGCGCCCACACCTCTTTGTGCTCCTACCCCATCTATGCCTTCGGCACCGAGGAGCAGAAGATGAAGTACCTGCCGGACCTGCTCAGCGGCCGGAAGATCGGCGCCTTCGGCCTGACGGAGCCCAACGCCGGCTCCGATGCCTCCGGCCAGCAGACCGTGGCGGAGCTGGTGGGCGACCACTACGTGCTCAACGGCACCAAGTGCTTCATCACCAACGGCACCGTGGCCGACACCTACGTGGTCTTCGCCATGACCGACAAGCACGCCGGCAACCACGGCATCTCCGCCTTCATTGTGGAGCGGGATTTCCCGGGCTTCTCCGTGGGCAAGCATGAGCGCAAGATGGGCATCCGCGGCTCCTCCACCTGCGACCTCATCATGGAGGACTGCATCGTACCCAAGGAAAACCTGCTGGGCAAAGAGGGCAAGGGCTTTAAGGTCGCCATGGGCACGCTGGACGGCGGCCGCGTGGGCGTGGCCGCCCAGGCGCTGGGCATCGGCGAGGGCGCCATCAACGAGGCGGTCAAGTACACCCAGGAGCGGGTCCAGTTCGGCAAGCGCCTCAGCCAGTTCCAGAACACCCAGTTCCAGCTGGCGGACATGAAGGCCCGGGCCGACGCCGCCCAGCTGCTGGTCTACCGCGCCGCCTTCGCCAAAGACCAGGGCGATCCCCAGACCGGCTTTTACTCCTCCATGGCCAAGCTCTACGCCGCCGAGATGGCCTCCGACGTCACCCGCCGGGCCGTGCAGCTCTTCGGCGGCTACGGCTACACCCGGGAGTATCCCGTGGAGCGCATGATGCGGGACGCCAAGATCACCGAGATCTACGAGGGCACCTCCGAGGTCCAGCGCATGGTCATTTCCCGGGCCATGGGCGTGAAGTGAGCAAGCGCCCTATGGAGAATTTACAAGCCCTCTATCAAAGCAAGCTGACCACCCCCGATGAGGCGGTCAGATGCTGCCTGCATTCCGGCGCCGTGTGCGCCTCCGACATCGCCCTGGCCCACTCCCCCCTGATCTACGAGGCCATCGGTCGGGCCATCCAGGCCGGGCAGCTGGAGAACATCACCCAGCACACCCTGCTGGACACCGCCCCCTTCCCCTTCTACCGGGAGGAATTCGCCGGGAAGTACCTGGGGGTATCCTGGTTCTCCCAGGCAAACGCCCGGAAGGCCATCAACGCCGGGTTTGCTGACGTGATGCCCGCCTACTACCGGGACATCCCGGGCCTGTTCCAGGAGTATGTGCAGCCCGACGTGCTCATCGCGGCGGTGTCCCCTATGGACAAGCACGGCTATTTCAGCACCGGCTGCGACGGCTCCCTCTCCCAGGCGCTGGTGTCCACCGCCAAGACCATTTTGCTGGAGGTCAACCCCCACATGCCCCGGAGCCTGACCTCCACCCAGATCCACGTCTCCCGGGTCTCCGCCCTGTGGGAGAACGACGCCCCCCTGATCTGTCTGCCCCCCACGAAAATCGACGAGGTCAGCGCCAGGATCGGCGGCTATATCGCCGAGGAGATTCCCAACGGCGCCACCCTCCAGCTGGGCATCGGCGCCATTCCCGACGCCGTGGGCAATGCCCTTCAGGACAAGCGCCACCTGGGCATCCACACAGAGATGTTCACCGACAGCATGATGACCCTCATCGAGTGCGGCGCCGTGGACAACAGCGCCAAACCCATCCACACGGGGAAAACCGTGGCGGCCTTCGCCTTCGGCTCCCAGCGGATGTACGATTACATCGACGACAACCCCATGGTGGAGATGCTGCCGGTCAACTATGTCAACGACCCGGCGGTGATCGCCCGGCATCCCGATTTTATCTCCATCAACGCCGCCCTGGAGGTGGACTTCTTCGGTCAGGTCTGTGCCGAGTCCATCGGCACCCGCCACGTCTCCGGCACCGGCGGGCAGAGCGACTACGTGCGGGGCGCCGTGCAGTCCAAGGGCGGCAAGAGCTTCATCGCCTTTGCCTCCACCGCCAAAAACGACACCGTCAGCCGCATCATGCCCACCCTGACCCCCGGTGCCCAGATCAGCACCAGCAAAAATGATGTGGACTGCATCGTGACGGAATACGGCATCGCCAAGCTGCGGGGCCGGACCCTGAGCCAGCGGACAAAGGCCCTGATCGCCATTGCCCACCCCAGCTTCCGGGATATGCTCACCTTTGAGGCGAAGAAGGAGAACATCCTGATCTGATCGCCAACCAACGTCTTTTACAAGGAAGGTACTATATGAAAATCATTGTTTGTGTCAAGCAGGTGCCGGATACCTCCGGAAAGGTAGCGG
>NZ_UQXD01000082.1 GCF_900544955.1 uncultured Oscillibacter sp.
CAAGGTTGCCCCCATGCTCACCGAGGCCATCAAGGCCGCCAAGGCTGCCAAATAATTCCCCTTTTTACGGGCCATATGCAAGCGGGGCATCCCCTTCGGGATGTCCCGCTTTTGTCATTCTTCCAGTCCCAGCAGCCACAGCGGGGAGACGTTCAGCGCCGCGGCAAAAAAAGAGAGCTCGTAATCCGGCACAATCCGCAGCCCGGTCTCCACCCGGCTGATGGCGTGCTGGCCGATCTCCAGCCCCGCCAGCTGGAGCCGGGCGGCCAGTTGCTCCTGGGAGAGGTTCAGGTGCCGTCTCTGCTCTCGAATGCGGGGCCCGGAGCAGTTATATCTGCCCTGGTAATTGTATAATTTCATATCCGTCAATCCTGCTTTATCGTTCGTTATGGGTTGACGGTAGCATGTGCATTTGCCGAATATTATGCTAAAGAGCACTAAAAGCGGACTGATTTTCAAATCAACCCGCTTTTGTGTCTCAAAGGTCCCTATTTTTGCGGTTAGAGACGTCCAGGACCGTCAAAATGCTTCCATTTACGGAAAATTTAACCTCTTGTTCGGCAAAGCCGAACCCGTAAATTCGCTCCGGGTCCCGCTGATATTGGGGCCGGGGATCCTGGGCCAGCACGCCCCGCAGCGCCTCCCGCCGGGCGGGGGGAATCCGCTCCAGAAGCGGCGGCGGAATGCGGACCTCCAGCGTCTCCCCGGCGGGGACGGCGGCAAAGCCTCCCAGGGCCTCCGGGTGGCTGTCGGCGTAGGAGATGTAGGGCTTGATATCCAGAATGGGGGTGCCGTCCATCAGGTCCGCCCCTCGGATATGGAGTACCGGGCCGTGCTCCGCCGTCTGCTCGATACCGGAGAGGGCCACGGCGGAGAGGGCGATGGGGTTGGGCCGGAAGGGGGAGCGGGTGGCGAAGACCCCCATGCGGGTGTTCCCCCCCAGCCGGGGCGGCCGCACCGTGGGGGACCAGTCCCGGCGCACCGCCTGGTCGAAGACCCACACCAGCCACAGGTGGGAAAAGCCCTCCAGCCCCCGGAGGGCGTCGGGATTGCGGTAGGGGGGCTCGAAGACCACCGTGGCCTCCAGGGCGTCCACCAGGCCGCTCTGCCGGGGAACGCCGAATTTGGTGGGAAAATCGCTGCGGACGCGGGCGATGACCTGCATGGAAAAGGTCTGGGACATGGCTGCCACCTCGTTTCATGGTTCTGCTCCGATTATACAGGAAGCGGCGGCAAAAGGGAACAAAAAAAGAGATCGGCCCAGGGCCCCGGCGTGCCGGGGCCCTGGAGCGCGGTCAGTAGGCGGCGCCGGGGGTGACGGCGTTTTCGTGGTCCGTCAGGTCGCCGTCCCGGTCATGGACCCGGGCGTTGCGGAGCATCTGCTCGTAGGAGACGCCGGGGGCCGGGGAGCGGGTCTTGTTGACGGTGCCGTTTCCGGTGAGGGCGTCTCCGGCGTCGCGGAGGCCGTCCTCCACGTCGTCCATACCATTGGTCACGGTGTCACCCACGTCGCCGCCGAGGGTGCCGCCGTTGTCCGCGGGACCATTGTCGGCGGGACCGTTGTCCGCAGGGCCGTTTTCCAGAAGGCCGTCGCCGGCGTTGTTCCCGGCGTCTTCCGTCGCGGGCTGGTTGCCGGCAGTGCCGTCCTGCTTGTCATCCCGGCCGCAGGCGGTCAGGGTGAACACCAGCAGCAGGGAGGCCAGCAAGAGTGTGAAACTTCTTCTCATGGGATATCCTCCTTTTGCGCGGGCTTGAGTGCGCGATACCCAAAGCCTATTGTCTCCGGATGCCGCCGGACAACCCCAGGAAAAATTTTTTCAAAACGGGAAAATAGGGCTTGCATTCTCCTGAGAAGTGTGCTATAAAAATAATAAGAACTATTATTGATAAGGAGACCGTCATGAAAGCCCAGAGATTTTCCCAGCAGAGAGAGCGGATTTACCAGGTGGTCTGCGCCTCCCGGGAGCATCCCTCCGCCCAGATGGTCTATGACGAGCTGAAACCGGCGCTGGCCCGGCTGAGTTTGGGCACCGTATACCGCAATCTGCACCAGATGGCCCAGGAGGGGCGGCTGGTGGAGCTGGTGGGGCCGGTGAGCCGGTTTGACGCCGTGGTGACGCCCCACACCCACCTCCGCTGCGGCCGCTGCGGCCGGGTGGCGGACGCGGCGCTGCCCTACGACCCGGCGCTGGACCGGCGGGCGG